>CALBEY010000015.1:0-30000 GCA_937888805.1 uncultured Burkholderiaceae bacterium
CGACCAGCGCCCTCGATCCAAAGACCGAAGCCGCTGTGGTTCAAGCCTTTGAGCGGGTTCGACAATCACGCACGACACTGGTGATTGCGCACCGACTTTCCACCATCAAACAGGCCGACAAGGTGTTAGTGGTGGTTGATGGCAAGATTGTGCAAGCCGGGTCATTCGATGAGTTACACACCCAAGAGGGTTATTTTTCTGACATGTTGAAATCACAATTTGTTCTTGAGCCGAGGTCCGCATGAGTGGTTTTTCATCACATTGGTTGGGCCTGCGCGAGCCGGTGGATCATGTCAGTCGCAGTGCATCGGTGCAGGCTACCATGCTGGATTGTTTGCGCCAGCGCCATGGCGTTGATTTGTTGGGCCTACGCTTGCTCGACTTGGGTTCTGGCAGCGGATCAAATATGCGTGCGCTGGTACCGTTGCTTGGAAGCAAGCAAGAGTGGACGCTCGTTGATTACGACCAAGCGCTGCTCGATGTGTCACGCCAATTGACCGCCCAGTGGGCAGATGAAATTTTGTCAGAGCAAGCTGATGGCTGGCAAGTGCGCAAGGCTGGTCAGACGGTATCAATCCGCTGGCTAAGAGCCGATTTAAACCAAGACATCGAGCATGTTCTGGTTGATTCAAACCCTGACATGGTTACCGCTGCAGCATTGTTTGATTTGATTTCCCCGGTTTGGATGGCGCGATTTTGTGGTGCGCTTAAAACGCCTTTTTACACAGTGCTGACTTATGATGGTCGCTGCGCGTGGCACCCAACGCATGAGGCCGATGAGGACTTGTTGACGGCCTTTCATGCCCACCAAATGACCGATAAAGGGTTTGGAGTGGCCGCTGGTCCACAGGCGGCCGCTGTTTTGGCGCAATGTTTGCAAGCCGAGCACTTTACGGTGGTGCGAGGTGACAGTGCATGGCATTTGAGTTCGCAGCACCGCGCATTGTTAGATTTGCTGCATCAGGGTATGGTCCAAGCCGTCGAGCAAACAGGCCAAGTCAGTAACGTGCGATTGGCCCACTGGTTAGCGACGCGGTTAAACACAACCGATTGTTTGATCGGTCACGAAGATACACTGGCAATACCACCATCGTGGGTGCCCAAAAACTGAAGGCTAAATAATGGAGGACGCTGCGTCGTGAGACTGTTGTTCAGATCGTGCGCTTGGGTTCTGGTCCTGCTGGCTTTGTTGTTGTCCCTATTGTTGGTAACGCTAAACACACCGCTTGGACACAGTCTATTGAAGCAGGCGCTCAAGCATTGGGTGCACCCAAACGTGGTGGTGAACGGGTCGATGGACCTGTCTATTTGGCCCACGCTTACCATCGCGGCTGACGATTTGGTGGTAACAGATCCAAAAGACAAGCAAGCGTGGCTCAGTATTGGTCAGTTTCGTCTCGACCTCGGTTGGCAGGGGTTGCTCAGCGGTCAAGTGAGGGTTAATGCAATCCGCCTAAGCGATGTCACTGTTTGGCGTACGGGCAGGCATTGGCAGCCGTTGTTATCGCAAATGGGTGAGCAAGGCGTATTGGGTGCGCAGGCATTCAAGCGCCCTTGGCAGCGTCTTGGTGCAATAAAAGGCGTACCTTGGCAGCTACAAATTGATACGTTTGTCGTCGAGCAATTCAACGTGGTGCAGCGCGCCCGCGTTGAGAATGTTGTGGTTGAGCAGCCCCTAGTGAGTCTGGATCGCTTGCTATTGAGCACCCAATTACAAGCCAATCCTGTGCCAGTCGGTGAAATCACAGCGCAAGCCCAAGGACTGAGTATTGAGCCTGAGGCTTCAGAGACCTTTCACGCGGCACTTGAACAAGTCGGTCTTGGCGTTGAAGGGGCATGGGTGGTTGAGCGGTTTCAGAGCCGTTGGCAGCTGTCTGATGGCGTTGCCCGTGCGGATTCGCTCACGGCTTTGGGTGCCTGGGGCGATGTGTCGGCGAGCGCGGGTTCGATTGATTTGGTCACTGGTCAGATGACTTTACCGCTGCGTGTCAAATTAAATGGGGACCTCAATTTGCAGACCCGAGGCATTCAAATTCGAACCCGTCAATCTGAGCTCTCATTTGTGTTGTCAGGCCCACTTGATAATCTCGGTATCGAATCGCCAGTGGTGCGACCAAAAACGGTGCCAATACCTGTTTTAATCAATCGAAATTGAAAGGAATTCAATATGTCCAGCCATCCGATCGTTGACGCGCCAGCCGCGATCCACCCTGATGCGGCAGCCTACCATCACCGTTGGTTATTGGTTGATGCACAGTGTCAGCAATTGCAACGGTCAGCAGCGCTTAACTTAGGCAAGTTGTCTATTGAGATAGCGCACGATTGTTTGGTCTTAAAAGCGCCCGGCATGTTACGCCTAGACATCGATTTAGACGTGATCGAAGACGACGACAGCGTTCGGTTGCTGGCATGGATTGGTGATCAAAGCATTGATGTTGTCGATGAGGGTGACTTGGTGGCGGCTTGGTTTTCTAATTTGTTGGGGCAGGCGTGTCGTCTGGTTAAAGTACACCCAGAGGCGACGCCACCGTCTTAAAAACCATCTGTTTGTTTAGATCAACGCTTGAGTGCCCGTGAGGCGTTTGTATTTGAGCATCAGGGCTTCTTGGTTTTCTTTAAATTGGGGGTGCAACTCAATACAATCAACTGGGCAGACGACCTTGCATTGGGGTTCGTCATGATGACCGACACACTCGGTGCAGGCCATCGGGTCGATCACATAGATCTCTTCGCCCATTGAAATGGCATCATTCGGACATTGCGGTTCGCATACGTCGCAGTTGATGCATTCATCAGTAATGCGTAGTGCCATGAGCGTATGCCTTTAAACCCGTGACTTTTACGTCGGTGTTTGGCCTTGCGGCCAAGACTGTTCGAGTCGCTCTTTTGACTTCGCTTGCAACCAACGCTCGACAGATGGAAACACGAACTTACTCACGTCACCGCCCAAGAGTGCGATTTCCCGCACAAAAGTACCGGATATAAACTGATACTGATCCGAAGGTGTCATGAACAATGTTTCGACTTCTGGAAGCAAGTGGCGGTTCATGCCAGCCATTTGAAACTCATACTCGAAATCTGAGACGGCACGCAATCCTCGCACAATGACGCGACCATTTTGCTCGCGCACAAAATCCTTCAGCAGGCCCGAAAAACTAGCTACCCGAACATTTGGGTAGTGACCGAGGACTTCTTGCGCGATTTCTACCCGTTCTTGAACGGTGAAAAAAGGTTTCTTGGCGTGACTGAAAGCCACGCCCACGACCACTTCATCAAAAAGACCGGCCGCTCGTCGGACCAAATCTTCATGGCCACGAGTCAGGGGGTCAAAGGTACCGGGGTAGATAGCAGTGATCATTTTAGCGATGTGGTGCGTTGAAATAATTGATAGTGTACGGCACCGGCGCGCGCTTGACGCAATGCAACATAGTTATCTGGCGCCGAAACGAGATCCTCACTTTCAGCGTACACCAAGGCGTTGGGTTTGAGCAACGGTAGAACCTGTTCAAGAATGCTGGGAAACCAGCCTCTACCAAAAGGGGGATCTAAAAAAATCAAATCGTAGCGGCTATTTTCCATCCGTGTGATTGCGCTTTGTGCGAGGCCGCCTTGTATGCGAACCACATCGGCTTTGAGCCGGTCGCGAAGATGACGCAAGGCCGCCGTGGCCTTGGGGTCCGACTCCACCATTTGAACGTGGCTAACACCCCTGGAAGCGGCTTCAAACCCAAGTGCGCCGCTACCCGCGAAGAGGTCAAGGACTTGTTTGTCGCCAAACTCGCCGGCCCAAAAATGGGTCAGCCAATTGAAAACTGTCTCACGCACACGGTCTGGTGTCGGACGCAACCCTGCAATATCTGGCACTTCGATCGGTGTTCTTCGATACTGACCGGCAACGATCCGAATATACTTCTTCATCATGTTTAGATTCTTCCGCAAAAATAAACCGCTATCCGATTCGGCTGGCCACGATTTCGTAGCCCAAGAGCCAGCAACGATTACGTCCGCCGAACCTGAATCGTTTGAGCCATCAGATCCGTCAGACCCGCCCGAACTCGCCAATCCCCTGGTCGCTGAGACCCTTGGCGCCAGTCAACCACCGCCGGTCTCTTGGGTTGGGCGACTGACCCAAGGCTTATCGCGAACGGGCCGCAACATTGGTGGCCTTTTCTCTGGGGGCATCGTTGATGAAAGCCTTTACGAAGACCTTGAGTCAGCGCTTATTATGGCCGATGCGGGCGTGTCGGCAAGCCAGTCACTGATCCAAGCCCTGCGCAAGCAAGTCCGTCAGCAAAACTTGAGCGAACCGCAGGCCGTTCGGCAAGCCCTAGTGGGTGTGGTGAGCCAGCACCTGAGTGTTTTAGAGAAACCGTTTGACGTGGGTGAAGCCAAACCGCTCGTGGTGATGATTGCCGGGGTCAATGGTGCTGGCAAAACCACTTCAATTGGCAAGCTGTCGCGCGCTTTGCGCACACAAGGCGCGAGCGTCTTGTTGGCCGCTGGTGATACGTTTCGCGCCGCAGCCAGAGAGCAATTGATTGAGTGGGGACAACGCAACAATGTGGCGGTCATCGCTCAAGATGGGGGCGATCCAGCCGCCGTGGCATTTGATGCCGTGACGGCGGGTAGGGCACGCGCAGTGGATGTGGTGATGATTGACACAGCGGGTCGATTGCCCACACAGCTGAATTTGATGGCAGAACTGAAGAAAATCCGCCGTGTGATAAACAAAGCTGATGCTTGCGCCCCACATGAAGTGTTACTGGTGGTTGATGGCAATACCGGACAAAACGCGCTGACCCAGATCAAGGCATTTGACGAGGCTATTGGACTGACAGGGTTGATTGTGACCAAGCTCGATGGTACGGCCAAAGGCGGCGTGTTGGCTGCGCTCGCCAGCGGCGGGCAAGGTTGTCGGCCAGTGCCCGTTTACTGGATTGGCGTTGGTGAGCAAATCGAAGACCTGCAGCCATTTGTTGCACAAGAGTTCGCGCAAGCCATGGTCCAGTCGTCGATCCCTTAAAGTTAATCCCAGAAGTGGTCGGCGCCCTTAAGTTCAGAAAAGGCCGTCTTGGCCTCTTTGTCCAAAACAGCCAAGCGAGACGCAATCCACCCAACAGCGAACCAAGCGGGCGGTTGATTGTCGCGAATCCCTTCGAACTTCTCACGCGCAACGTACAGGTCATTCATCTCGCCCAAGATGTCTTGAATGCGAGAGAGCTGCTTGCGATAGCTTTTTAGTTTTGCTGCGGGCAACAACGATTCGCTGAATTGCAGACCATAACGCAGTCGTTTGGCGCGCTTACGCAAGTCGTGCTTGGCTTCTATTTCAAGCGCATCAAATTTCAAACCATCGCTAAGTACCCGTTGATGCCACTTGAAAAGTTTTTTCTTCAGCGTGGTCTTCAGATTTGCAGGGTGAGCCGATGTGTCGTCTGTTAAAGCCGAGGGAGTCTGAATGGGGTGGCCGTCTACAGCCCAAGCGAGCATCTCGATTAACCATCTTTGGTAAGGCACACTGCGCGCCAAGTGCATGGCTGAGTGATTGTCGTGGTGGCGTGTGAATTCGACGGGTGGTTGACCGGCGGCGTTGAGAACCGGCATGAGCGATTCACGCAAAACGTCGTCGTCACGCGTGGTTCCCAAGGCGCAGAAATGGTCTTTCACCGCTTCTCGCCATGCGTCTGGTGGCAGCGGCGCGAGATCTTTGTACAGCGACCAACAAGAGCGCAAGCGACGAATGCCGACTCTCAGTTGATGGACGTGCTCGGGGGTGCCTGCCTGACAGATACTGGCGGTGTCGACTTCTGCCAAAACGGCGCTGTTGCGTGCAATTTGTTCGAGACATTCCAACGTCACGCATGCCAGCGATTGTTCACAATTCATACTCGCTTTCAGGCTGATGGGCATAACGGGTCGTGGCGCCCAAAAAGAAGCGACCGCAGCGGCTCGCGCGGCAGCCGTGGCGGATTCTTGTGCATCGCCCAAGCCTGCGAGCTGTTGAGCCAAGGCGGCCAGTCGATCGCCACGCTCCGCTTTGCTACGCAAGTCTAATATCAAGTGATGAGCGGCTTGCCACTTCAGGCCCAGCAAAAACACAGCCTGTAGTTGCCCTGAAACCAACTCGAATTCCACTTCGGATACGGGCAGAACTAGGCCCCCGGCTTTAATCTGCCCTACATCAAACGCCACCTCAACCACGCCTGCGGGTGAACGAATTCGCCGAAACAACCGTTGTATGTCAGTTTCGTAACTGACAGAGAGGGATTTGGCGGCTTTAACCAGCGACTTTTTGGCGGGTGAATCGTCGTATACCGACAGATCTAGCGTTGCATCGGGGCGCCGATGATTCAGTTCTAGGCGAGACAAGGGGTTGGGTCCCGACATCTTGAGTGTTTGAACCCAAATACGCCCTTCTTGTCTTAATCGCAAAGAAATGCCGGCCTTGACCAGCGCGCGTTCAGGTGTGTCGAAGTATTGGGCACGCAGGCGCACTCGAGTGACGGCGCCCCTGTGCATGGCCGCTTTAACCGTTGCGCGGGCTGGTTTTGGGACGTGTAGTTTGAGTTCTTGTTCTGACATGATCATCGTGACCTAAATAATGTAGTCGGATGTTACTCACACTGTGCCTCAAATTTGATGACATGTCTTTGTTTTGAAATAATTCAACGCCAGTCGTTGTGACGGGGCTAGGATAGGGGGCAAGCATCGTTAGAAGGCGTGAGCGGGTTCGTTCGAGAATCTGTCGGGCAAAGCGACTGTTGGAGGGCGCACAGATCTATAATGGTTAAAACGAATAAATCGCTTCGAATTAACCGCTTTTAGAAGCAAAGGCTTTGTATGTCATCCACACAGGGCGCGCCAGCGTCCGTTCAGGCCCAAGCGCAAGATCAGAACCAAGATCAACACCAAGATCAGAGCGCTGTTCATCTGGCCGCAAGCATTGCGCCTGTGACCGAGATTTTGCAGGAACTACGCGCCGGTCGAATGGTGGTGTTGGTTGATGAAGAAGATCGCGAAAACGAGGGCGATCTGGTCATGGCAGCCGAGTTTGTGACCCCTGAAGCCATTAACTTTATGGTGACCCACGGTCGCGGCTTGGTCTGTTTGACGCTGACTGAATCCCGATGCCGACAGTTGGATTTGCCCCTCATGTCAAACCGTAACGGCACGGCTTATGGCACTAACTTTACGGTTTCGATTGAAGCGGCCCATGGTGTTGAAACGGGCATTTCAGTGGCTGATCGTGCCCACACCATTCGTGTGGCTGTGGCCGCTGATGCCAAGCCAGAAGATTTGGTTCAACCGGGACACATTTTTCCGTTGAGGGCCGTGCCTGGTGGGGTGTTGGTTCGTGCTGGTCATACTGAAGCGGGTTGTGACCTCACGGAAATGGCCGGGTTAACCCCTGCGGCAGTGATTTGTGAGATCCTAAAGCCGGATGGCACCATGGCGCGGTTGCCTGATTTGATCGAATACAGCCGCGAACACCAACTTAAGATTGGTACTATTGCTGACCTGATTCAATACCGTAGTGAGCATGAGTCGGTGGTCGAGCGGGTGGCCCAGCGGCCGATTACCACCCCCTGGGGGGCGTTTGATTTGACGGTTTATCGCGACACGGTCGACGGCAGGCCACACATGGCTCTGGTTAAAGGCCAGATTGACCGTGAGTCCGAAACCTTGGTTCGCGTCCACGAACCGACGACCTTGCTGGATTTGCTCGATGCCGAAAGCCCAGGACACACATGGGGTGTTGATCGCGCGATGAAAGCCATTGCCGCCGCACCGGTGGGCGTGATCGTGCTGCTAAATGTGGATCCTTTGGCCGCTGACGTTTTTGCACAAGTTCAGGCGAGGTCTGTTGAAATGAAGGCGAGTCCTGCTCGCAAAGCGGGTCGAATGGATTTAAGAACGTACGGTATTGGTGCTCAAATTTTGCGTGATCTCGGTGTCGGACAGATGCGCCTGATGGCCAGGCCCAGAAAAATGCCAAGCATGCTTCCTGGATTCGGGTTGGCGGTTACCGGTTACGATGAAAGCTTCGCAGTCAACAACCCTTCACAGGAAATCGAATGAGCCCCTACACTATCTCCCCAGACTTAAACGGTGAAGGCCTGCACATCGGTATCGTGCGAGCACGCTTTAACGAAACCGTTGGCCTTACCGAGCTAGACGCTTGTCTGCTGGAACTTCAAGAGCTCGGCGTCGATGAACGCGACATCATGATCGTGACAGTACCCGGTGCGCTTGAACTTGGAATCACACTGGCCCAAATGGCTGAAACCCTTGAGTTTGATGCTTTGATTGCGCTAGGTGCAGTGATCCGTGGTGAGACTTATCATTTTGAGATCGTTAGCAATGAAAGTGCGGCGGCGATTTCTCGCGTGGGTCTTGAAACGGGTATTCCAGTGATCAATGGGGTCCTAACCACGGAAAACGAAGCGCAGGCAGACGAGCGTGCCAGCGGCAAAGGACGTGATTGTGCGCAGGTTGCGGTTGAAATGGCCAACCTGATTGCGGCACTCGAGCCAGAAGCCGAGGACGAGGACGGGGAAGATGATGAGGACGCGGACCAGCAATGATGGCTGAAACAGGCGTGAGTGCCACTGCCCAGGAAGGTGCTCGACGTGACGCCAAGCCGCGCAGTGCGCGACGACGGGCACGCGAGTTTGCGCTGCAAGCCACTTATGCTTGGTTGGTTCAAAGTGATCAGGGCCAAATTGGTGCCATTGAGGCCCATGTGCGTGATGATTCTCAGTTTGCACAAGCCGATGCCGCTTGGTTTGCGCTGATTTGGCAGGGGGTCACGCAAAAAGCCGAGGGTTTGCGGGAATCCTTCGAGCCTTATCTTGACCGCCCAGTGGTCGAGTTATCACCCGTTGAGCACGCAATTTTATTGATTGGCAGCTATGAGCTCACTTACCAGCTTGATGTGCCTTATCGCGTGGCGATCAATGAATCCGTTGAGTTGGCAAAATCTTTTGGTGGTACCGACGGCTTTAAGTTTGTTAATGGTGTGCTTGATAAATTAGCACCCACGGTTCGAGCCGCTGAAGTCAATCGCGGGTCGTCAAGACGCTAGCGAGCCCAAATGACTTTGGGCGAGTTCTCGGTCATTGCGCGTTTTTTTTCTCGTCCTGTCTCTGCAGGCATCTTAGGGGTTGGCGACGATGCTGCCCGCCTGAGATTGCCGCCAAACACGGACTTGGTGAGTTGTAAAGACCTGCTCATTGAAGGGCGCCATTTCTTTGCTAACGTCTCGCCCGACACACTCGGACACAAGGCGCTGGCGGTGAATCTTTCCGATTTGGCAGCAATGGGGGCCAAACCTTTGGCGTGTTTGTTGGGAATTGGTCTGGTAACACCCCGTGCCGATTGGCTCGCTGAGTTTGCGGACGGCTTTTACCGGTTGGCTGACCAGTGGCAATGTCCCTTGATTGGCGGTGACACCATCGCCAGTGAGTTTGGAACGGTTATCAGCGTAACGGTTATGGGCACTTTGCCCAGCGGCGAGCTCGGGCTCAGGCGTAACCGAGGGCAAATTGATGACGATTTGTGGGTTAGTGGTGACTTGGGTGGTGCTGACGTGGCACTGAGGGCGTTGCAAGGCGATGTCAATATTTCGCCTGAGTTGCTAGCAGCCACTCGGGCGCGACTTGAACGGCCCGAGCCTCGAGTCGCTTTGGGCCAAGCGTTATTGCCTCATGCCCACGCGGCGATCGATATTTCAGATGGGCTCACGCAAGACCTGCAGCACCTATTAAAGGCGAGCAACTGTGGCGCCGAAATACATTGGCAACAACTGCCGATTCACCCCATGATTCAGACCCTCCCAGAAAACATCAAGCGTTTGGCCGTCCTAAATGGTGGCGATGTCTACGAACTCTGTTTTACCGCGCCCAGACGATCACGCGCCGCCATCGAACAGCTGGCAATCGCTTTGTCAGTGCCCCTGTCACGGGTGGGTTCCCTGACGCCAACGCCAGGGCTAAGATTGCGCCACGGCAATGGCCTTGTTGAATCATTGACTGCGCAGGGATTTGATCACTTTAAGCGGGGCGAGCAGCATGGCTAGAAACCACGTTAGTCAACGCCATCACGTGGCCTGGCCCACAATGGGATGGCTCTTGAAAAACCCTGTTAGTTTGCTGGCGTTTGGCTTTGGCGTCGGGTTAATTCGACCCGGTTCAGGCACCTGGGGCACGGTCTTGGCTTTGGTGCTTTGGTGGCCCTTGCAACATTGGATTGCTGCGCCTACTTTAGGAGTATTGCTGGTTGTGTTGGCGGTACTGGGCATTTGGATTTGTGAGCACGCCGGTAAAGCGGTTGGCGTGGCCGACCATGTGGGTATTGTTTGGGATGAGATTGTCGCCATGTGGTTGTTACTATGGGTATTGCCATCGAATATTGGGGTGGTGATCACTGCTTTTGTGTTGTTTCGGATTTTCGACACCACCAAGCCGGCGCCGATTGCCTGGCTTGATGAGCACTTTAAAGGTGGCTTGGGCGTGATGCTTGACGATTGGATTGCCGCGCTTTACGCGGCCGTCCCCATCGCCGTGTGGTGGTATTTCTTATGGCCAGCCTGGCAAGGAGCAGCATAATAATGCAAGAAACTGAACAAGGGGCGCACCCCCTAGCCCTGACTTTAGCGAGTCATTTGACCGTCTCAGGCGACCATCTGGTGACCGCCGAATCTTGTACCGGTGGCTTATTGGCGGGGGCATTTACCTCAGTGCCCGGTAGTAGCGCTTGGTTTGATCAGGGTTGGATCACCTACACCAATGCATCCAAACACGCTCAGCTTGGCGTATCGCAAGAATCGCTGAAAGCCTTTGGGGCGGTCAGCGAAGTGGTGGCCAAGCAAATGGCGGCCGGTGCATTAGCCATGGCACCCCAAGCGACGTTGGCGTTGTCGACGACTGGTATTGCCGGGCCCGGGGGCGGCAGCGTTGACAAGCCAGTGGGCATGGTTTGGTTTGGGTTTGCGAGACGCACAGAAGAGGACACCGTCGTGACCGCTGTTAGCCATGTGTTTACCGGTGACCGTGCTGCCGTACGCCAAGCATCAGTGATGTTTTCTATAGAGCGCTTGATCGCTTGGCTAAAGTCGTAACCCCGACGTTCCAAGCCATTCACGCAAGGTACTAATGCTTTGGCAGTGTCTTGTTGACCTGCCATTGGTTCAATAATTCCTGTGCCTGCTCTTCTTTGCCATCCAACGTTTTGTCGACCACGGTGAGCTCAACGACATAACCATTTGGATCTCTGAAGTAGACCGAGTGGATAAAGCCGTGGTCAGAAATACCGCGCACTTCCATGCCGAGATCTAGCGCCTTTTGCTGTTGGGCCAGCAAGGTTACTTCATCGACTTCAAGCGCGATGTGAAGGTCAAAGTCGTGCTGTGCCTTAAAGTCAAAGGCGCGTGTGGGGTCCTCAAAAAAGGCGATAAAAGAGCCGTCACCCATTCGATAGAAAGTATGCAAAACGGTGACGTCACGCCCGGTTTTGGTTTGGTGGATGGGCAGAACGTGCGCTAACGGAAGCCCCAGAAAATCCTCATAAAACGCCCTTGTTTCGGCCGAGTCACGGCAGCGATAAGCAGCATGGTGTAGGCCTTGAATCATTGTCTTTTCCCTTTTTTAAATAACTGATTAGCGCCTCTCGCAAGATTAATCGCGTCACGCGTGGCTTGAGCCGCTTGGGCGCTGGCTTGGTGCCAATCATCACCTGAGCTGGCGTACAAAATGGCACGCGATGAGTTGATCATCATGCCTGTGCCGTTGTTGTTGCATCCTGCTTGACAGGTGGCCAGAATATCGCCGCCCTGAGCGCCAATCCCCGGCACCAGTAAAGGCATTTGGTCGCCAACACACTGGCGAACGCGGGCCAATTCTTCAGGATAGGTGGCCCCCACAACCAAACCACATTGTCCGTGTTGGTTCCAACGCTTGGCCACCATCTCAGCGACTGTTAGATAAAGGGGTACGCCATCAACGCTGATTGCTTGTAAGTCAGCGCCACCAGGGTTAGAGGTCCGGCACAAGACGATGACGCCTTTGTCAACGCGATCCAGATAGGGCTGCGCTGAGTCTAAGCCCATGTAAGGATTGATGGTGACGGCATCGGCTTGGTAGCGGTCAAACGCTTCAACAGCATATTGTTCAGCGGTCGAACCGATATCGCCACGTTTGGCATCGAGCATCAGCACCAAGTCTGGGTACTCTGTTCTGATGTATTGACACAGTCTGTGCAGAACGGGCTCAGCCCCGATGGCTGAAAAATAGGCGATTTGTGGCTTAAACCCGCACACGTAAGGCGCTGTGACATCGATGATCTCGCGGCAAAATACAAATAGACCATCTGGATTGCCTGCCAAGCCACTAGGCATGCGCGAGGGATCGGGGTCGAGTCCAACCATTAAAAGAGAGTCGGTATTCTGCCAAGCTTGCTGTAATTTTTCTGAAAATCTCATGTTGTTGGTATCAGTCTTAGAACGATAAAGGTCAGCCAAACGGCGAACGCAAAGGCGACCGCTAAAAAGACCGCCGCACTACCCAAGTCTTTGGCGCGACCAAGTAGAGGATGGTCTTCTAAAGACACCGCATCGGCCACTGCCTCGACGGCTGAATTTAAGAGTTCGACGACAAGCACCAAAATTATCGAACCAAATAGAGCCAACACTTCAATCGCTGAGCGCCCGAGAAAGAAAGCAAACGGCAGCAAAATCGCGGCCACAGCGAGTTCTTGCCGAAAAGCGGCCTCATATCGCACAGCGGCTTTAAGACCTTTCCAAGAGTAGCCAAGTGCGGCACTGAGTCGGCTAAGGCCGCCCTTACTTTTATAGGGTGATGGATGTGATGACACGTGGCAACTGTCGTCCAAAGAGGGGAAATTTGTTAGGCTTAGGCTGTTAATGCAAAACGGGGTCGGGCTCGCCAATGGCTGATGTCCCTTAAATGGTTACCTCTAATCCTAACACCACAAACCAAGAGATCCTGTCATGCCAATTTTAACGATACAAATACCAACCGGATACAGCAAAGCACAAAAGGCTTCACTTTTAAATGGGCTCACGCAAGCCGCCATGGACAGCATTCAAGCGCCTTTGGCGTCGTTGCGCGCCAACTTAGTTGAAATCCCTCCTGAGAACACCATTGTTGCTGGCGAAATCGGGCAAACCATGGCTTTAATTTATGTTGCGCTGATTGTGGGTCGAGATGAGGGACAAAAAGCTGCCCTGATTGCGGCATTGTCTCAATCTGTGCAAGACAGCATCGGTATTTCGACACAACACACCCGGGTATTGCTGCATGATTTAGAAAAAACCGATCTCGGCGTAGCCGGCGGTATCAGTGCGAAGGCATCTGGCCGTTAAAATACAAAACATAATGATCTCAAGCTTCAAAAGGCAATTGTGATGACCGCTGACGTACTGATCGAGTCAAAAGACGAGCACGGCGTGCTCACGTTGACCCTGAACCATTTACCAACACGCAATGCTTTGACAGGCACCGGCTTGACCGAGGCCCTGCTCGATGCGTTTGCGAGGATCGAGGCTGATGCCAGTATTAAAGCGCTGATCCTGACCGCCCAAGGCAAGGTGTTTTCTTCGGGGGGCAAAATCGACGAGATGGCGCGTCAGATTCAACCCGACGTAACCCCGGCAGCGCTGCGGCAGGAATACCGGCACGGCATTCAACGTTTGCCTTTGGCTCTTTATCAGCTTGAAATTCCTACTATTGCAGCTGTTAACGGGATGGCGATCGGAGCGGGTTGTGATTTGGCTTGCATGTGCGATATCCGAATTGCGTCGCAAACGGCGAGCTTTGCAGAAAGCTTTGTGAAGGTTGGCATTATTCCAGGTGACGGTGGTGCGTGGTTTTTACCTCGGATCGTCGGCATGGCCCGGGCTGTCGAAATGTCGATGACCGGTGAGCCGGTAGATGCTGAAACTGCAATGCAGTGGGGGTTGGTGTCGCGCGTTGTGCCAGAGCAAGATTTGCTAGCAACGGCCCTGGCCTTGGCACACAAAATGACGGTTAATTCACCAGACGTAATTCGCATGACCAAACGGCTGCTGCGAGAGGGCCAACAAAGCTCTTTGGCCAACCTTTTGGAGTTGTCTGCTGCCTATCAAGCTATCGCTCACAAAACACCAGAACATGCGCAAATCATCAATGATTTTATGGCGCGTAAAGCAGCCAAAACAGCGGAAAACAAATAAAACTTAGTCTAATCAGGCCATCATTTGATGAAAATTTTGCGTTTTTAGGGTCGCGACCCCTTGAATCTTGCCGATTCATCCTTATAATTAGCACTCAACGAGGCCGAGTGCTAACAAACTCGCTCTCGCTTCTTTTTCATTTAACTTGTAACAGGAGTGTTTCATGGCCCTGCGTCCCCTGCACGATCGTGTGATCGTCAAACGCCTGGACAACGAGCGCAAAACTGCCTCGGGTATCGTTATCCCGGAAAGTGCCGCTGAAAAGCCAGATCAAGGTGAGATCTTGGCCGTTGGTCCCGGTAAGAAAAGCGAAGATGGCAAATTGCACCCGCTCGATGTCAAAGTCGGCGACAAAGTGCTATTTGGCAAGTATGCCGGTCAGACTGTCAAAGTCGACGGCGACGAGGTGTTGGTTATTCGCGAAGAAGAAATTCTCGCCGTCATCAACTGATCAGAACTGAATTTACGAGGTAAATCTCATGGCTGCAAAGCAAGTACTATTTGGTGATGATGCACGCTCACGCATTGTGCGTGGCGTAAACATTCTCGCCAACGCTGTAAAAGCAACGCTCGGCCCCAAGGGCCGTAATGTGGTCCTGGAGCGTTCATTTGGCGCCCCAACCGTGACCAAAGATGGTGTTTCAGTCGCCAAAGAAATCGAGCTCAAAGATCGTTTTGAGAACATCGGCGCGCAGTTGGTTAAGGAAGTTGCTTCTAAAACTTCTGACACGGCTGGTGACGGTACCACCACAGCGACCGTTTTGGCTCAATCCATTGTTGTCGAAGGCCTGAAGTATGTGGCGGCTGGCATCAACCCAATGGATCTCAAGCGCGGTATCGACAAGGCAGTGATTGCTGCGGTTGCCGAGCTGAAAAAATTGTCAAAGCCTTGCACCACCACCAAAGAAATCGCCCAAGTGGGTTCGATTTCTGCCAACAGCGATCATTCCATTGGCGAGATCATTGCCAATGCCATGGACAAAGTGGGTAAAGAAGGTGTCATTACCGTTGAAGACGGCAAGTCCCTAGAAAACGAACTCGACGTCGTTGAGGGCATGCAGTTTGACCGTGGTTATTTGTCACCTTACTTCATCAACAGCCCAGAAAAGCAAGTGTCCGCACTTGAAGATCCGTATGTTTTGATCTTTGATAAGAAGATCAGCAACATCCGCGATTTGTTGCCAATTCTTGAGCAAGTGGCCAAATCAAGCCGTCCTTTGTTGATCATTGCTGAAGATGTCGAAGGCGAAGCCTTGGCAACCTTGGTGGTTAACAACATTCGTGGCATCTTGAAGACCACCGCCGTGAAGGCACCTGGCTTTGGTGATCGTCGCAAAGCCATGTTGGAAGACATCGCTATCTTGACCGGTGGCACCGTGATCTCCGAAGAGACTGGCTTGTCGCTGGAGAAAGCAACACTCGAAGAACTTGGCCAAGCCAAGAGAATCGAAGTGGCCAAAGAAAACACCACGATCATTGATGGTGCTGGTGATGGCAAATCAATCGAAGCACGCGTAAAGCAAATCCGTGCCCAGATCGAAGAGGCCAGTTCGGACTACGACCGTGAAAAACTTCAAGAGCGCGTGGCTAAGTTGGCTGGCGGTGTTGCCGTGATTCGTGTCGGTGCTTCGACTGAAATCGAAATGAAAGAAAAGAAAGCCCGTGTTGAAGACGCATTGCACGCCACGCGTGCAGCCGTTGAAGAAGGCATTGTTCCTGGCGGTGGTGTTGCCTTGATCCGTGCACGCTCGGCCATCGCGAAAGTCAAAGGCGATAATGCTGACCAAGACGCTGGTATTCAGTTGGTGTTGCGTGCGGTTGAAGAGCCACTGCGCACCATTGTTGCCAACTCTGGTGACGAGCCAAGCGTGGTTGTTAATGCTGTTGCTGCCCAATCAGGCAACTACGGCTATAACGCGGCAACGGGTGAGTACGGTGATCTGGTTGAGCAAGGCGTTCTTGATCCAACCAAAGTCACACGCACCGCATTGCAAAATGCGGCTTCAGTCGCCAGCTTGTTGCTGACCACAGAAGTTGCCATTTGCGAATTGCCAGAAGACAAGCCAGCTGGTGGTGGCATGCCAGGTGGTGACATGGGCGGTATGGGTGGTATGGGTGGTATGGGCGGTATGGGCTTCTAATAGAACCAACTGCGCTATCACGCTAAGTAAAAAAACAACTCCCGGCGGTTACCGCCGGGAGTTGTTTTTTAATAAACTCTTAAATTCTACCAACGCGTACGATGAAGGCACCCTGTGAATGCTGATACCGATGTCTGGCCATGGTTGTGGGTGCCGGTCACCATTGTGGCAGCAGCCTTGCAGGTGGGGCGTAATGCCATTCAGCGTGGATTGACCGAAGAACTGGGCACCATGGGTGCCACTCAGGTCAGGTTTCTGTTCGGGCTGCCGTTTGCGTGTCTATTTTTTTTACTGGCTTGGTGGTTGAGCAAGGCACCTTGGCCGACGCTGACCGCTGAATTTCTGGTGTTCATCATCATCGGTGCCAGCGCACAAATCACAGCAACCGCGCTGATGTTGGCTGCCATGCGATTGCGCGACTTTGTGGTGGTGACCGTCTGGATTAAGACGGAGCCGCTACAAATCGCTTTGTTTGGTGTGTTGGTGCTCAGTGACCCCCTGGGATATGGCACGGGTGCTGCGATTGCTGTGGCAACGGTGGGCGTGATTTGGATGGCCTACCAGCCAAGACAGACTGGTTCCGACGCGGAATCGACTTATAAGCCCGTGGTACTGGGTCTGGCTGCAGCTGCAGCCTTTGCGGTGGCCGCTGTGGGTTTTAGGGGAGCGATTTTGTCGTTACCCGATGGTAATTTTTTGGTTCGTGCTTCTTGGGCACTGGTCTGTGGTCTGTCTTTTCAGTCGCTGGTTTTGGCCATCTGGTTGACTTGGCGTGACCCTGCCACCTGGCAGCGTTGCCTGAAAGCCTGGCGTGTGTCGATTTTGGGCGGTTTCTTGGGGGCGGCAGGCTCTCAAGCCTGGTTTATCGGTTTTGCCTTAACCACGGCAGCCAATGTTCGGACGCTGGCTTTGGTTGAGGTGTTTTTTGCTCACTTTTTATCAAAACGATTTTTTGATGGTCGCACCACCACCCAAGAAAAAATTGGTATGGGCCTGATTGTGGTCGGTGTGGCCGCCCTACTGTGGCAACAAACCTAAATAGCTCGCTTTTCACAGCGAACTGTTACTGGTTACAGCAGTTTTAAACGGGTTTCTGCGGACTGCGCAGCTGCTGTACCTGGATAGTTTTTCAGGATTTTTTCAAGCGTGGCTTTTGCATTGGTTCGTTGATTTAGCTCGAACTGGCTACCCGCCACCACAAGAAGGGCATCTGGCGCACGGGCGTGGTCTGGAAATTTTTCTGCCATCAATGACAAAACCGAAATCGCGTTCGGATATTTTTTAAGCACATAGTTGCTGCTGCCCAGATAGAACTGGGCTGTTGGTGCTAAAACGCTTTCAGGGTAGAGCGTTAAGAAAGCCGATAAAGCGGCGGAAGCATCCTTGTAGTTGGCCTCGCGATATAAGTCCAAAGCGCCATCAAAGGCTGCCTGTTCTTTGCTGTCTTGGGCGCGCTCTGGAACAGCAGAGCCGGATTGCTGTCCGGCCCCTTGGGGAGCACCTAACTCTTCGAGTTGAGCACGCAGGCGAGTGATTTCTTGTTCGAGGCGGTCAATGCGCTGCGCCAATTGCATGCTGGCGCGCTGACTGGTCTCAGTCAGCGTCCGCAATTGCTGGCGTAACTCAATAATGGCTGTCCGTGCCTCACTATCAGTAAAGGCATAACTGTTGGACATTGTGGCACTCAAGGCCATGGCCACGAGTGAAAATTTAACAATACGAGACATGGCAACCATTTCTATCACTCGAGGTTAGGGACGAAGGTAAACGATATCAGCTCGACGGTTTTCCGCATAGTCTGCTTCTGTATCACCCAAAGCTTTGGGTTTTTCTTTTCCAAAACTGATGGTCTCGATTTGAGCATCTTGAGCGCCTAACAATGTCAGGTTGCTTCTCACAGCCTCGGCGCGTCGGTTGCCAAGTGCTAAGTTGTATTCGGTGCCGCCGATGGCGTCGGTGTTGCCCTCGATCATGATTTTTTGTTTGGGGTTATTCGTCAAGTACCGCGCATGCGTGCTGACGAGATCACCATACTGACTCGAAACGGTGTAGCTGTTGAACTCAAAATACACCGAACGATTTTTAGACAAGACACTGCTTGGGTTAAAAGGATCCATCACGCCAGATCCAGCGGCGCCACCCATGCCAGATGCCCCAGAACCAGTGCCAGTAGCGCTGTCATCTAATGACACGGTGCTGCAAGCGGCTAAGCCGAGTCCGAGTGTTAGTACCGATAGCGTTTTAAAGATACGCAGTTTCATGGCTATTCCTTTTGGGAGGTGTGTTCAGTTTGGTTTATGGCGTTATGGTGTGTCGCCAAAGGGACCCCAAGTGGGCTCTTTGATTTCGCCATTCAATATTGACAGTGTCTGACGCATTCGTCCATCACTTGATACACCCGCTAACATATTTCGACCGCCTTGCTTGGCGGCGTACAACACTTGTCGACCGTTCGGTGCAAAGCTAGGCGATTGATCGTTTGGTCCTTCCGTCAAAAGTGTCTCTGAGCCGCTGCTCAAATCGATCGCAGCCACACGGAATTCACCCGCTCGGCGTGTCACAACGAGCAGCGCTCGACCATCAGGTGAAATGCGTGGCGAGATGTTGTAGTCACCATTAAAAGTGATGCGCCGTGCTTCACCACCGGTGACAGGGATCTGGTAAATCTGAGGCATTCCGCTGCGGTCACTGGTGAAGAAAATCGATTGGCCGTCTGGACTAAAGACAGGTTCGGTATCGATCTGTGGCGAACGGGTCAGTCGGCGCAGGTTTGAGCCATCGTTGGCATTGATCAAGTAAACCTGTGAAAGCCCGTCACGGGTCAGCACAACAGCCAACGTTTGACCATCGGGTGACCAGGCGGGTGCCGAGTTGTTGCCTTTGAAGTTCGCCACTGGCACGCGTTTGCTGGTTGAAAGCTCGTGCACGTAGACCACAGGCTTGCCAGATTCAAAGCTCACATAGGCTAGCTTGCGGCCATCGGGTGACCAAGCCGGCGAGATAATGGGTTCGCGAGAGCGCAATGCGATTTGTGGGTTTTGACCGTCAGCATCAGCGATCTGTAACTCATAGGTGCCGCTTTGCTTCAGAACGTAAGCAATCCGGGTGGCAAAGACACCGGGCACACCCGTGACTTTTTCAAAGATGCGATCGGCTATTTGATGGGCGATGCGGCGTAACTCCCGGTCTGTTCCGGTAAAGGCGACCCCATCGAGTTCTTTTTGGTTGATGGTGTCAGCCAAGCGGTAACGCACTTCATACTGGTTTTCGCCGGTTGAATTGACTGATCCGTAGGCCACAAAGTCAGCGCCGCGAGTACGCCACTCGGCATAGGCTAGGGGTGCGTTCGCGGAAAGCTGAGCGCCCGTGGTGTTAATCAAGCGAAATTGCCCTGAGCGGGTTAAATCGGCGCGAATCACTTCAGCAATCAGACGACCTGCCGAGTCACCTTCAAAGTCAGCAATAGCAACGGGGAACTGTTGCGCACCGGTACCAGAAATATCAACCCTAAGTTGAGCCTGTGTCGACGTGGCAAATATCAAGCCAAGCGTGAAGGTCAATAGCAAAAGCCACGTCTTTTGGGTGGTAACCAGTAGGTTTGATAAATTTAACGCATGTTGCATGATTCAGTCTCCGATCAATCGTACATTTGGTACACAACGTCGATGTACGACGGGAAGCGGCCAGAAGAGGGGGTCGGAAAGGTTGAGCACCGACGAATACCGTTCGAAACAGCACGATCAAATGCGTCGACATTCGATGATCGCCGTAAGGTCATTGATTCGACCGTACCGTTAGACTTTAAATATACCCGATACTCTGCTGTGGGATTGCTTGAACCAGAACGCACGGGCGTAGAAAAGGACACGCCTGGTTTGACACAGGCACGGACCAAGCCAGCGTAACCAGCGTCACCGCCACCACCCTGTTGGTTGCGCGTGGCTGTACCGCCAGCAATCCCCGTTGCCCCCAGTACGTCGCTTCGAAACGCGTCACGCATGGCCTTGTCTTGAGCGGCTTTTTTAGCCGCTGCCTCTTTGGCTTTGCGATCGGCTTCGGCTTTGGCTTTTCGTTCAGCCTCAAGTTTTGCTTGGCGAGCTGCTTCAGCTTTGGCCTTCCGATCAGCCTCGAGTTTGGCTTGCTTTTCAGCTTCTAATTGAGCCTGCTTGTCAGCCGCTAACTTGGCTTGGCGAGTCGCTTCGGCTTCGGCTTCGGCTTTTTTATCGGCTTCCAGTTTGGCTTGTTTTTCAGCTTCTAATTTAGCCTGCCTGTCAGCCGCTAGCTTGGCTTGGCGAGCCGCTTCGGCTTCGGCCTCAGCTTTTTTATCGGCCTCTATTTTGGCTTGTTTTTCTGCTTCTAATTCAGCCTGCCTTTGCGCTTCAAGCTTGGCAAGCCTCTCTTTTTCTATCCGTTCTTGCGCCAATCGTTCTTGCTCCAAGCGCTGACGTGCTTGCTCTTCGGCAAGTGCCTGTTGCTCTTGCTCAAGACGCAAGGCCAATAGTCGCTCCTGTTCTTGTTGTGCGGCCAAGCGCTCGCGTTCCTTCTCAAGGGCGATTTCAGCCTCAAGCTCAGCCGCGTTGATTTCTGGCTTGGGCGCCGGCGTTGGCTCAGGTTCTGGCAACGGTTCAGGCGCGGGTTCAGGTTCAGGCTCAGGCTGTGGTTTAACGACTGGTGTGGGTTCGGGCTCTGGGGCGGGCTCAGGTTCTGGCGCGCTCACGATTTGTTGGGTGTTGCCTTCGGTCCAAAGCTCAACTTGAATGGGGCCGGGGCTTTCTTGTTTCCAGCTCCAACCTGCAACCATCAAAACAACTAGCAAAAGGTGTAATCCTACGGCCGCCGCTAGCGCGCGCGCTTGGTCTGGGTTAAGCAAGGTGCTCAACCCAGGGTCGCGTGATCGGTTACGGCGACGGTTCATTACTGACCTGGTGGCGTGACGTCAACGGCTTGTTCGCCTTGCTTTTGCTCAACCAGTAAGCCGAGTCGCTTAACGCCATTGGCGCGAAGTCGGTCCATGATAGCCACCACTGACTCATAGGGCACTTTGCCATGGGCAGCAATGACCACAGGTTGGTCTGTCTCCAAAGCATTTAAGATGGTTTGTGCCAAAGCGTCTTGCTGGACGGGTTGAAAGGTGGCACCTGGCACGCGTTTACGCCAAGATAATTCGCCGTTTTCAGAAATTTGTATCTCAAGTGGTTCGCTTGGCACGCTCGCGGCTCGCCCAACGCTGGGTAAATCAATTACCCCGGGGGTAATCAACGGCGCGGTCACCATAAAAATCACCAGCAGAACCAGCATCACATCAATGTAAGGGACAACATTGATCTCATTTTTTAGTCGCCGATGCGCGCGACCGTGACTTGATCGCATCGAGTTCATGATCGGCTCTGGCGCTGCAGGATGTTGAGAAACTCATCAACAAATGTTTCGAACCGTGTGGCCAAGCGATCCACTTCGCCGGTGTAGCGGTTGTAAGCGACCACAGCGGGGATGGCTGCAAATAAACCAATCGCGGTGGCGATCAATGCTTCAGCAATGCCAGGTGCCACAGCAGCGAGCGTGGCTTGTTCAACATTGGCCAGCCCTAAAAAGGCTTGCATGATACCCCAGACTGTACCGAGCAACCCAATGTATGGGCTGACCGATCCAGCCGACGCTAAAAAGCCAAGGTTTGTTTCCATGTCGTCAAGCTCGCGTTGGAAAGCGGCTTTCATGGCACGGCGAGAACCGTCAAGGGCGTTTCCCGTTTGGTGCGTTTTAAGAAACTCAGTCATGCCTGCATCAAAGATACGTGCCAGTGCACCTTGTTCGCTGCGTCGTTTTGAGACGGTTTGGTGCAAAGCACCGAGGTCGCCCCCTGACCAGAAGTCGTCTTCAAAGTTTTGTGTTTGAACGCGGGCGCGTTTTAACGCGGCATTCTTTGAAAATATAAAGGTCCATGAAACGATTGAAATGACGATTAACATCAACATGATCAATTGCACAGGCAAGCTGGCCATCATAATCAAGGATAATATCGACATGTCGGGATTAGCGTCGGGCATGGGTTATCTCGTATGTAATGTTGAAATTTGATCGCGGACGTTAAAAGGTAGAGCAGTGGGCCTCATTGAACTCACGTCCACGCAGCCCACTCTGATATTGCCTTGCGCGATTATGTCGTGTTCGCGCAGGATACGCTGAGCAAAGTTTATTGAGGCGCGCCCAGCATAAGTCACTAAGGTTTCAATCATGAGCGCGTCATCAAGCCGTGCCGACATCTTATATTGCATATCGAGTTGTGACACAACAAATACAATACCTTGCGTCAATGCCAAGTTTTGTTGGCTGATCCTTAAGGCACGCAACCATTCAGTTCGCCCGCGTTCCATGAACTTCAAGTAGTTGGCATAAAAAACCACCCCCCCCGCGTCGGTGTCCTCATAGTAAACACGCACGGGCCACTGGTGAGCATGCTGCCAATGATGGTCTGGGCTTGAAGTGATTGCTGGCATTTGTCAGTTACTCATTTGATGGCGTCAATGACCCAATATCACTTGGGTAGAGGCCACGGCTTGATCAAATTTTACCAAGGTGGGTTGCGTGTCACCACGGGCCAATAACTCAACCTCGCCATTGGCCAGACCTCGATCGCCGACTGTAAGACGCACAGGCACACCAATCAGTTCCCACTCAGCGAACATCACGCCTGGCCTAAGATCACGATCATCAAGAATAGCGTCAACCCCAAGGGCCTTAAGCGCAACATAAAGGTCAGTGGCCGCGTTGCGAACGGCCTCGCTTTTGCTCCAACCAATGGCGCATATGACGGCCTCGAAGGGTGCCATGGCGACTGGCCAGACCATGCCGCGCGCATCGTGGTTTTGTTCGATAGCGGCACCCACAATGCGAGTCACGCCAATGCCATAGCAACCCATCTCCATGAGCGCTGGCTTACCCGTTTCGTCCAAATAAGAGGCCTTCATGGCCGCTGAATACTGCGTACCCAAGTAAAACACGTGGCCGACTTCAATGCCGCGCTGTAGGCTCAATTGGCCTTCGCCCGAGGGTGCCGGGTCGCCAGCCACGACGTTGCGCAAATCTGCCACCAAAACAGGTTCCGGTAAGTCCCTAACCCAATTAACACCCTGCAAATGGTAGGGCGCCTCGTTGGCACCACACACAAAGTTACTCATGTTGTTGACCGTTGTGTCGGCAATGATGCTGACCGATGAAGCAAGGCCCACGGGCCCCAAGTAACCAGGCTTGCAACGAAAGTGCGCTTGGATTTCTTCTTCGGTCGCAAAGCGAAAACCAGTTTCAAAGCCCGGTAACTTACCGACTTTGATTTCGTTTAAGTCGTGGTCACCGCGCAACAGTAAAAGCCAGATTCTGGTTTCACCAGGCTCAGGATCAGTCGCTAACACGATTGATTTGACGGTTTGTTGTAAATCGACAGCCAGCAATTCTTTGACTTGCTGGCAGGTGGCCGCGTTCGGTGTGTGCACCTTCAGCATGGCTTGACTGGGTTCACCACGGTTGGTGATGAGGCATGGAGCTTGCGCCAGTTCAATATTTGCCGCGTAATCGCTGGCGGGATCGTACACAATCTGATCCTCGCCAATATCGGCGATAACTTGGAATTCATGACTTGAAGATCCCCCAATGGATCCAGTGTCGGCGGCCACGGCACGGAAGGTCAGGCCCAAACGCGAAAATATTCGGTGGTAGGCGTCAAACATGCGTTGGTAACTTTGCAGCGCGCCGTCAACGTTGCGATCAAAAGAATAGGCGTCTTTCATGGTGAATTCACGCCCACGCATGATGCCAAAACGCGGGCGGCGCTCGTCGCGGAATTTGGTTTGGATATGATAGAAGTTGACGGGCAACTGGCGCCAACTTTTTATTTCATGACGGGCAATATCAGTCACCACTTCTTCTGAGGTGGGTTGTAAAACAAAGTCGCGTTGGTGACGGTCTTTGATACGTAAGAGCTCAGGGCCGTACTTTTCCCAGCGACCGGACTCTTCCCAAAGCTCAGCGGGTTGTACGATCGGCATCAAAAGCTCAAGCGCACCAGCAGACTCCATCTCTTGGCGGATGATGGTTTCGATTTTTCGGATAACCCGTAAACCCAAAGGCATGTACGTGTAAATGCCGCCGGCTAATTTGCGGATCATGCCAGATCGCAACATCAATTGATGGCTTGCAACCTCCGCGTCATTAGGGGCTTCCTTGGTGGTGCTGATGTGAAAGGCACTGGCTCGCATGTTTTCGCAGAATTAAGTGAGGTGAATCGGTGATCAGTCCGTATAATTTGTTCAATTGTATTGAATTCAATGGGTGCGGCTATGCTAGACCGAGAAGGTTACCGCCCCAATGTTGGCATTATCCTCGTAAATCAGAAAAATGAGGTTTTCTGGGGTAAGCGCGTTAGGGAGCACGCCTGGCAGTTTCCGCAGGGGGGCATCAACGTTGGTGAGAGTCCTGCTCAGGCCATGTTTCGCGAGTTGCACGAGGAAGTTGGGCTGATGCCCGAGCATGTGCGGATATTGGGACGAACCAAAGACTGGCTCAGATACGATGTGCCTGATCATTTTATTAGGCGTGATTCACGTGGGCATTATCGTGGGCAAAAGCAAATTTGGTTCTTATTAAGGCTGGTGGGTAGAGATGTTGACGTGTGCTTGCGGTCAACATCACACCCTGAGTTTGACGCTTGGCGCTGGAGCCCTTACTGGATTTCGCTTGATTCGGTGATCGAATTTAAGCGCGATGTGTACAAACAAGCGCTTGCAGAGTTGTCGACACTCCTATTTCGTCAGCGGTCGAGCCGAGGGGTGTATGGTCAACGCCGGCCCGACGTTGATGGCTCAACCCAGCCGCTTGATCAGACTTGACGTGTCAAAGCGCCTGCCGCCCATTTTTTGAACATCCGCATAGAATTGGTCGACCAAGGCGGTGACTGGCAGACGGGCACCATTGCGGTTTGCCTCGTTGATGGCAAGACCCAAGTCTTTTCTCATCCAATCCACGGCAAAACCAAAGTCGAACTTGTCATCGACCATGGTCGTGCCACGGTTTTCCATTTGCCAGCTTTGGGCAGCCCCTTTGCTGATGACATCGAGCACAAGCTTCATGTCTAATCCCGCTGCCTGTCCAAATGCGATGCCCTCGGATAGTGCTTGCACCAATCCGGCAATACAAATTTGGTTGACCATTTTGGCCAATTGGCCCGCACCGCTATCGCCAACCAAAGTAACCGCCCGAGAAAAGTGCATGGCCACGGGTTTAATTCGCTCAAATGTCTGAGCATTACCGCCGCACATGACAGTCAACATGCCATTAACAGCCCCTGCTTGACCGCCTGAAACGGGTGCATCAATAAAGGCCAATCCTTTTTCGTGAGCAATGGCAGCCAGCTCTTTGGCGATATCGGCTGATGCCGTGGTGTGATCGACAAAAACGCTATTTGGTTGCATGCCCGCAAAGGCACCCGTGTCGCCAAGCACCACGCTACGCAAGTCGTTGTCGTTGCCGACGCAACAAAAAACAACATCAGCTTGTTCGGCTGCTTTTCTTGGGGTTGGGGCGTGTTGACCACCAAACTCTGCCACCCAAGCGCGGGCTTTGGCCTCGGTGCGGTTATAAACCGTGACGTGGTGACCGGCTTTGGCCAAATGACCCGCCATCGGTAACCCCATGACGCCTAAGCCAATAAAGGCGACTTTTAAGGCTGGAACTTTTTCGTATTCACGCGGCTGGATGCTTGGGGTTGTCATTTTTGTCTCCGAGACTGGGTTTTTGGCAAGATTTATGAAGTGTACCGAAACAATCGCTGACGATCGCAAGGAATTGTTTTACGATAAGCACATGATTGAAGAATTAAACTTATTGGCCAAACGTATCGAGCAGCTTGTCGAGAAATTGCGATCGCTGTCTGGCGAGGCGCAATCCTTGCGCCAGCAAGTGGGGCAGCTACAAACCGAGCGCGAATTGCTTATGGCCCAGTTACAAACGGAACAGGCTGATGCGCAGAAACTAAAGGCATCGCTGGGTCAGGCAGAAGTGGCGGTTGAAAAGTCGCGTCGCTTGGCTGAACAAGAAAAGTCTTCCTTGCAAGGCACGCTTGACTTGTTTCGTCGGGAAAACGAGACGATGCAGACAAATTTGGCTACCCGTGAAACGGAAGTTAAGCGGTTGCACGAGGTCAACGCACAAGCGCGCCAGCGCATTGAAGGCGTTCTTGAGCGTTTGCCCGGCGCTGTGCAACAGGAGGTGCGTTAATGGAAACCGTTCAGGCGAAGATATTGGGACGCGATTACTCGCTATCCTGTCCGCCGGAAGAAAGGGCGACGCTTGAGGCAGCCGTTCATCATGTGAGCCAACTTGCGGGCCGAATCCAAGGTACAGGGAAGGTCGCCGGTAACGAAAAAATCGCTGTGATGGCTGCCATTCAGATTGCCGCAGAGCTTTTGGTGGTGAAAGCCCCCGGCGGCCCCTTGGGTGATTTGTCGGTCGGCGACTTCAAGCGTAAGATAGATGACATGAATGCAATGCTTGACGCTGCACAAGCGACTTAAGCCTTTGCTCAACCAGTTGTCCCTGCAGTGTTCGTGACTTGACCATATATTCTCTGAACCAATGCTTATGGCATTCAGGTTGCGGGTTGAAAGACGGGAATGCGTGTCCTTCGCGGACGTGCTCGAAGCCTTTCACAAAGTGACCGACTTGAACCCTAGGTTCGAGATGCCGGTCTCGACGGCACAAGCGGGGCATTTTTAAGAGGTATCCGGCAATGATTGGTGCTCGCTCCAGAGTTGCAGTGATATTTGGGGCGAGTCTGATAGCCCTTTCTCTTTTCGGCACAACCGCACAAGCGGATGACAAAGCCAAGCTCAGTCTTTCAGCGACGGTTAGTGCCAAGTATCAACAAGACCAAATTCAGCTTGTGTTTACGGCACTGACCGAAGCAGACGACTCGGGTGCCGCCAATGCCCAACTTATTCGGTCACTCAATGACGCTCAAAAGCGCTTGGGTAAGCCTGATGGCGTGAGCATAAGCTCAGGTGCCACACAGATTTACCCCGTTTACGGCCAAAAAAATGAGCCAACGATGTGGCGCGGTCGGGGTGAGCTGGTGCTTGATTCTCTGGATATTTTGGCGGCTAGTCAAGCCGCTGATAAGTTGACGGGCCTGTTGGCACTGTCGCGAGTTAACTTTTCTTTGTCTGATCAGGCACGGCGTGAAGCCCATTTACTTTTGACAGCGCGTGCGGCGAAAGCGTTTCGTGAAAAGGCAGACATGACGGCCAAAGCGTTCGGCTACGAAAAATACGACATTATTTCGCTAGAAATGACTGACAGCGGCGAAATGGTGGGCATTCGCCCGATGTTGATGGGCAGGATGGCCAGTGCTGACGCGATCTCGACCCCAGCCTTAGATCTGCAGCCTGGGCAAGAGTCGGTCAGCGTGACTGTTTCAGGGTGGGTGCAGTTGCGCTAAAAAAGTAGAGCGCGACACCGCTCGCAACCATAGGGATGCACAACCACTGTCCCATGCTCAAGTTAGCAAGCAGCAGGCCTAAGAAGGCGTCGGGTTCGCGTGCAAATTCAGCAACGAATCGAAGCGTACCGTAGCCGATTAGAAATACCGCGCTAACCTGCCCGACAGGCCTCGGTTGTCGTGCGAACAGCCACACAATAATAAACAGCGTGATGCCTTCGAGCCCGAATTGATAAAGCTGCGAGGGGTGACGGGCGATACCGTCTTGCGCGGCTGGAAAAACCATGCCCCAAGGGCCGTCGGTCGGGCGGCCCCAGAGCTCGCCGTTGATGAAGTTACCCAGCCGTCCAGCGGCAAGCCCAAGGGGCACAAGTGGTGCGATTAAATCGCCAAGCTCTAAAAATCGATAGTTGCGTTTTCTGGCAAACAGCCACAGGCTGAAAACCACCCCAAGCAAGCCGCCGTGGAACGACATGCCACCTTCCCAAAGGTAAAAAATTTCGGTTAGGTGGTGTATGTAGTAGTCTGGTTTGTAAAAAATAACGTAGCCCAAGCGCCCACCGAGGACTGCGCTGAGCATACTGACAAAAAGCATGTCTTCAAGGTCAGCACTTGTGATGCGGGTCAAGCCTTTCTTGACCCGCCATCGTCCGAGTAACCAAGCTGAACCAAAACCAACCAGATACATCAAACCATACCAGTGCACGGCGACAGGACCAAGGCTGATAGCCACGGGATCAATTTGTGGGAATGGCAGCATGAATTGAACGTTTCCATTAAAGTTGTTTCATAATAACCTCCGTGTTTGTGATTAATTTTCTCCGGAAGACAACATGTCTAAATTCGAACGTTCCAGCCATATCACTGAAGGCGTGACTCGCGCACCAAACCGTGCCATGTATTACGGCATGGGCTATCAAGAAAAAGATTTCGCCAACCCCATGATTGGGGTTGCTAACGGCCATTCAACCATCACGCCCTGTAATAGTGGCTTGCAGCCGCTGACCGATGCTGCTGTTGAGGCGATCCGTCAAGCCAAGGGCAACCCACAGGTTTTTGGTGTGCCAACCATCTCGGACGGCATGTCCATGGGCACCGAAGCAATGAAGTTTTCTTTGGTCTCTCGCGAAGTCATTGCGGACTGTATCGAAACAGCCGTCCAAGGCCAATGGATGGATGGCGTGGTGGTTGTTGGTGGTTGCGATAAAAACATGCCTGGCGGCATGATTGCCATGGCGCGGATGAATGTGCCGAGCATTTATGTTTATGGCGGCACCATCAAGCCGGGACATCACAAGGGCAAAGATCTGAACATTGTTTCCGTTTTTGAAGCAGTTGGTGAGTTCACCATGAACCGCATGAGCCAAGAGGATTTTAAGGCCATTGAGCAAAAAGCCATTCCTGGATCTGGCTCTTGTGGTGGCATGTACACCGCCAACACCATGAGTTCATCGTTCGAGGCAATGGGCATGAGCTTGCCCTACTCCAGCACGGCAGCCAACGAAGATGGCGAAGCCTTGGAGAATGCCAAAAAAGCGGCTCAAGTTTTGGTCGAGGCGGTCCACGCTGGCGGACGCTGCCCACGCGACATCATCACCCGTGAGTCCATTGAAAACGCTGTTTCAGTCATTATGGCAGTGGGTGGTTCGACCAATGCGGTGTTGCATTACCTGGCGATTGCCCATTCGGCTGAAGTGCCATGGAACATTGACGATTTCGAGCGTATCCGTCAGCGCGTGCCCGTGATCTGCGACCTCAAACCGTCCGGCAAGTACCTAACGGTGGATTTGCATCGGGCGGGTGGCATTCCACAAGTCATGAAAATCTTGCTCAACGCCGGCCTGCTGCATGGCGATTGCATGACGATTACGGGGCAAACGATCGCTGAGGTGCTCAAAGATGTGCCTGATCAACCGCCTGCGGGCCAAGACGTGATTCGCACGTTAGATAACGCGCTTTATAACCATGGCCATTTGGCTATTTTGAAAGGTAACTTGGCCACTGAAGGGGCTGTTGCCAAAATTACTGGTTTGAAAAATCCTGTCATTACGGGTCCTGCGCGTGTCTTTGACTCGGAAGACTTGGCGATGACTGCCATTATGGATAGAAAGATCGTTGCAGGCGATGTGATCGTTATCCGCTAC
>CALBEY010000016.1 GCA_937888805.1 uncultured Burkholderiaceae bacterium
TGTCTATTCTGATTGGGATCCCCATCGGTATTTTTATGGCGCGATCCAATCGAGGGCAAAAGTCAATTCTGCCAGTGCTTGACGTGATGCAAACCATGCCCAGCTTTGTCTATCTCATCCCAGTGGTGATGTTGCTAGGGATTGGACGAGTCCCTGGTTTGATTGCCGTGGTTATCTATGCCATTGCGCCGGTTATTCGACTGACCAACCTCGGCATTCGTTTGGTTGAAAAAGAAGCACTTGAAGCGGCTGACGCTTTTGGCGCCAGTCGCCTGCAAAAGCTGCTTAAAGTGCAACTACCATTGGCACTACCCAATATCATGGCTGGTATCAACCAAACCATCATGATGGCGTTGGCCATGGTCGTGATTGCATCCATGATCGGCGTACGCGGTCTGGGGCAACCGGTCTTGCAAGCGGTGACCAATCAGTATTTCGCCTTAGGCTTATTCAACGGCACGGCCGTGGTAATTTTGGCCATCATTTTTGATCGTGTCACACAAGGCTTCGGGCTGAGACTACAAAAACACCGTGAAGGCGCGCCTCAATGAGTACTGACACCATCATTTCTATTCGCAATCTGTATAAAGTGTTCGGCAACGATCCTCAAAAAGCCATGGCGCTGGTCCATCAAGGCATGGGCAAAGACGAGTTACTCGAGCGCACCGGCCATGTGATTGGCTTAAACAACGTCAACCTTGACATGGAACGCCATCGCATTCAAGTCGTCATGGGGCTTTCGGGGTCTGGTAAGTCAACGCTAATCCGTCACATCAATCGCCTCATTGCGCCCACAGAAGGCGAGATTTTGGTCGATGGGCAAGATGTGTTGACCTTAAATACCGAAAAGCTCAGAGAGCTGCGTCGCTTTAAGATTTCAATGGTCTTTCAGCGCTTTGCCTTATTTCCGCACCGCAACATCATGGAGAACGTTGGTTATGGTCTGGAAAACCAGGGCAAAACCAAAAAAATCATTGAAGAGACGGCGGCTCGCTGGATTGGTCGTGTGGGTTTGTCAGGCTTTGAATCCCACTACCCCGGTCAATTGTCTGGCGGCATGCAGCAACGCGTGGGGCTTGCCCGAGCGTTGGCCACTGACGCCGACATCCTCTTGATGGACGAGGCGTTCTCCGCCTTGGATCCCCTGATCCGAACAGAGATGCAAGACATTTTGCTGGATCTACAAAACGAGCTGCAAAAGACCATCGTCTTTATCACCCACGACCTTGATGAGGCGCTACACATTGGTGACAGCATCGCCATCTTGCGCGCTGGCGAAATCATCCAGACCGACGACCCGCAAAATATTTTGATGAAACCAGCCGATGCATACGTGGCTGATTTCATGAAAGACATCAACCGGGCTCGCGTTTTACGGGTGCGCGCCATCATGAACACGCTTGAGCCTGGCGACGAAGGGCCGGTCATCAAAGGCAGCACCACCATCGAAGAGGCGCTTCAGATTTTTGCGGAAACGGCCGGTGACAAACTCATCATCACCGACCGTAAAGGCCTGAAAGTCGGTCGCTTAACGGTCGAAGACTTGATCCGTGGCATCCGGCGCCCGACCACGGCCGAAATCCAAGCCGAGGTGTTTACCAACGAAACGTAACCATTTAACTGCCTGCGCCCCAACGGGTGCGCTACTCGTTTACAGTGAGGGTTTGATTCAACCACTCGACCTGAGACGACTTTGGGAGGCGGCAAGATGTTTAAGTTAGACGGCAAAGTAGCACTGGTAACCGGTTGTGGAACGATGGAAGAAGGCTGGGGTAATGGCAAAGCCATTTCTGTGTTGTTAGCCCGCCAAGGCGCCAAGATATTCGGTGTTGATTTGAGCCTTGAAGCCGCACAGGCAACACGAGCCATCATCGAAACAGAAGGTGGTGATGCCACCGTGATGCGTACTAACGTCACTGACACCGTTGAAGTCAAACAGATGGTTGATGCCTGCCTAGAAAAATATGGTCGTATCGATATCCTGATTAATAACGTGGGGCGCTCCGAGCCAGGGGGCCCAGTTGAAATGAGTGAACAGACTTGGGGCGACCAGCTTGATGTCAACGTTACCTCTGCCTTTCTCACCTGCAAGCACGTATTGCCTCTGATGGAAAAACAAGGCTCGGGCTCAGTGGTGAATATTTCATCGGTTGCCGGTTACCGATACATTGGTAAGCCACAGGTCGGTTACGCTGCGGCCAAAGCGGCTCTGATGCAGTTCACCAAAACCACCGCCGTGATCTATGCCGATCGCGGTGTTCGCTTGAATTGTGTCGCGCCTGGCCTGATGTTTACACCGCTTGTCGAACGACTGGCAAATAAGTACGCTAAGGGTGATTACGAAGGATTTGTGGCCCACCGACATCAACAAGTGCCCATGGGTCGCATGGGCGACGCCTGGGATGTGGCCAACGCCGTTCTTTTTTTGGCCGCTGACGAAAGCCGTTACGTGACCGCACAGACCATTGTGGTCGACGGTGGCATTATTTCAGCCACTCGATAAACAAACTTAAGAGATAAACCATGAAATTAGAAACCATTGCAGTACACGGCGGCTTCTCGGTCGACCCTACCACCAAAGCCGTGGCTGTTCCCATCTATCAAACAGTTGCCTATGCGTTTGACAGCGCCCAGCACGGCGCAGATCTCTTTGATCTCAAGGTCCAAGGCAACATCTACAGCCGCATCATGAATCCAACCAACGATGTGCTTGAGCAACGCGTCGCAGCCCTTGAGGGTGGGATTGCCGCACTGGCCGTGTCTTCAGGCATGTCAGCCATCACCTATGCGATTCAAACCATCACCGAAGCCGGTGACAACATCATCTCGGCCAGCACGCTTTACGGCGGCACATATAACTTGTTTGCACACACTTTCCCGCAACAAGGCATAGAAGTGCGCTTTGCCGACTCACGCGATCCAGCCAGCTTTGCCAAGCATGTTGATGACAAAACCAAGGCCATTTACTGCGAGTCGATTGGCAATCCATTGGGTAACGTGACCGACATTGCGGCCCTTGCCAAAGTGGCCCATGACCACGGCATCCCATTGATCGTTGACAATACTGTACCGAGTCCTTACCTCTTGCGCCCGATCGAACATGGTGCTGACATCGTGGTGCACTCTTTGACCAAATACATGGGCGGCCATGGCACCACGGTGGCGGGCGCCATCGTTGACAGTGGTAAGTTTCCCTGGGCTGAGCACAAAACCCGCTTTAAGCGCCTAAATGAGCCCGACGTCAGCTATCACGGCGTGGTCTACACCGAAGCCTTGGGTCCGGCAGCCTTTATTGGCCGAGCAAGAGTGGTGCCCCTTCGAAACACCGGTTCAGCGTTATCGCCCTTCAACTCATTTATGATTTTGCAAGGTATTGAGACCTTGGCACTGCGCATGGATCGTACCTGCGAAAATGCCATGGCCGTGGCGCAGTACCTGAAAAAGCACCCCAAGGTCGAGTGGGTTAACTATGCTGGCTTGCCTGACCACCCTGACCACGACATTGTGAAACGCCAGATGGGCGGCCGCGCTTCAGGCATCTTATCATTTGGGCTCAAAGCATCTGGCGAACAAGGTCGTGAGGCTGGCGCGCGCTTTTTGGATGCCTTGCAACTCTTTAAACGCTTGGTCAATATTGGCGATGCCAAGTCGCTTGCGACCCACCCCGCCTCGACCACCCACCGCCAGTTAAACCCAGAGGAATTGGCGAAAGCCGGCGTCACCCAAGGCATGGTGCGCTTATCGATAGGCATTGAGCACATCAGCGACTTAGAGGCTGACCTAGACCAGGCCTTAGCCGCCGTTTAATGTTTACCGTCAGGCTGATATAAGCCTGCTAAGGTGAGGCAAAACCCGGTGTCGTCAATGCGGCTACACCGGGTTTTTATTTTCGAAATCCCTTTTTGGATGTTGTGTTTTGTTGTTGATTCATCATGCATTTTTAACGCTGACTATTGATCTGTTGTAGGCAGGGTGTTGTTTAGCGTCGCCGTGTATTAAGATTCAGACACCTTTATTCAGCCCCCCCTATCTCATGATGATGCGCAGCCTGCTCAAACGCACACTCCTACTTAAGGGTGAACTGGCGCAGGCGCCACGAATCAAGCTGAACCCACACAAGCGACTGGTCACCGTTGACACGAGTCCCGCGCAACAAGGACTCGCATGAAGATTTTTTACGGCTGGAAAATGGTCATGGCTGCCAGCGGCCTGCAGATCATCCAAGCCATGATGCTGCATCAGGCCTTCGGGGCCTACGTGGCCGTGCTGGTAGTCGAACAGGGCTGGAGCAAGACCGCATTATCAGGCGCCTCAGCCATGCTGTCAGTCGAGGCAGCCCTACTCGGTCCATTGATTGGCTGGTTTCTTGACCGTTTTGGTGCACAGGGCGTCATCAAAATCGGGGTGCTGATGTTTGGCTTGGGTTTCATGTTTATGAGCCAAATCGACACGTTAATGGGTTTTTACATTTCTGTAGCCGTAATCGCAATCGGCGCTTCGATGGCAGGCTACTTTCCACTTAACGTGGCTGTGATTCAGTGGTTCGAGAAAAAACGCGCGCGGGCTTTGTCTTTTGTGGGTCTGGGGTTTGCCTTGGGCGGGGTATTTGTGCCCATCATTGCTGCCTCGATTGAGTTTTTTGGATGGCGTGAAACTGCCATGGGCAGTGGCATTGTCGCCATTTTGGTGGGATATCCCTTGGCGAGCATTTTTCGGCGACGACCCGAGGACTTTGGCGAGGTGGTTGACGGTATTGCTTCGAAATCAGACAGTAAAGAAAAAACCGATTCTGTTCAAACAATACCCGAACCCGACTTTACAGCTGCACAAGCGATTCGCACCAAGGCGTTTTGGTTGCTCGCCGCGGGTCATGGTATCGCGTTAATTGTGGTGATGGCCGTCAATACCCATGCCATCAATCACATGCGTATTTCTTTGGATTACACGATTGCACAAGCCTCTTTTTTTATCATGCTCATGACCTTGTTCCAAGTCGCCGGCGTATTACTGGGTGGCTACTTGGGTGACAAGTTTGAAAAAAGATTAGTGGCTGCCACCTGTATGGTGTTTCATGCCACTGGCCTTTTTATTTTGACCTATGCCGATGGGGCGCTTGAGCTGGTGTTTTTTGCTGCCGCGCATGGCTTGGCTTGGGGCATTCGAGGGCCCTTCATGCAAGCGATTCGGGCTGATTATTTTGGGCGCAAAGCCATCGGGATGATCTTAGGGCTATCGGCCATGATCACGGCATTGGGTCAATCCATTGGCCCGCTCTTGGCCGGTATTCTCGGTGACGCAACCGGCAACTATGAGCTTGGCTTTAATGTTTTGTCGGTCCTGGCTTTATTCGGGGCCTATGTCTTTTGGTTAGCCAAGCGGCCTCAACCACCGGGCAGCACCAACACGGGCGTGGCAACATCTGGCGCTTAGTGCGGTAGTGCGTTAAAAGTACACACACAGAGATAAGCTCATTCGAATTAACCTTTATTTTTGGAAAGCACTTACCATGTCCGAATCTGATACCGCTGTTGCTGGCTGGAAAGAATCTATTTTTCAGGTGCTTAAGCAAGGGCAAATTAAACAAGTTGCTTACGTGCCGGACGCTGGTCATGCGCACGTGATCAATCGCGCCCATGACGATCCCGATATGAACACAGTGGTCTTGACCACCGAAGAAGAAGGTGTGGCTATAGGCTGCGGCGCTTGGTTAGGTGGCCAGCGCAGTGTTCTTTTGATGCAAAGCAGTGGTGTTGGCAACTGTGTAAATATGTTTTCTTTGCTTCAAAGCTGCCAAATTCCTTTTTTAACGCTCATCACCATGAGGGGTGAATACGCCGAGTTCAATGCCTGGCAGACGCCCATGAGCAAGGCCACTGAAGGTGTCTTAAAAGCCATGGGTTTTAGGGTGTTACGCGTCACAGACCCTGCCGAAGTGGGCGAAGTGGTCGATGCCGCGCTTGACTCGGCTTTTGTGGCTGGCGAACAGGTAGCGGTATTGATTTCGCAGCGTCTGATCGGTCGTAAAAAATGGATCAAGGACTAGGTTCAGGACCAAGCCTCAGATGCTGTGATAGGTCCGATTGCAGGCCAAGGTGGCCTTTTCAGATATGTACAAGGATTTTGAAATGACTCAAACTGCTCTCACACTGGCAACCATTGATCGACGCGAGTTCGTGGCTCAACTGATGAAAGCATGCCCCAACGCGCTTGTGATCCCTGGACTGGGATCTTCTAATTACGACCTTTTTGCAGCGGGTGATCGCCCAGAAAATTTTTACATGTGGGGCGCCATGGGCGGTGCTGCTAGTATCGGTTTGGGCTTGGCTCTTGCCCAGCCTGAGCGTGACGTGATTGTCCTGACCGGTGACGGCGAACTCTTGATGGGATTGGGTTCATTGGCCACCATTGGTGCCAAACAACCTAAAAATTTGACCATCGTGGTGCTCGACAATGGGCATTTCGGTGAAACCGGCATGCAACGCAGTCACACCAGCTTAGGCACCGATTTGGTGAGTGTGGCTAAAGGTTGCTCAATCGCACAAGCCGAGCACCTTCACGCTATTGGTGATGTTGAAAAAGTCACTCATGCCGTGACATCAAAAAAAGGACCCGCCCTCTTCCAAGTCAAAATCAAAGCCGATGATGTACCCCGTGCGCTGCCGTCTAGGGACGGCGTGTATGTTAAAAATCGCTTCCGTGCAGCCCTCGGATTTGAACCGTTTTAATGGTTTGAAATCTTGTCATGGAATAAAAATAGCAGCCATCGAGCTGCCATTTTTAACTGCACAATCGCTTATTTGCTAGGTTGTTTGATCATGGCCACCACAAATGTGACCACAGTCAGTGGCACCACAAAACTCAGCATTGCCGACGAAAACAGGGGTAGTGCAGCATGCTCTTGAGAACGCATGATCAGAAAGGCCACATAAGCGGCGTAATACGCAAAAAAGACCGCCCCTTCCCACCGTGCAATCACACGCCCAGACAGAAATACCGGTAAGCAAGCCAGGAAGGCCGCCAACATAATCCAGATGTCAAAATTCAACGCTGAGGGGGCAAAGGCCAAACCACCACCACCTGACACAACGCCAGCCAGCCCAATGCAACCCAACGTGTTGAAGATGCAACTACCCACCACGTTACCCACGGCCATGTCTCGCTCACCTTTGAGCGCAGCCGCCACGGAGGTGGCGACTTCAGGCAATGAGGTGCCTGCTGCCACAATCGTCAGCCCAATCACCAATTCACTGATACCGAAAGCGCGCGCAAACGTCACTGAGCTTTCAACCAACCAATTCGAACCCAATACCAACATGACCAGCCCTGCCGTGATGAAGGCAGCCTGTCCATACCAACGCGAATCAAAACCACCAGGCTTGGCAGGCTGAATTTCATCAACAAAATCTTGGGTTTCTTCAGGCGGTGCACGACGGGCCTGCACAATCAGAAATGTCGTGTAGAGGACCAATAAAACCAACAAGACAATACCCTCTACTAGCGAAATCGTGCCATCCAGCCCCATGGCTAATAACAAAAAACCCGAACCCAACATGATCGGCATTTCCTGCCGAATCACTTGGGCATGAACAGTCAGGGGGATGACCATTGCGCTCAATCCGAGCACCACCAAAATATTAAAAACATTACTCCCGATCACATTACCCAAGGCCACATCGCCAGTGCCACCAAGCACCGCATCGACTGTTACCGCCATTTCAGGTGCGCTCGTGCCAAACGCCACCACCGTCAGCCCCACCACCAAAGGGGAGATACCCAATGACATGGACAGTTTTGAGGCGCCATTGACCAAGGCATTTGCACCGAAGAGCAAAAACACCAGTCCACCTATAAAAAACAATATCGTTGCTAGCATGCTTAATCCCATTAACCCTAGCTGATGATTGAACCACAAAGCGCACGCACCAGAGCGACACGCCGAAAATTAATTTGTTGAAATGGTTTGAAACATCTCAACCAAATACTGAAACACTTTTGATACCACTGAAGCCGCACACTAGGGCTGTCAATCACAAGGAGTTATCACCATGACGCAAAAATCCTTTGTCCGCCCCCTAGTTTTTGGTCTCTCTCTGGCCGTTATCAGTGCCGGTGCCCTCGCTTCTGGCAAGCATCAAAACGAGGGGCAAGGCTGCCAAAACTCGGACAACAACAAGCAACACAGCATGCAAAACCAGTCTAAGGGCATGATGCAATTACCCCCTGAGTTGGTCGCGTCACTGAAGCTATCAGAGACGCAAGCCAATGAACTGTCTTCTGCCCAAATAGCCGCCAACGGCATGCGTGCGAGCATGATGCAAGGCGTGCGTGAAGCCCGTCAAGGATCAAACGCACAGATGGGCGATGGCAATTTTGATCCACGGGTTCTGTTTGAACAACAAGAGCAACGGATGGCCGCACGCCAAAAGGCACGCCAAGCCATTCAATCCCAGTGGTTAACATTTTGGGACAGCTTGGACACCGAACAAAAGTCAACTTTGCAAGACTACCTAAAAAACCATACCCAAAAAGGCAAGGGCCACCACCAACGCAGTTAACCCTTTAAAGCGAGGTTCTGATCCTTTGTTCTATCGACAGCGCTCGGCCATTGGCCGGGCGTTTTTTTCTCATTGGGCGCGTCAGCGTTTGTAAAAGTAGATGGTCGCGGGCACCATCAGCAATGCCGCTATCCAATAAGCACCACCCATCGTGTGAACAATCAAACCGTGACTTAACCAAAGGCCGGCCACAAACGCCAAAAAAGCCACACCAACCTGAACTGAGCTGACAGTAGACACCACATTGACAGGGTAGTTTAACGAAGCACCAAGCAAACGGGCCAGCTGTGGCACTCGCACAGTGCTATTGGCGTATTTTTTTGAATACAAAAGGCCAATCTGAAAACCCAGTACCAAGGCACTTAGACCCACCACAAAGCCTTGCATGGTGACCACAGGGTTTTCTGGCAATAACGCCAGCAGAAGTGACAAAACAAAAAACATCATTGACGCCAACCAAAAACCGTCATCAGGCTGCTCAAGGGCGCTTTGCCCGCTTACGCAGACGCCGGCTGCCGCCATCCCTGCCAGCATCGCACCCACGGGAAGCAACGCTCGTGCGGCTGATGCTGGCGTCAGGGGGTGTTGCGCCAAGTCAGCAATACTTAGAATCAGGTTTCCGGGAATCAAACCCATGAACGTGCCGCCAAGCCCAAAAAAGCTGATCCCTTCTAGCATTCCCCAGGCGAAAATAAGAAAGAGTAAGGGCCAACGCTGGTTCAAACCGTGAAGCATTCTAAATTCCTACACCAAACTAACATCAGAAATTAGCAGTGCCAGATATTACCCGCATCGACGTAAAAAAACTGACTCAATCGTCAGACTGCGCGATCAGCGGAAAAAACACCGAGACCTGAAGCCCGCCTTGTGCGGCCGACCCAAGTTCAACCCGCCCACCGTGCGCAATGGCCAACCCTTTAACCAAACTCAAGCCCAAACCAACGCTGCCGGTGTGGGTGCGCGCGTGATCTAGGCGCTCGAATGGCTCAAAGGCCCGCTGATAATCATCCGCATCGATACCCTGCCCATAATCACTGACGCGCAACACCACTTCAGTCGTCAAGACCTGCAGACTGACTTCTACCGGAGGTTTACCGTGCGTTAAGGCGTTATCCACCAAATTAAGCAACAAGCGACGCAGCGCCTGAGTATCGGCGTGAATCACAATGGGACTCTTACCCGGCGAGATTGAAAGTGTCACTGGCTTGCCCAAGCGCTGTTCTTCAATAATTTGGGTGGTTAACCATTCATCCATGGGAAGCGGCAGCATTGTTAAGCGATCGACATCTTGGCCGCGCATGAAATCCAAAAACTGCTCGACCATGCGCTGCATGTCGTTTAAGTCCCGCTTTAGGCCAAGCTTTAAGCTCTCATCGTCGGTCATTTCTATGCGTAATGCCATTCGAGACAGGGGGCCCTTAAGGTCATGCGGCAAACCCGCTAATAACGTTTGCTTGGCTTGCCTTGACTGTTGTAAAGATTGCAGCATGGCGTTAAAGCGTTCGCCGAGTCGTTGCGTTTCAACGGGTCCCGAAGGCACAACCGGCTCGGGTTTGCCCAAGGCCAGTTGATCGGTGGCATTTACCAACCGGGTAATGGGCCGTGTGATGTGCCAAGAAAACCCTGCCGCCACAAGCAGCAGCAAAACCAAGGCCACCAGCCACCAAACCACCATGGGGGTCGTAACCGGCGGATCAACCCGATCAAGCGGTATTTTCAGCCATTGTGTCGGTCCCGATTGATCAATAGAAACATACAAATAGGGTTGTGGACCCGCCGTCACGGCCACTTGGTTGGTACTACCCAAAGCACGATTGATATCACCCGATAAGCGTCTCAAACTGTGTCGGATGGCATGCGTGTGGCCGTCCGCAGCAGGCCGTAGACCATCAGCGGACACAAAACGGGCTCGCGCGGGCGGCTTGGTCTGCAGTAACTGCCACTGGCCGCTTGAAGCGTGGTGCACAAACATGGCACGATTAGGCGTTGCAATCATGGCAATGGCAGACTGCAACGTGGTGATACTGGTCACCAATAAATTAGTCGCGACAACCTGCAATTGATGCCGCTGAAAGACGGTTACCGCGTACAACGTCATTGCCTGGGTTAAAAGCACCGCCACCAAAATTAGGCCAATCAGCCGCGCCCGCAGTTTACGAGGCAAAAGCCAAGCCAACCAGCGTGGCACCCCAGACTGTTTCGTGGTGCTCATGGTGAAAACCGGTAGCCTGTGCCCCAAACCGTTTGAATCCATCGGGGTGACTTGGGATCGTCTTCGATGGCGCGCCGCAGCCTCAAGATGGCAATATCGATTGCTCTGTCATGCCTGTCTCCGGCGTCATCGTCACGAGCAAGCGCCAACAATCGGTCACGCGACAGCGGCTTGCCCGCGTGCTCAATCAGTGCCTCTAGCAGGTTGAGTTCACCACCCGTCAGTTTAATGACAGCCCCATCACGGGTGAGTTGCCTAGCAATAGGATCAAAGAGGAACGGTCCAAACAGAAATGGTCGATGGGACTTTACCGCCGATGGGCCAGACTTACGTCTTAAAACGGCTTCGATTCGCGCCAAAAGCTCGCGCGGATCAAAAGGCTTGCCCACGTAGTCATCAGCGCCGGCCTCTAGGCCCATGATACGGTCAACATGCTCGTCTTTGGCTGTCAACAAAATCACCGGCACGTCTTCACCCAGCGCGCGCAGATCTCGGCAGGCTTGCAATCCATCTCGACCCGGCATCATGCGATCGAGCACCACCAAATCGGGTGCAAATCGAGCAATGACGCCTTCCAAGGCATTGGCATCAGCCGCAAGCAAGGTGTCAAAGCCGTGCTTATTCAAATAACTGGCCAGCAATTGCCGAAGTTCGGGATCATCGTCGACAACCAGAATTTTTTGGGAATTTGCCATGACTCAAGTGTGCGTCGGACGGCTCACCAGCGCAAGTGCCTTCAGACCCCTTTAGACGCTTTGAAACCCAATGAAACATTTGTTTACCGAATCGGCAACGCCTGGCGGATTGTTTGATCGATGTAGATCATCACTTGCTCAGCATAGTTGACTCGCCAAGAGAACTTTCGACTGTCATTTAATGCCACGATATTTATCATCACCATCAAAGCAACCGCAACCCAAAGCGGCCAGATGGTTTTCTCAGCCCCACGCCAAAAGACCTTAACCAACCAAAACAGGACTGGGATCAGTGCAATGGGAAAAATCACCGTTAAGTGCCAATAATTAAAGACAATTGGGGCCAGTGCGGCACTTATCATGGCGGCCATCCAAGCGCCAAAGACATACAGCAAAAGCCAATGCTCAGCACTTTTAACGGGACCGTCGCGTCGTCGCAGGTTCGATTTGATCAGCTTAAAGGCGTAGATGTTTGCAACCAAACTGATGATCATTGTGAACAGTGCCAAAAGAACCAGAAGTACTCGCCAGGATATGATCGAAACCCATTGCAGGGTCACGAAGGGCAGCCACGAAAATTCCGTGTGATTGACCAATTGACTCGGAAACGCCCAAGAACCGTAACGCAACCAGTAGATGGCCGCTTTTAAAACCGGGTAGACGTGCACGCCGCCCCAGCCAATGTATCGCTCGCGTGCAGCCGGATCTGCGTTACGCGTGATGTCGGGGTTGGCCAGCACTTGCTGAAGGTAGGGAAACAGTGACAGTCCAATGAGTGCGGTCGCCAGCAACACCCCCCAGACATTGAGCCGCAAGGCGCCACGATAAAAAAGGTAGCCCGACAAAATCACCAGCACCGGCCACGAAAAATGCAGCTGCATGGCCAGTCCGATCGACAAGACATGCAAAAAGCTCGGTAATAGCGCCGGCGATTGGCGCAAGCGCCAAGCTGACCAAAGGTGCAGGCCAACACAAAAAATCAAATACGAAGGGTTATAGAGCAGGCTGTCAAATAAAAACCAAGGGTTTAGCCAGCAGAGGGCCAAGAAGATCAGCCTGACTTGGATACGGTCATCGAATACCTGTCGAATCACATTATCGAGCAACAAAAACCCGATCAAGCGCACCAGCAGCAAAAAGGCCATCGGCGCATAGGGTGAATCCCAAATCAGCACCGGACCGCCCACGAGCCACGCCAACAATGAGCCGGGCACGTTACCCACCACGCTGGCTGCGTTGCCAACCGTTTGCCAAACGCCGTGGTAAGCCCCCATATAGCCGTTATGAATCATCTGGATTTGATCGCCTTGGACCACCTGTTGGCTGGCATACCAAACAGCAAGCACAGAACCAAGCAACAAACCGCACCAGAAAAGCGCCGCTGAAGCATTCGATTGTTTTGAAGGATTCATGTCAGACAGATTAATAAAACCAAGGTGTCGATCGACGAACGCCATGACGCCTGCAAAAGTAGATACTGTCAAAGCTGCCTCATTGTACGATGGCAGCACTGCCAAAGACACGAGAGGACGGGAAACCACATGACGATCATTACTGAGCTATCACACGCCAAAGTAACCCTCGATGCCAAAGGCGTGGCCTGTTTGACCATACGGACGGGCAATCACTTGAATATTTTGGGCACACCCGTAGTGGCCGATTTGCGCACAGCCTTGGCACTGATCGCCCAAAGGCCAGAGATCCGGGTTTTGGTGCTTCGTGGCACAGGCGATAAAGCCTTTGTGGCCGGCGCCAATATCAAAGAAATGGCGGGACTGGATCGCCTCGGTGCTGAAACCTTTATTTCTGGTTTACGCGACCTCTGCGAACTGGTCAGACACTTTCCAGCCCCAGTCATCGCCCGCATCCCAGGTTGGTGCTTGGGTGCGGGACTCGAATTGGCCATGGCTTGCGATTTGCGGGTGGCCGCTGAGGGCACGCAATTCGGTATGCCTGAGGTCAAAGTGGGAATTCCTTCCGTCATTCACGCCACCCTGTTGCCACGGTTAATCAGCCCAACACATGCCAGTTGGATGTTGCTTAGCGGCGAATTAGTAGGGAGCGAAAAAGCCCTCAATTGGGGACTGGTGAACGAGTGTGTCAGTCTCGGGCAACTGGACTCACGTATCGAGGCCATCACGACCGCTTTCGTGGCGCTCGCACCCGAGGCCGTCAAGCAACAGAAGCGCCTCATGCGACGTTGGGAAAAATTGCCCCTGACCGATGCGATTAACGACACTGTCGGTGAGTTTGGTGCGGCATTTGAAACGGGCGAGCCTGCGCATTTCATGGGCCAATGGATCAAAGAAAACCAGTGACGCATCAGTGCGCCCCCCCTTTGCCGTTAACCGTCGGCCTATGATCGATTGGTGTAACTGTTCATTTTGATGTTAACGGCAAGCCAACCAATCACCACGCATGCGCATACTGAGGCGATCAAGCCCAAACGCAGGCCCGAGCGAATCGACAACTCAGCAATAGCCACACCAACGAGCGCCGTACCCACTGCACTGCCCAACGCACGGGTGGTTTGGACCAAGGCCGAGGCAACGCCGACATCTTGCCGATTCGCCACAATCTGCATAAAAAGGGTGAAGTTGGGCAGTAAAAATCCCAGCCCTAGCCCGCAGAACGTCATGCTCAAAAGCACCCACCAAACGGCGCTTTGCGCCGTGAATGTCAACGCGAACGCACAACCCAAACCCATCAAGATGCTTCCCAACAGCATCAAACGTTGCGGATTACTTTCGCGAGGAAACAAAAGACCGTTAATGATGCTACCAATCGGCATGCCCGCCACCAGTGGCGTGATCAGAGCGCCAGCCAAAATGGGGCTGAACCCAAAAACATCTTGGAATTGAAGTGGGATGTAAAAAATCAGAATGAACATCACCGCGCCGCTGAGTATCGAGGCCAAATTGATAAATTGAGCTTGACGCGTTTGAAGGACTCGCAATGGAAAAATGGGCGTTGGTACACGGCGCTCAACTTTGAGCAAAAGATAGCCTGAAACCACGGCGCTAACAATCACAGCGATTGCCACCCATGGGGGTACGGTTGACTCTTGCCCTGTCAGCAGTTCAATCCCAACCAATGGTGCCCCAACTGTCAAGGCCATGAGCAAGGCACCGACCCAGTCCATACGGTGCTCGTCGTCACTGACGGGCTGCAAGCGAGGAAAGAATCGCCAAATCATAACAAAAGCAATAATGGCCGTGATTGGGATAACAAAAAATGCCGCCCGCCAACCCAAAGCTTGAGTGACCACACCACCCAAGACAGGCCCAACACCGCTGGCCACCGCAAAAGTCGACGATAGCAACACCATCCAACGCACGCGCTGCTTGGGATCTGGAAAGATATCGGCAGGCGCGGCAAATGCGGTGGCGATCATCATGCCGCCACCCAATCCCTGCAGGACTCGAAAGGCAACCAGCTGCGACATGGTTTGAGACAAGCCAGACAAGACCGAGCCCAACGTCACCAGAACCAGTGACAACAATATCAAGGGCTTTCGCCCATAGAGGTCACCGAGTCGACCAAAAATCATGATGGTCACGGCACAAGCCAAGAAATAACCGGTACCCGCCCATGCATAGAGCGCCATGCCACCCAACGCATCAGCAACTTGCGGCATGATGGTGCTGATAATCGTGGCATCAAAAGCCACGATCGACACGGTAACGGCAACACCTGCCATTGACAGCAGTCGTTCACGATGACTCGTTATCGCAGCTAATGGTGCAGCGGGAGAGGACTCAGACTCAGACACATTCAATCCAGAAACAAAACCACTTCGGTAACGGCTAAACCATCAGTTTCAGTATAAGACCGAGGACAAGCACACGTGTTGAGGTAACGCCACATCTTTAAATGCTTTTACGCAACAGGGACCTGCTCACGCGCCAGACGAATCAAACCTTTTAGGTCTTTGGCTTGAAGTCGTAACGCCGGCAACATTTTTAACAACAGTTCAGCCGTCACAAACGTATCGCCAGCGGCCTGATGCCGAGCAATACACTGCAGACCAAATTCGGTCATACGATCGTCAAGAGAAACACGACGCGAATCGCGTGCCACCCAATTGGCCAATGGCGCCACATCAATCCACTGGTTACTTGGCGCAGCAAGCATCGCCTTTTTATAAGCATTCAAAACCATTGACTTATCAAACGGCGCATGAAAAGCGAATAGGGGTGCATCCCCAATCCAATCGGTAAAGTCTTCTAGCACTTGGCTTTGCTCATCGCCAGCCGTTTGCGCAGCAACACCAATGTGATGAATCAGAATGTTATCTTTGGCGTGCTTGATTTTTGCAGGACGAATAACCGCCTCGAAACTGTCTTGAACACAGATGCGAGCACCCTTTAAATCTGACTCAAGGTGAATGGCGACAGCGGCAATGGCGATCAGTCGATCGCGCCACAAACTCAAACCGGTGGTTTCAGTGTCGAGCACAATCCAACGCTCGGCACGGATGGCCGTTGATGCCATCACAGAAGCGTCTGTTTTGGCTTTGGTTTTATTAAAAAACTTATCGAACATAGTCGAGCTTCAAACGTTGCTGCATGGTTTTACTGATGTTGAAAGCGGCTTTGAGGATCACTTTATCCACGCTGCTTAGCTTGGCCGTGTCTAATGCGTTTGGGTTGGTATTTTGCCCTTCACTGTCTATCTGAGCTTTTAAGCGCATGGTCTGTAAAAACTCAAAGGTCGACACCCAGTCCTCTGCCTTGGTTTGACCAAACCGTGGCAAGCGACTGATTGCTTCCAAGCGTTCTCGTGTATTTCTGACAGTGATGTTGTTGGCCAAGGCGTATATGCGAGCAAAATCAACCACCAGTGCCGTGCCGTTTAGCTTGAAATCCAAGACCTGTTTGCCGTCAACGGTAGCCGTGTCAAGACCGCCGAACATTGTCAATGGCACTTTCCAATTCATGGCGTTTGTGGCTAACAAGGCCACAAACCGCGGTGTGGCGGCGGCTGCCATGCTGACATAGTCAGACACCCCCAGGGCCAGACTGGCGTTGCCACTTATGGGCCTGAAATCGAAAAATATGCTGGCGTCCAATAAGTCTTGGGGTGAGCCCGCTTCAATCCAGCCAGCGCAGCGTTTGATCCAGTCAGTTTGCCGGCGGCAATATTTGGGGTTGCTGGCCATGACGTTGCCTTTGCACAACGGAAAGCCGCATTGATCCAACCCTTCATTAACCTGACGCGCAAAGTGCAAATAATGCTGCATCGCAGCATCAGAAACGCCATCTGCCAAAATCAAGGCATTGTCTTGGTCAGTTGAAATGGTCTGCTCTTCGCGCCCCTCAGAGCCCAAGGCTAACCAACAAAATTGATCTGCTTCAACATTAAACTCAGAGGCAGTCATCGTAATTAATCGGGACGTCAGCAAATCGTTTAAATAACTCACGAGGCTTGTCAATCGATTACCTGTCACGCCTTGACTGAGTAAGTTTTTTGAATATTGTCGAATATGCTCAGCCGCACGCACAAGTGCTTGTATATTTTTAGCACCGTGAATAGCAGCACTAATATTGCTCACCGAAAACCGCTGAAATGAGAAAAGGTCTCGCTCTGAAATCAAGCCGACAACTTGCGCATCTTTAACGATAGGCAGGTGGCGGATGCTAGCCTGCATCATCAAATGGCCAGCCATTTCAACAGTATCACTTGCCTCAAGCGTTTTGATATCACTTGTCATTACCTCTGAAATCGCAACAGACAAATCTTTTTCTGCAAGCACGACTCTTTTTAACAAGTCATGCCTTGTTAAGATCCCTTGTAATCGCTTGGACTCATCAATCACTAGAATTGATCCGATTCGCATTTCGTCCATGGTTATTAGGGCTTCGCGTAACGTTGTCTGCGGTAAAACCGATACGGGTTCACGGGTTACCAATGATTCAAGTGTGTTCTGGTGCAGTTGTGTTTCAGCGGCTTTGGCAGCGAAATGTTGGCGCAAATCTTCTTGCGACTTATGTAGGATTGTCTGGAAACTGCCTTTCAAATAATCGATAAAACGCGGTGATTGAATACCAAAATCTGTTAATTTTTTGACGGGGAACTGCAAACAAAACGTGTCCCCAATTGATCGGTAAACCGTACTGACTGGTCGGCTTGTCAATACCGAGCCAATTGAGAACATTTCGCCGGCATCGAGCTCAAAATAAATCGATGCACCGTGTTGTTGATCGCGCTTACCCGATACAGATCCTTGGCGAATTAAATACAGACATTGCGGCACACCAGCATTTGGTTCAATAATTATTTCGTTAGGCTCATAATATTGTTCATCACAATTTTTAATAAAAAGCTCAACACTTTCTTTATCCATTTCTGAGAATGGCACCACAGTCATGAGTTGCTCAACCAAGCCATTAACAAGGCTGGAAGAAATGCTTTTACTGGGTTGAGAATGATGTTCCATGGTGTGTTTACCCCTCATAAACCATTCAAAAAATGCTCAAAGAATAGTATTGATTTGTCAGCCACAAGCAAGCAACTGTAAGGCTTACGTCAGATACCGAGTGATTAATTAGTAAGCCTGGCGTCAGATATTAAATTCCTACTTAGTTTCCCTAGTACTGTGATGAATTAATTCTGCTGTAATCGTTATCAGTATGTCAAAAAACCATTAAGTTGTATCAAAAAAGTGAGGAGATAACATGTCAGAGAATTATGACTCGCACGCTTATTGGCGAGCAACCCTTTCGCTGCTGACCAAAGTCTTGATTGTATGGGCTTTGGTTTCTTATGGCGCCGGCATTCTTTTCGCGGATTGGCTAAACGGCATCATGCTGGCTGGCTACCCATTGGGGTTTTGGTTTGCTCAAAATGGCGCGATTTACGTGTTCATCATCTTGATCTTCTGGTATGGCAAGAAGATGAATGAGATCGATCGTAAATTCGGCGTTGAAGAGGAATAAAGGGGCTACTCATGGAACTTCAAACCACGATTTACATTATTGTTGGCCTTACCTTTGCGCTTTACATTGGTATTGCCATCTGGGCCCGTGCCGGTAGCACGAGCGAATTCTATGTTGCAGGTAGCGGTGTTAATCCGGTTGTCAACGGGATGGCCACAGCCGCTGACTGGATGTCGGCGGCATCGTTTATCTCTATGGCAGGCCTTATCGCCTACATGGGATACGGCGGCAGCCTTTTCTTGATGGGTTGGACCGGCGGCTATGTGCTGTTGGCTTGCTTGTTAGCCCCTTACCTGCGCAAATTTGGTAAGTTCACGGTGCCGCAGTTTATTGGTGACCGTTACTACTCAAAGGCGGCATCGACCATCGCTGTGGTTTGTCTGTTGGTCGCTTCGATCACCTACATTATTGGTCAGATGACGGGTGTTGGTATCGCGTTCTCGCGCTTCTTGGGCGTGTCAAACGATACCGGTATTTATATCGGTATGGCGATTGTGTTCTCTTATGCTGTGTTCGGTGGCATGAAAGGCATTACCTACACTCAAGTCGCGCAATACATCGTTTTGATCATGGCATACATCATTCCCGCCATCTTCATCTCCTTGTCGCTCACGGGCAACCCACTGCCCCAGTTGGGTTTGGGTTCGAACATGACCGAGAGTGGCAAGCCTCTTTTGGTGACCTTAAACGAGGTGATCCAAGAGCTCGGCTTTAACGAGTACACGACGCAGTTGCCAGGCAGCAAACTAAACATGTTTGTCTACACCCTGTCGCTCATGATTGGTACAGCTGGTCTGCCACACGTGATTATCCGTTTCTTCACGGTTAAAACCGTCGCAGATGCACGCTCTTCGGCTGGTTGGTCTTTGGTGTTTATTGCATTGCTCTACACAACAGCTCCCGCTGTTGCTGCCATGGCTCGCATGAACTTACACACCACCATTAACCCCACGATTGTTTCTGAGCCTGCCAAGGTCTTCACCGCTGAGGGTTCAATCTTGAATTCAGAGCGCCCGGACTGGATGAAGCGCTGGGAAGTCACGGGCTTGCTCAAATGGCAAGACAAAAACGGTGACGGTCGCATTCAGTACTACAACGACGCATCCAAAAACGAAGCCTTCAATCAAAAGGCAAAGGATGCTGGCTGGAAAGGCAACGAGTTGTCCGTCAATCGAGACATTATCGTGATGGCCAACCCCGAAATTGCCATGTTGCCAAACTGGGTGATTGCGCTGGTGGCTGCGGGTGGTTTGGCGGCGGCCCTTTCAACGGCGGCGGGTCTACTCATGGCCATTTCATCGGCTGTCTCGCACGACTTGGTCAAGAACGTGTTCAAACCGGACATCTCTGAGAAAGGCGAGTTATTGACAGGCAAGATCGCCATGGGCGCCTCTGTGGTGTTGGCAGGTTATCTGGGGCTTAATCCGCCTGGCTTTGCCGCGGGAACGGTGGCGTTGGCTTTCGGTATTGCGGCCTCAACGCTGTTCCCAGCCATCATGATGGGCATCTTCTCTAAGAAGATGAACAGCGCTGGTGCGATGGCCGGTATGGTCTCTGGTCTGGCGGTTACCCTGTTTTATGTGTTTGCTCACAAAGGGATCTTCTTCATCAAAGGCACGGGTTATCTCGAGCTAATCGGTGGTGCCAACAGCTTCTTTGGCATCACGCCTGAAGCCTTTGGTGCCATTGGTGCGGGGGTTAACTTCATCGTGGCCTTCGCGGTGGATAAAGTGACCAAAGAGCCGCCGGCTTACATTCAACAAATGGTGGAGAATGTTCGCATTCCCCGCGGCTCTAAGGCTGTAACCGGTGATCACTATCACTAAGCAGTAAGATGTCTTGGTTGGCTGATCCAGAGCCTTAGTACTTCTCTGCATCAGCCAGCCGGGCGACTCAAAGCCCTGGGGTATCAAGCCACAGGGCTTTTTTATTGGAGAAATCAAGATGATGCTTGATGTCAGCACGGTGATGTTTTGGCTTTTGTTTTTAGCCTTATTCCCCATTTCGTTTACCTGGTTCAGGCGTGCTTATCGGATCATTCACAATAAGGATTACAGCGAAGTGGCCTTGTCACGCGGCGTCTCACCACCGAACGCTGAACGCTACGCACCATTCACTGCTGTTGTGAACATAATCGCAGGCCTATCGCTTACCTTTGTGATCCTTTCAGTGGTGATGTTTGGCGTCTTTGGTATTGTGTGGCTGAACCCCGATTTCCAAAGTTGGGTTGCCGTGGCTGGCTCAACCATTTGGATGAAAATCATCTTTGATTTCATCATCAGCCAACAAGCCAAAATGTTCAACAAACGACAAAAGAAAGACTCTTCAAGCGCATAAGCGAGATCTAACTGATGCCGACCACCCCTTGGGTGCTGCTGACCATTGCCATTGTGGCCGAAGTGATTGCCACATCTTCGCTCAAACTAAGCGACGGCTTTACCCGCCTTTGGCCTTCTGTGGTTGTGGTGGCGGGATATGGCGTTTCCTTTTATTTTCTGTCGGTGACCACGCGATCAATGCCAATCGGCGTGATCTACACGATTTGATCTGGCTTAGGTGTGGTTTTGGTGACTTTGGTGGGTTGCCTGGTCTTTAAGCAACACCTAGACCTGCCGGCGCTTATTGGGATCAGCCTCATCATCGCTGGTGTCGTCATCATGAATGTCTGGTCAAAATCCACAATCAGTACCCATTGAATCCAAGACCCATTTGGTGCGCCGCTGTCTTACACTAACTCAAATCAAAACTTAGAAGACAATCATGCAGCACGAACACTACTGGATCATTCGCCATAAGCAGCACATCCTGATTGACATGGCGCACCCTGCTGGACCCAATTTTTTTTCTCAAGCTGAGTTTTTAAAAGGCGTGCACAGCGAACCCATTCAGGTGGGGCACTGGCAGGGACTGCCGTGTATGGCCATTGAGAGCGATGACTTGCCTGAACACCTAAGCTTTTTGGGTAACGCCGAGTTGGTCCCCATGCGCCAAGTCTTTGGTGTGGTGGGCCCAGAGGCTTTTGCCATGGCGGGACGTGCAACCCAATTGATCGACTGGCAAATGACACATCGGTTTTGTGGGCGCTGTGGTCACGCCACTCAATTGCATGAGAGCGATTTTGCGATGCATTGCCCGCAGTGCAAATTAAACGCGTACCCCCGCATCTCGCCAGCTGTCATGGTGTTGGTACGCCACGGCACAAAATTCCTACTGGCGCGTAGCCCGCATTTTAAGCCCGGTGTCTTCAGCGCCCTGGCTGGCTTTGTCGAAGCGGGTGAAACGCTTGAGCAATGTGCTGCGCGCGAGGTCATGGAAGAGGTTGGCGTGAAGATCGATAACCTGCGCTACTTCTGCAGCCAATCATGGCCATTCCCAAATTCATTGATGATTGCTTTTTTCGCTGATTACGTCTCGGGCGACATCGTCCCTGAGCCATCTGAGATTGAAGCCGCCCACTGGTTTGATATAGACGACCTACCAAAGCTGCCCGACCATGTCAGCATCGCCAGACAACTGATTGAGGGCGCGCTGAAAGAGCTCAGGGTTTAATAGCGTTAATCATGTCGCAAGGGCTTGCGTGTGCCTAGCAATCATTTTTTCTTCATTGGTTGGTATTCGCAAGCACAAGACGCGAGAACGCGCTGTGGAAATAATGGTTTGACCCGCCTGATTGGCATACTCATCTAACTCAATGCCAAGCCAAGACATGGATTGCAATATCTGACGGCGAACGCCCACAGAGTGCTCGCCAATGCCACCGGTCAATACAATCGCATCAAGACCCTCCAGTGCAGCCGCCATGGCACCGATTTCGCGCTTGACGCGATGCACGAAGTAATCAATCGCTTGCTGCGCGTGAAGCTCTTTTGAGGCCTCCAAGGTGCGCATGTCGTTAGAAATGCCAGATAAGCCTTTGAGCCCAGACTCTTTGTAGAGCAGGTCTGAAATCTCATTAGCACTCAGGCCCCTGTCTTGCATCAAATACAACAAGACGCCGGGATCCAACTGCCCACAGCGCGTACCCATGGGCAAACCATCGAGTGCGGAAAATCCCATGGTTGAGGCAACAGAATGGCCATCAAGCATGCCGCACATGGAGGCGCCGTTGCCCAAGTGCGCCACAATCACCCGTCCACGGGCGTGCAAAGGGAATGCCTCTTTTAAGTGATCAGCAATGAACTCGTAAGACAGACCATGAAAACCATAGCGACGCACGCCCTCATCGTACAAAGCACGAGGCAATGCAAAACAATCTTTGACAAACGGTTGATGACAATGAAAAGCCGTGTCAAAACACGCCACTTGCGGCAACAGACCAAACGCCTGTTGCGCAGCCTCAATGCCAGCCAAATTGTGGGGCTGATGCAAAGGTGCCAGCGGCTCGAGCAACCTTAACTTGGCCATAACAGCATCATTAACAAGCACCGCTTGATCAAAATCCGCCCCACCGTGCACAACACGGTGACCAATGGCGCTCACTTCTACGCCGTCAAGCCGCGTTTTGATCCATTGCATCAACCATGCCAAGGCACCAGCGTGATCCACTGGTGCCGCCCCATGCGGCCACTCGTGCGTAAACTGCTCGCCAGAATTTGGCGCGCTGGCGCTAAAACGGGTCTGTTGACCGATCCTATCAAGCTCGCCGGTTAAGCGTAGCGTCAGTTCGGGCCGGTCAAACAAGGCAAATTTAATTGACGATGAGCCTGCGTTTAGTGTCAACAGACTACTCACACTCGAGGCGATGGCTCGGTCAGACTGTGTCATGGACTATCCGTTTCCTCAGGGGCAAGCGATTCGACTGTTCATTAACGATAACCCACAACGATAAGTGCCACAGAACGTTTGGTGCGCGGTCAAAAGGGTCGGGTTGATTGTGTCGAACCTAGCCACCAAAAAACCTACCATACATAGATTGACAATCTTTGTATGGTGTGAAATCATCTAATCACTTTAAAACTTTTAAGGTTACCCCACCATGCATGTCTCCCTGACACCTGAGTTAGAGTCGCGGGTTAGAGCCAAAGTCGACAGCGGTCTTTACAACAACGCCAGCGAAGTCGTCCGAGAGGCACTACGGTTCATGGATAGCCATGAGCAATGGGTTCATGAGATAAAGATGGCTCAGCTTCGCGAACAACTGCAGCTCGGTACAAATCAGCTTGATCAAGGACTCGGTATCCCCGTTGAGACCGAAGTTGAACTCGATGCGATTTTTTTGGAGATTCGAGGCAATACTAAGGCATGAGTAAACCTAAGTTGACCCTTTCACCCGCAGCAAAATCAGATCTAACGAACATCTATCGCTACGGATTAACCGTTTGGAGTGCTGCCCAATCTTTTTCATACCTCACAAAACTCAAATCCGAAATCTGGCGGTTGGTAGATTACCCAATGATGGGTGTAGATCGAAGCACATTGTCACCTAACCTGCGCAGTCTGTCCGTTGGCAGCCACATCCTGTTCTATCGGTTCGAACGTAATACTGTAGAACTCGTGAGAGTTTTGCATGGACGGCAAGATCCTGAGAAAAACCTAATATCCAATGCTGATTCGCAGGCCTCACAAACCTAGCGTGCCAAGCTTCTCAGACCTACCATCTCGATAAGGCAAACTTGGTTGACGATGAGCCTGCGTTTAAGGTCAACAGACTACTCGCACTCGAGGCGGTGCTTGGCTACGAATGTGTCATGGACTATCCGTTTCCTAGAGGTCAAGCGAATCGACTGGCCATTAAAAATTTCCCGCAATGCTATGTGCCACAGAACGTTTGATGGGGAACATTAGACGGATCGGGTTGCTGATAACGTTCGCAATCAGGCTGCTCTTGATAGGGCTGCATCAATACCGTTAGCAAAGCATTAAAGGGGCCCATTTCTCCAGTGGCCCCCGCTTTTAAAGCCGCTTCAACCAAGTGGTTGCGTGGGATGTAGGCAGGATTGAGGGATTGCATGAGTACCTGGCTGCTTTGAGGCGAGTGTTGGGGTTGCTGGTATTGCTGAGTCAAGCGCGCTTGCCATTGTTGATGCCAGTGGCCAAACCCCTTGTCGCTATAAAGACCGGACAAGGTCAGTGTGCCCAAACTTAAGTCCCTATAGGTATTGGTGTAATCGGCTCGGTTAGCCTGCATCCATGCCAATAGACCGTCAATTAACGCACGGTCTTGCTGCGTATCGTCTTGGATCAAAGGCACCAATCCAAGCTTGCCGCGCATCATTTCAAACCAACCTTGATCATACTGTTTGGCAAAGGTACCCACCGCTTCTTTCGCACGCTCAATGGCGATGTCTTCGTCATCATCGAGCAGTTGCAGCAAAGCTTCGGCCAAACGCAAAAGATTCCACTGTGCCATACCGGGTTGGTTAACAAACGCATAGCGGCCTTGGTGATCAATGGAGCTGAATACCGTCGCGGGATCATAGTGATCCATAAAGGCACATGGGCCGTAGTCGATTGTTTCGCCACAGATACTCATGTTGTCGGTGTTCATGACACCATGGATGAAACCCACACGCATCCAATTCACCAAAAGCTCTGCTTGCACCTGCACCACTCGGTACAACAATGCGAGCGCGGGCTTGTCTGCGCCAGCCAAGTCTGGATAATGGCGCGTGATGACGTAGTCGACCAGCGCTTGCAGTGCATTTTTATCTTGCCGCGCAGCAGCATATTGAAAGGTACCCACCCTGATATGACTTGCGGCCACGCGCGTCAAAACCGCACCTCGCTCTGTGGTCTGACGAAACACCGGCTCACCCGTACTGGCCACGGCCAAACTACGCGTGGTAGGAATACCAAGCGCATGCATGGCTTCGCTGATCAGGTATTCACGCAACATGGGGCCAAGTGCTGCTCGACCGTCACCGCGACGTGAGTAAGGCGTGGGCCCAGATCCTTTGAATTGAATATCAAACCGCACACCCGATTCAGTCACTTGCTCACCAACTAACACTGCCCGACCATCGCCCAATATCGTGAATCCACCAAACTGATGCCCCGCATAGGCTTGTGCCAATGGCGCCGATTGATCGGGCAAGTCGTTACCGGTGAAAAAAGCGGGATTCAGTGCGGCAAAACGGCGAGCTTCATCCACGCTGTCGTCAGACAAGCCTAAGGCGCGGGCCAGTGGATGATTAAAAATCACCAGCTTGGGATCACGCACTGGCGTTGGTCGACACGGCGTGTAGAAGGTTTCAGGTAATTGGCTGTAAGTATTTTCTAAGCGCCAATTCAAATTGCCCATGGTCATCGAACTGTTTCCAAATATTGTTTGTATTGACATGCTAACAATTCGAGACCTCTAAGGGTCAATGCCCCTACGAAAATCGGGGCGCTTAGTGCTTTCACACACATAAAAAGACGCCAATGGATACACCATTGGCGTTTTTTCCCAAAACCGCGCCGGCTTTTAGGACAGAAGCGTTTCAGAATCAGTGTAAGGAAGGTCAAGGGCCTGGGCGACCGCTTGATAAGTGACTTGGCCTTGGCACACATTTAGACCATGACGCAAGTGTGGGTCATTCTTTAGCGCTTGCTGCCAACCAAGGTTGGCAAGTGCCAAACCGTGAGGCAAGGTGGCATTATTCAACGCAAAGGTTGACGTCCGAGCCACAGCGCCTGGCATGTTGGCCACACAATAATGAATCACGCCATCGACCTCAAAGGTCGGATCGTCATGCGTGGTTGGGCGTGAGGTTTCAAAGCAACCGCCCTGATCAATGGCCACATCAACGAGCACACTACCCGCTTTCATGGTTTTAACCATGGCTCGCGTCACCAGTTTAGGGGCGGCAGCACCGGGTAACAAAACGCCCCCGATCACCACATCGGCATCTGGCATCAAGTGTTCAATGGCTGATTGTGTGGAATAAGTGGTACTGATGCGATTGCCAAACAAAAGGTCGAGTTGGCGCAGTCGATCGAGGCTCTTGTCAATGACCGTTACACGTGCGCCAAGCCCAACGGCCATTTGTAAAGCATTGGTCCCCACAACACCAGCACCCAAAATCACCACATGACCCGCTGGCACACCAGGCACGCCACCTAGCAAAATGCCTTGGCCACCCTTCGATTTTTCCAAGTGAGCGGCCGCCGCTTGGATGGCCATGCGGCCCGCCACTTCACTCATGGGTGCCAATAGCGGTAAACCACCGCCATTTCCTGTGATTGTCTCGTAAGCAATGCAGATGGCTCCTGAAGCCATCAACGCTTTGGTTTGCTCAGGATCCGGCGCCAGATGAAGATAGGTATAAAGAATTTGATCAGGTCGCAACTGAGCGCATTCGCTAAGCTGTGGTTCTTTCACTTTCACAATCATGTCTGCACCCGCAAATACCGATTCGGCACTTGCTGCAATCGTGGCCCCAGCTTGACGATATTGCTCATCGGACATACCGGCCGCGGCGCCAGCCAGCGTCTGAACCGTAACGTCATGTCCAGCACGCACAAATTCCTTAACGCTTGCTGGCGTGAGCCCCACACGGTGTTCGTGATTTTTAATTTCTTTTGGGATACCGATACGCATGAAAATCTCCTTTAATGATCGCGAAGGATATTGCCACGGTATCAGTCATCTTCACATGATTACATTTCTTTGTACACTTGCCAGTCTATGAAACATACTGCCCGTGCCGTCCTTGGACAAATTAGCGATATCGATATTCGCCTCTTGCAGGTTTTTAAGACTGTGGTGAATTGTGGTGGCTTTGCCGCTGCTGAGCTGGAACTAAATATTGGTATCTCGACCATCAGCAGGCATATCAAAGATCTTGAAACCAGACTGAGCCTAACACTTTGCAAGCGAGGCCGAAGTGGGTTTTCTTTAACAGAGCAAGGGCGACAAGTCTATGAAGAGACGCTCAGACTGATTGGTGCCTTCAACGACTTCAGGTCGAGTATCGACGACATCCATGCTCGGGTGGGAGGTCAACTCCAAATCGCGGTATTTGAAAAAAATGCCGGCAATCCTCAATCCCAACTGCACAAAGCAATTGCTGAGTTTTCTAAGCAAGCACCTAACGTGCTGATTAACTTGCACATCCGGCCCATCAATGAAATCGAACGCGGCGTGATGGAAGGTCACTACCACTTGGGTATCATTCCAGATCACCGTCATTCAGCTGTCTTTCATTATGTTCCCTTGTTTCATGAAGACATGCATCTTTACTGTGGACACGGGCACCCCTTGTTTGAAGCAAACAATAGCCGCTTGAGCTGGAAGGGTCTGGCTCAATACCCACTGGCTGGTTTGGCCTACCACTCACCGAACATGGCAGTCAGCCATCGTGCACGGTTGATACGCCGAGCCAATGCCTACGATCAAGAAGGCGTCACCACCTTTCTTCTCTCAGGCGGCTACGTGGGCTTTTTACCCACGCATTACGCTGCCTCGTTCGTCAGCCAAGGCAGTTTGCGCGCCATCAATCCAAGCCGTTTCAATTACCGCGTCAATTTCTTCTCTATTGTGCGTCGCTCACCTGAACCCAATCGTGCCACCGCATTGTTCAAAAATTGTTTGCAAAATGCTCATGCCTTGAACAATGCCAAATTTGATAACGGCTACTAAAAACGCTTAAACAAAATAATGTTAACAATTAGACAGAACTCAGCTCGCACAAAAAACGTGCCTACGGCAGTGCGCTGCGCGAGATAGGCATCAACACAGTGCAGCTAGAGCATCGATGGCCTAGACATTTGCTTTCTAGCGGTATTCACCCTATCCAAAAAATTCTTATTTCTGTATGAGGATCCTGTCAATCGCCGCTCTGATCGCTATCAGCGCCCGTTCGAGGGCAAGACGGCCTTCAATCATCGATTCCCGCCCCCGATGAAAATCCATCAAACCCAGGGCAGCCAAGCGTGGGGTGATCAATGCATCAGGTGGGTCTCCCGCCATGCGACTGCGGGTGATTTGGACTTGCATGATGTTCACACTGGATGCCACGACATCAAATAACGATGGCAAAGGTGGGGTTTCTTTGTCTGCTAGCACTGGCCACTGACCGGCCACTCGGTCTTGCATGCGCTTAAGCCACACCGACACGGGATTGCTCATCTCTGAAAGACCACCCGACTCTTGTTCACCGTCCAAATGTCTGCCCACAAGATCAGCATTCAAATCAACAGCGATGACCACATCAGCGCCCATGGCGCGGGCTAAAGAGACCGGCACGGGGTTGACCAACCCACCATCCACGAGTAGCCGCCCGTCAGATCGCACCGGCGTCAGTAACCCTGGTAAAGCCATTGACGCTCGCACCGCTTTGGCTGTCGACCTATCTCGGCACCACACTTCGGCACCCGTGGTTAAGTCCGTGGCAACACTGGCAAATGGCATCGCTAGCGATTCGATCGGACGATCTGTGAAGGTCCGTTCAAAGAAGGCCATTAGCTTTTCACCCTTGATCAGACCACCGCCTAGGCTGATATCCATAAACCCCAAAACATCCACCAAACTTAGTTTTTCGACCCAATCCTCGAACCGGTCGAGTTCCCCGCAAGCGTAAGCCGCCCCCACCAGTGCCCCAATCGAAGTGCCACAGACCATGTCAATCGGCACATCGGCCTCTTCTAGAGCGCGGATGACACCGATATGAGCCCACCCTCTGGCTGCACCACCACCCAAGGCCAAGGCCACAATTGGTTTGGTTTTAAGCATGTTTTAAGCTCCATGACACAACCGTCAAAGCGTAGCAGTTTTCAATGAATGAACCGCTGTTTTGACGTTCTTTGGGGCAAAATATGAACACGGCACTAACCGGGAGCAGATTGTGCAGTTATTGCAAGCCATGAACGAGAGACGCAGCATTCGCGGGTTCAAGCCTGACCCTATCGCCAAAGAGACGTTGGCTGATATTTTGCAAACCGCTGGACGCAGCCCCTCATACACAAACACCCAGCCCTGGGAAGTCACCGTGGTGACCGGTGAACGCCGCCAGGCGCTCAGTGAGGTGCTTTACAAGCTGGCCCAAGCCGGCGAGCCCGGGAAGGCTGACGTGCCGGTACCGACGGTTTGGAGCGAAGCCACTGCGCTGCGCTCCAAAACGCACAACATCAATCGCTTTGCAGCCCTTGGCGTGGCGCGCGAAGACACCGCACAACGTAATCATTTGAGGCTTGAGAATTTTCGGTTTTTTGGTGCGCCCTGCGTAATGTTTGTCTGGATGGATGAGGCCTTAGGCCCTTGGTCCAACATGGATGTGGGTGGTTTTTTACACGGTTTGAGTTTGACGGCCATGGGCCATGGCTTAGGCACCTGTTTGCAAGCCTCTCTAGCCAACTACCCAGACGCCATTCGTGAGTGCCTCGAGCTGCCTGCTAGCAAAAAACTCTTGGTGGGGTTGTCCATGGGCGTACCTGATTTAGAGGCGCCACTGAATGCCTATCGCAGCGCTCGCATGCCCATTGAGGAGTTCGTCACTTGGTATGAGTAGAGTGCCCATTCCAATCGCTGGAGCCATCTGTGTCAGATAACTTTTCTAACTCACAGCAAGTTCATAAACCCGCTGTGATATCAACAACAGGTGTTGTTGCCGCTCAGCACGCGGGTGCTGCGAACGTCGGTGCCCGCGTATTAGCCGAGGGCGGCGATGCGGTGGATGCCGCCATTGCCACCTCGCTGGCCTTGGGTGTACTTGAGCCTTGGATGAGTGGTTTGGCTGCTGGCGGCTGCATGGTGCTTTGGCGCGCCAAGACACAACGCGCAGAGGTCATTAATTTTGGAATGCGTGCACCGCTGGCAATCAATCCAACCGACTACCCCTTGAGTGGCCAAGGCATGGCCTCAGATTTATTTCCTTGGCCCAACGTGGTTGATGATCGCAACGTCAAAGGCGCCTCCGCTGTTGCTGTGCCAGGCATGGTTGCAGGCCTGGGTTTGGCTCACCAAAAGTTTGGACGCATGCCGTGGGCTGACTTGGTTCAACCATCGGTTAAGTTGGCTCAAGAAGGTCTATTGACTGATTGGTACTCGGCCTTGATGACGGGAGCCAATGCGCGCGCATTGTCAGAAGACCCTGACACGGCCGCTTACTTTTTAGATGAGGGCAAATGGCCCATCGTGGGGGGCTGGACAGCCGTTGAACAAAAACGCCTTGATCAAAGCACGCTCGCCAAAACACTAAACATCCTAGCGCAGGAAGGACCTGAAGCCTTTTATCGCGGCTCAATCGGCCAAGATTTGGTCCGTGATGTACAAGCCAAAGGTGGTTGCCTAAGCCTTGAGGATTTGACCAACTATGCGGCTGAGGAAGTTGAGCCGCTCACACACACCTGGCAGAAGGGCACGATCTATGCCTCACCCGCGTTAACTGGTGGTCCAACCTTACTGTCTGTTTTTCATACATTGTGCCAAGCACAGATCGACACAGGCATGCCAGGCGCAAAAACCTATCAAGCCATGGCACTCGCCTTAGACAGCGCCTTCAAAGAGCGTTTGAACAGCATGGGTGATCATGAATCACCGACAAGCCCTGGCAGTACCACGCATTTCAGCGTCGTCGATGCCGAAGGTAACCTCTGTGCGGTGACCCAGACCCTGTTGTCAGTTTTCGGATCCAAAGTGGTTTCACCGTCAACTGGCTTGGTCCTTAACAACGGCATCATGTGGTTTGATCCTGTGCCTGGCAAACCCAACGCTTTGGCACCAGGCAAGCGTTGCTTGACCAATTACAGCCCAATCATTGGGCGGGGTGCCGATGGGCAGTTAATTGCCTTGGGCGCTTCGGGTGGTCGCAAAATTCTAGGGGCAGTGATGCAAATCGCATCCTATATGCTCAATCACGGCATGAGTTTGGAAGAGGCCTTTCACCAGCCCCGGATTGACGTCAGTGGCAACGGCAAAGTGATTGCTGACCCGTTGCTGTCTGTTGACATCCAGCAAGCACTTGCCGCCGTGCTGCCGACAACCTTGGCCAGACGCCATGTTTACCCATACGCTTATGCTTGCCCTGCGGGCGTTAGCCGTCACAACGGTATAAACATGGGCTGCACCGAGACTTACACACCCTATGGCGATGCCGTGGCATCCCTGCGCTAGTGACGGCAGGGTTACCCCCCAGCTGACGTTAGCCTTTAGAAGCCGGTGGCACAAAGGGCTCAGGCGTGCCTTCTGGGTGCTTTTCAATATAAATTGACTGACTCGGAAAGGCGAAACTAGCGCCCTCACCTTCGACGATTTGTTTAACCTCATAGGCCAGCGTTTCTTTGTGGGCCAACCAATCACCCCAAACCGTTGTGTGGGTAAAGGTATACAGCATCAAATCGATCGAAGACGCGTTAAACGCATCAACACGCACAAACATTGAGGCTGCTGGCGGCTGGACAAATACCTCATTGGTCTGTAAGTAAGTCTCAATCTTTTCTCGTATGGCTTTTAACTGCTCAAGAGAGATTTTGTATTCCAGGCCGATCTTCCAATAGATACGACGGTAAGTCATGCGTGAAAAATTGGTGACGGCGTTATCCGACAGTTTTTGATTGGGTACAAACACGGGTGCTTGGTCGAATCGACGAACCTTGGTTGACCTAAAACCGATGTGTTCAACCGTTCCCTCCACCACACCGTCAACCATGACCCAGTCGCCGACCTTAAAACGCTTTTCAATCAAGACACACAAGCCACCGATAAGGTTACGGAACAAATCCTGTGCGCCAAGCGCCACCGCCACACCAAAAAGGCCCAAACCAGCCAGAATTGGCCCCACCTGAATACCCCATAACTGCAGAATAGTCGCCCCACCGAGAAACAGCACACCCCAGCGAATGCCGGTGATTAACCAAGTCAACATTTCTGCCGTCAACACCCCTTCTAAGCGACACAGAAGCCCGCTTAATGGCTTGATCATGTTGTAGAGCGCCCAGAAGATCGCCACAGTAATGACAGTGCGAACGATGTTGTCGGCCAACGTCTCCATCTCGCCTTTAAAACCCACGTATTGGAAAGCAAAAAATAGACCGAGGGCTATAAACAAGACTTGCAGCGGGCCGGCTAGAGCCTGACTTAATTCGTCATCAAACGAGTTGGTGCTCTTCTTTGTCCAGCGTTCGATGACAGTAATAACAAAGCGCCGAAACAGTCCTCGAAAAACAAAAAATACCAAGAAAATCAGTAGCCCGATCACGGCTTGCGATAGGGACTGGCCGAGAACCCCTTGATTCCAGACACTATGGACAACAGTCCAAAAGTTTTTAAACGTGGCGGTTATTTGTTCCATGTCATCGAGCTCTTCTACACCTAAGTTTCGCGTTGATTGATCACTCAGTGTAGCCAACACGCTTGAACATGACTAGCCAGCATCCTAAAGAACAGCATTTTTAGAACGCATGCGGCGCTTACATTTTACAAGAGCCTCACTTCGACCTAACTTGCTCACGCAGCAAACGTAGCTCTTGGTGAATGGCTTGTAATTGTTCACGCAAGGCTTGCTCTTTGTCTTCGGTGGCTTGCTCTTTAAAGGCCACCTCAGCGGCATGATCTTGCTCTGTGAACGTTTGCATGGCATTGACAATAATGGCGATAAACAGGTTAAGCATGGTGAAAGTGGCCACCAAAATAAACGGCACGAAAAATAGCCATGCGAAAGGGTACTGTTCCATCACTGGTCGCGAAATACCCATCGACCAGCTTTCGAGCGTCATGACTTGGAATAATGTGTAGAAAGACAATCCAATACTGCCAAACCAGGCTGGAAACTGATCACCAAAAAGATCTGTCGCAATCACCGCAAAAACGTAATAGATCAACATCAATAACAAGCCAATGGCACCAAGCCCAGGCAATGCGCCAAGTAAGGCACTCACCACACGGCGCATTGAGGGGACAATTGTGATCACACGCAATATTCGCAGAACTCGGAAAGCCCGCAAAACCGACAACGGTCCTGATGCAGGGACCAAAGCAATCGCCACGACCGTAAGATCAAACACACTCCATGGGTCTTTAAAGAAACGCCATCTCATGGCGTATAAGCGGATCAAGAGCTCAACCACAAAGATGCTCAAACAAATCTTATCGACAATCAATAAGGCACCTTGCCAGCCAGCCATCAGCTCAGGTGCCGTTTGCAAACCCAAGACCAGAGCATTGAATAAAATAACGCCAAGAATGGCGTTGGTGAACCAAGGGTTCTGGATGAGGGCGAAAGCGCGGTCGCGCACGGTCATGTGTGTCATGGTCAGTAACAGTCGATGTTAGAAGGACAAGGTTGTCAATCAGGCAACTTTTGATCGACAACAGCAATAAGCCTAGCCGATTTTAATGATCCAATGGTGTTGTTTTGGCGGAGCGACTGAAATCATCCGCATGGCATGTCATCCCAGATATTAATCGTTTGGATGGGGCAAATAGAACCGCCCGTTTGGGTTTGGCCGCCCAACTTGAACACCCGAGTGCATCACCGACCAGAAACAGGTTCATGCAAGCGAGCGAGGTGCAAACGTTGGGGCTATCAACGCAGCTTGGGAAGTATGCCTCAAATGGGCGGCCAAAACCACCCTTGACACAGGTTCTATTTGTAAAGCAAAGTCACTGCAATGATCAGTATGCCTAAGCCTAAGTTAATTGAAACCCAAAGCCTGATCTTGCCTAGAGCGATGGCGCCTTTGTCCCAAACAGAAAACTTAACGGCATCGTTGAGTTTTTTATAGAGCGCAAAGCGGATATGAAAAAAGATAGCCACCATCAACGTGCCTGCGATTGCCATGAACCACCACGACACAGGCATTTGGAATGAAGCACCCGATTGAACCATCTGTTTGGCCACGCGGCCAATCATCCAAAATCCAGTAACCAATACCAGCAATGAGACGGCTGTCACTGCCTTGAAAAATCGGCCTAGCACGTCTTGCATCAATGCCAATCGTTGTGGCCCTTCGAGCTGGAGAACGGCTGGGCGCAAAAAGAACTGGGTAAACATCATGCCGCCAACCCATAACACCAGCGACAACAAATGAACCGTTTTAAGTACGTCATACAGCATTACTTCCTCCTCGTTTAGGCGAACAGCATTCGTGCTGTCCTTTCCTAGCCTCTAATCGGATATTACGATGTACGAACCGAACCCGTCCGAAGCCAAGACGTATTGTCGGACATTACGCCCCATTGCGATATCATTTTGTGAAATTGGACGCTCAAGGCAATACTTAGTTCAAATAAGACACCGGCAGACACGATTTAGCACTGCTTGGTTGTCACGAATGTCGCACGATTACTTGGGCAGAGCGAGAAACACTAAATAAACATTTGACGCTTGCAATCAAAAAAGGAAATCTTAATGAATATCAACGAACAATTGGTGTTGGTCACGGGTGGTGCGCGTGGCTTGGGTCATTCGATCGTTCAGGCCATCGCGCGTGAAGGCGCCCATGTGGTGATCAATTATCACAAGAGCCAAGAGGCGGCTGCTGAACTGGCGCAATCGCTTGGCCCAAAGGCCTTGGCTGTAAAAGCAGACATCACCGACGAAACCCAAGTTAAAGCGCTGTTTGAGCAGGCACAACGGCACTTCGGGCGGCCCATCAATTCGGTGGTCAACAATGCGCTTGCGGATTTTGCGTTTAATGGTGATGCCAGAAAAAAACTCTTGGACATGCCTTGGGAAGATCTGAACCAACAGCTCGAAGGGGCGGTGAAAGGCGCGCTTAACACCATGCGTGAAGCCCTACCCGCCATGGCTGAGCAACACTTTGGTCGGATCATCAACATCGGGACCAATTTATTTCAAAACCCCGTTGTGCCCTACCATGACTACACCGCCGCCAAGGCTGCTCTGTTGGCTCTGACCCGCACCGCCGCTCATGAGCTCGGGCCAGACGGGGTCACTGTCAATATGATTTCAGGTGGCTTATTGCGTACCACCGATGCCAGTGCTGCCACGCCTGAGTTTGTGTTTGATCTGATTGCCGATCAAACACCGCTTCGTACCGTCACGACCCCAGCCGAATTCGCCGATTCAGTGCTCTTTTTCTTATCCCCATGGAGTCGTGCGGTGACAGGACAGAACCTCATCGTTGATGGTGGTTTGGTCAAAAACTAATCGCCGGCAAAAGCAACCAAAAAGCACTTCACCACTCCAAACATAGACTTCGTTTAAAAGCTGGCAAATGAATGGATAGCATCACTCAGATCACGTTGGGCTCAGCTATCGGTGTGGCCGTCATGGGACGTCGCGTCCCTGTCTGGAAGGCTGCCCTTTGGGGTGCGGCCGCAGGAACGACACCCGACCTTGATGTGGTGGTGGATTTTGGTGACGACATTTTGAACATGACGCGGCACCGCGCAGAAACGCACGCCGTTGCTTATTTGACATTGGTATCGCCACTGTTCGCTGGGCTGGCCACTTGGCTCGGGCGCGACCGAGGCGTGTTTAAGCGTTGGCTTTTGGGCTTTTGGCTGGTGTTCATGACCCACATCTTTGTGGATTACCTCACGGTTTATGGCACACAGCTTTTGCAGCCCTTCTCTGATTATCCGTTCGGGCGTGGCAGCATTTTCATCATCGACCCGCTCTATACGTTGCCACTGCTGATCGGATTACTCGCTTGCCTTATCTCTCGGTCGACAAATCGCTGGCGCTGGAACACCTTGGGCTTAGCGCTCAGCACGCTTTACTTGGCTTGGGGGCTTGGCGTGCAACAACATGTCCAAGCCGTGGCACGCCAATCGTTACCGCCAAGCGTCCCCGTCGATGTGCCAATGCTGGCCTCCCCCTCAGCGCTGAACTCGATCCTTTGGCGAATCATTGTCGTCGAACCTGACCGTTATCATGAAGGCTGGTACTCTTTATTGGATGCCGAGCCCGTGGTGAACTGGACCAGTCACGAACGCGGTGCCGACCTCTTTGAGGCACATGCCAACCATCCCGGGGTCAAAGACCTTAGCTGGTTCAGCCACGGCTTTATCAAGATGCATGAACACAACGGTGATGTCCTCATCACTGACCTAAGAATGGGTTTCGAACCAAGTTACTTCTTCACATTCAATTTGGGTAAGCCTGGATCCGACGGCGTGCTTGACCCTGAACGAGTAGCAACAAAGGAAGGACAAAGACCCGATCTTGGCCGCAGCCTGCCTTGGCTCATTGAGCGAATTCAAGGCAAAACCGCCGAACCGCCGCCTCAGTAGGAACGCGGTTCGGGCTGACGGTAATCAACAACTCGTCTTTGTAACCAATTTTTTATTGGCTACGCACTGGCCAAGACAATCAGGCCGTCGACCGCCATCACACCATCGGCTTGAACAAATAGTGGGTTGATTTCAGCCTCCTGGACCTTTGCGCCTGTTAGCGACGCCAATTGCGATACCGCCACAATGGCGCGTGCCAAAGCATCGCAGTCACCTTTGGGCAATCTTCTAAAGCCCCTGACCAATTGTGTGCTCTTAACCTCTTCAATCATTTCCCAGGCCTGCGCGTTTGAGACGGGCGCCAAACGAAGCGACACGTCTGGCAGTAACTCGGCGGCGATGCCGCCCGCACCCAGCAAGACTGTTGGACCAACCAAGGGGTCATCGCGGTAACCGAGGATCAGCTCCAACAAGCGCGGGGCCATGGCTTGCACAAGCAGGCCATCAATGTGTGCTTGCGGGCTGTGGCGAGCCACATTGGCCATGATTTCAGCAACGGCTTGCCGCAAAGCGGATTCGTCAGCGATATTGACTTTGACGCCTCCCGCATCGGTCTTGTGCGCAATATCGGGCGAAGACACTTTAAGCGCAACCGGATATGGCACTGAATGCTGTGGGTTTCGTGGGTCAATCAAAGCGTGCGCCGCCACGGGCACACCCAATTGACTAAACACTTGGCTGGATTGAAATTCAGTTAACGTGCCTTGGGTTGGCAACCCCGTCGGCCAAGAGAAGCTGTCTGGTGACACGGGCGCTGAGCCGGCGCGCTTAAAAAACACCGCCAGTGCGTCTGCACATGATTCGGGGGTTCGAAATGCTGCGATGCCAGCTTGTTGCAACAAACGCAAGGATTCAGCGGCTTCGGGGGCTAAAAAAACCGCTAGCACCTTATTTGATGACCGCTGTGATTGCACCAATGGCTTGACTGCCAACTCGGGATGAAACTGTGCTGACGAACCAACCACGCTCAGTACCCCATCGCACCAATCAGCTTGCAAGAGCTGCTCAAGTAGATCCTTGTATTGATCACTGGTGGCTGCAAGGGTCAAATCAATCACCGGTGTTTGCCTTATCGCCAACCCCCTTTGCGCCATGTGTTCGATGAAATCAAGCGGTGGTGCAATAGCCTCAATGCCATGCAAACCAAGGTTATCGACCACCGTGGCGGCGCCACCGCCCGTGGTGGTGATAACGGCTAACCGAGGCGCGCGCGTGGCCTCGATCGCGGGCTTCTCAAAATATAGCGCCAATGGCACAATCTCAAACAACGTCTCAAGCTGATTGACGCGCATCACGCCATGGGCATTGAGAAAAACATCCACAGCCGCATCATTGCCAGCCAAGGCACCCGTATGCGATTGCGCCAGTGCATCGCCTTGTGCGGATCGACCAAGCTTATAAGCCACCACGGGTTTACCCGCCTCACGAGCGCGCTCTAGGGCGTGCGCCAAAGTTGGGGCATCCCTAATGGTCTCTAAGAACAACAAAATCACTTTGGTTTGGGGGTCATCCACCAACACGTCGATGACTTCACCCACACTGACGTCGCTCTCATTGCCAACAGAAATTGATTTCGCGAACCCAAAGCCTCGTGAAGCGGCACGTGCCAGCAACGACCCCATCATGGAACCGCTTTGTGAGACTAGGCTCAACGGGCCACTGATCAAAGCATCTGCTTCAAACACAGCATTGACTGAGAGAATCAAACCCGTCTCTAAGTTGGCCAATCCAATGCTGTTCGGACCAACAATACGCACACCCAACTCTCGTGCCGTCTGGACAAGGGCTTGTTGACGCACCATACCCTCTTCGCCCACCTCACCGAAGCCATCAGAATAAATGGTGACAACTTTAGCGCCCGCTGCCGCGCAAGCTTGCAACTGATCTAGAACGTGTTCACTGGCAACCATGACAAAAGCATGATCGATGGGTTCAGGCAAGTCTTGAACCGATTCGTAAGCCTTTTGACCAAGCACTTCTGATTGGGTTTTGTTGATCGGATAGAAAGTCGTTTGACAGCCGTGCTTTTGCATAAAGCGCATGGGCCGCGCAGTATTCTTTTTGGGATTGCCGGATGCGCCAATTAGGGCCACACTTTTGGGCGTAAAAAGCGCAGCAGCAAAACTTGGGTCAAGCTTGGTCTTAAGCATAATGAT
>CALBEY010000017.1 GCA_937888805.1 uncultured Burkholderiaceae bacterium
CGCCAATGTGACGACATCGAGCCCTTGTCGCCACAAATTCCAGGCGCTTGGCACGATGGCAACTCCCAAGTCACGGTGCACCATCGCTGCAATGGCTTCGGTGGAGGCCAACTCAAAACGGTCACGCGGGGCAATGCTGTTTTGCTTTAAGTACGCGTCGATCTGTTGGCCAGCCCAGCTTTCCCGGTGATATCGAATAAAGGGCTCCTGCTCGAGCAAGTCAAGCGGGTCTGTCCCTTGGTGCCGAGATGAAGCGATCATCAAAAAAGGCTCTTCACTTAAAAAATGCCAACCAAATCCTTTCGACAGACTGAATGAGGGTTCGAGTGCGATAGCCGCGTCCAGAGAGCTGTTCTCAATCATTTGATAAAAACTAGACGAAAGACCGCTCACGATATTGACGCGAATATTTGGATACTGAGAACCCAAGACGACAAAAATATCGGGAATCTTCCCTGTTAAGGAGGTGCTGCCCGCCCCGAGGCGCAGTTCGCCCCGCAATTCATCTGTGTTCGCAAGAGCGGCCAACACATCAACATCGTCGAGAATTTTTTGTGAATGACCAAGGATTCTGTGTGCTGCACGCGTCAAATGAACGGTACGGCCGGCTCGGCTTACAAGCTCTACTTGCAACGCTTGCTCCAACGAGCGGATCTGTTGGGCAACCGCGCCATGGGTTAGTTGTAGTCGTCGTGCTGCCTCAGCCATTGAGCCATAACGATGAACGAGCAACAGCGTGTACAGCAGGTTAGTGTTCATAATGATAGAAAAAACATCGTTTGAAGATAAAGAGATAGTGCTCTTAATGAGGGCACTATCGATATTATGACTTGAAATCCAAGGGAAAAATGCAAATGCGTAGCAAACTTTTTGTACCTGCAACACGTGCTGATTTTTTTGAAAAAGCGCTACGAAGCCAAGCGGACTCGATATCATTTGACCTTGAAGACGCTGTCCTTGAGCACCGAAAACTTGAAGCGCGTGAAAATTTAGCGACCTATTTTTCATCTGCAGAATTTCTACAGCTAAAAGCCGAAAACAAAAAAACTATTATCGTTCGCGTTAATCCTCTGGACTCAGGCCATCTTGAGCAAGACCTTCTTGCGATCTGCAAAGTCGGTGTTGATATCGTCAATATACCGAAGTCCAATACGGAGGCGGATATATTTCGTTTTGTTGAGATTCTGACTGCTATAGAAAAAAAAACGTTAGTCACCCAAGGCGCCTCAATTAAACTTAAAGTACTTGCGAATATTGAATCGCCTTCTGCCCTAATTAATGCCGCAAAGATCGCTTCTCACTCAAGAGTCTGGGGGCTGCAGTTAGGGCTCGGGGACCTATTTGAGCCCATGGGGATCGAGCGCTACGAGCCGATCAATGTGCACCATGTCATGCTTGGCATGAGTTTGGCAGCTGGCGCTTCTAACAAAATTGCCTACGACACAGCATTCACTAATGTTGCAGATCCAGATGGATTTCGTGCTGAGGCGATACAGGCTAAAAAGGCCGGATTTCTCGGGAAGACCTGTATCCACCCCAATCAAGTCGCGATCGCTAACGATGTTTTTTCTCCTTCTGAGGCGGAGATTCAATGGGCTAACAAGGTGCTTGCTTCAGCCCAAGAAAACACGGTCAATGGCGCCTACATGCTAGATGGGAAGATGATCGATGCGCCTTTTATTGCTCGAGCGCAGAGCATTTTAGACACGGTTCGTTCTTCCTGAACCTTTTAAGCGCGGATCCACACCCATGCCACAAAAAGACAGTCTTCCACTTTCTGGTCTTAAAGTTCTCGACCTGAGTGCTTATATTGCGGGCCCTTATGGCGCGAGCCTACTTGCAGACATGGGCGCTGAGGTGATCAAGATCGAGCCTCCCGACGGCGACAACCTGCGGAAATACCCTTCTACCCTTGTTGGCGAGAGCCGCGCATTTCTTGGGGTCAATCGGGGCAAGCGTGGAGCCTGCCTTGACCTTAAAAGCCCCGCTGGTTTGGCGGTGTTACTCAAACTTGTCGAAACATCTGACGTGTTGATTCATAATTTTAGGCCCTCGGTGCCCCCGAGACTTGGCATAGATTACGCACGCCTGAGTCAAATCAACCCTCGACTGGTTTACTGCTCTTTGTCTGGGTATGGCCAGTCTGGCCCCTTGGCTAACAAAGCGGGCTACGACCAAGTTCTTCAAGCTCGGACGGGAGTTTGCACATCCCAAGGGTCGGCTGGCGAGCCTCAAATCGTCTATGGGTCTGTGGTCGATTACTACGGCGCCGCCTTGGTCTCGAATGCAGTGACTGCAGCTCTTTTGCAACGCGCTCAAACGGGTCAGGGACAACACGTTTCGGTGTCACTTCTGGCAGCAGCAATCGCCATGCAAGCCGCGCGTTTGGTCGTGGCAGAGTCTGAGCCGCGGTCGGTGAACCGGGATATGCGCTCGGGCGGTGTGACCGGGATACACCCAACCAAAGCAGGGCACCTTTACATCTCTGCCAACACACCACACTTCTGGAGGGCGCTGTGTGATTTCGTGGGGCTTCACGAAGCGGCGAAGGATGCGCGCTATGACTCGGTCAAAAAACGCGCACAGCACGCTGATGAAATCGTTCCCAAGCTACGACAAGCCTTGAGTGCAAGATCCGCGAAAGAGTGGGAAGCACTATTCGGTGACGAAGTGCCTTGCTCAGCCGTTCGAAGCATCGAAGATGTGTTTGAAGATGATCAAGTTCAAGAACAAGAGCTGATGGCCAATCACGTTCATCCCTCTATTGGTGCCTATAAAACGGTGGGGCGACCTATCAAATTCGGTGCGGCGACCGCCTCCCAAAAGCCTGTTAGTAGTGCACCAACTCTTGGAGAGCACTCTGCATTGATTATGAAAGAAGCTGGCTTCAGTGACCATGAGATCGAAGCAGCCATTGAGCAAGGGGCTGTGACTTCTAAATAGTGCAGATGCTGCCTATGTTGCTTGTAGACGCTGCTGCGAAAATTTTTGACTAAAGCGGGCGAGACCGCTTATCAAATGTAAACAAGGAGATTTATCATGACTAATCGACTAACTCTAAAGAGCCTCTCAGCGCTCACTCTGCTCAGCACTATCGGAGCAATTGCGGCAATGGCACCCTCACAGTCCACCGCTAACACTTGGCCAACACGGACTGTACATTTAGTGGTTCCGTTCGCACCCGGTGGCAGTAACGACGTTATTGCAAGACGCTTGGCTGAGTCACTTCGCCAGAGCACGGGACAGTCCTTCGTGATCGAGAACAAAGGCGGTGCTGGCGGTGTTGTTGGCGCGAGCTATGTTGCGAAGTCACGCCCAGACGGCTACACCTTCCTCTTCATATCCGGCTCAATTGCCACGTCTGCGGCTGTGCAAAAAACCCCATACGATGTCAAAAAAGCTTTTGAGGCAGTTTCATTGGTTGCCAGCGCTCCGTTTGTTGTCGTGACGCGAAAGGACTTCCCTGCCAAAAACATGACTGAATTGTTGGCTTACGCTCGGGCTAACCCAGGAAAAATCAATTTTGGTAGCGCTGGACTTGGTGACAGCTCGCAGATGGCCACGGAGTTATTAGCCAGCAAGGCCGGCGTCAAAATGCAGACCGTGGGTTACAAAGGGCAAGGTCCTGCCCAGCTTGACTTGGTTGCAGGAAGATTGGACATGATCATCACAACCATGGCATCAATCCGAGGCACTGCGGCTGACAGTGTGCCGAAGATTGCTTTCACCGGTGAGCAGCGCGATCCCGATCACCCCAACATCCCGACCGTTAAGGAGCAGACGGGTCTGGACTACGTTGTGGACGTTTGGTGGGGTGTGTTTGGACCAGCAGGGGTGGATAAGACAATCGTGGCAAAGATGAATGCTGAGATTGGTAAAGCCGTGAAGGATCCTGATTTTGTTAAGTTTCTCAAGTCCATCGGCGCCAATGCCACTCACTCGACGCCACAAGCTCTCAAAAAACTGATGCACGACGATGTTGACCGCTGGACTGCGACTGCTGAACAAATTGGGATTCGCGCAAAGTAAAAAGCAAACCCAAAGTCACAACCGCCCCTATGGACTCCCCGACCCGCATATGAAACCAGAATCGGAAAGCAAGAAAGATCTCTTTAGGCCCTTGGCCTCGAAATTTGTATCAGCCAGCACCGATCAGATGCATGGCATCGTCTCTAGGACTGATCCAAATACGCTGGCCTTTGAGGTTGAACGCTTAAACGATGCTGTTCTGGGTCAAAGCGTGGATCGGGGAATTAGTCCATTTAGCCAGCCCGCTGACTTCCAGCGTCATTTGCTTCAGGCTGCTGATACGCTCTCGGTGGCCACCAAAACGGCCATTGCCTCAAGCGTAAGTAACAGGCTGGTAAATGGCGCCATGGATCAGCACATTGAAACGATCGCCGATGCCGCGGCTGCTTTACGAGCCGGCCGGACAACTTGCGAAGCGCTTACGTTGAAAGCCCTAGGGCTTGCGGCTAGCACCCAACCCAAGCTCAATGCGTTTATTGAGATCTGGGCTGATAAGGCGCTTACTCTTGCCAAGCAACGCGATCAGGAGCTAAACCGGGGGCATGACCGGGGAGATTTGCATGGAATTCCCTTGGCGCACAAAGACTGCTTTGAGATCATTGGACATGCGGCCACAATCGGTTCGAAAGCGCACTGCCCGAGACCAAGCACTCTTAATGCCGAGGTCATACGGCGTCTCGATTTGGCAGGATCGGTGACGATCGGCACCTTGAATATGAATGAAATGGTCGCAGGGCCGACAGGTCAAAACCCTATTTTTGGCGACTGCGCCAACGCGATCGATCCCACCAAGATCTCTGGCGGTTCTTCCAGCGGTTCAGGCGCTAGCGTGGCGGCTGGTGTTGTTTTTGGTTCAATTGGCAGCGACACGGGAGGATCAATCCGATTGCCCGCCTCGGTGAATGGTCTTTTCGGGCTTAAGCCGACCTACGGTCGCGTTTCAAGAAATGGCTGTTTTCCAAGGGCGTTCTCCTTGGACTGCCCAGGACCTTTGGCCCGAACCGCAAGAGACTGTGCAATATTACTAAAGGCTGTGGCGGGCCACGATGCATACGAGCCATCAACACTGGCGGCGCCTGTTCTTGACTACCCGGCAATACTTGATAGCGCAGCCGAAGGTAGCCGAATCGGTATTCTTGATTTGCCCGATGCTTACAAAAGTCACGCCGAAGTTCAAATGGCCTTCGAGCAGTTTGTAGAAAAGGTTGAGAGGATGTTCGGACGTGTCACGCTCTTGTCATTTACGAACATTGACGCCTGTAATGCGATGGGTGATGTCATTTCTAAAGTAGAAGCCGCAACACTTCACGGCCAGTGGATGCGCACCAATTCGAGTGCCTACTCGCAAGCGGTCTACTCGCGGACTGAGCCTGGTCTGCACCTACCCGCTGTTCGTTATCTCGAAGCCTTGTTGCTTCGCACCGGTGTATTTGAAAACTTCATTCATGGGCCATTAAAGCAAGCAGATATTGTGCTGTGCCCGACGCTTACCATTCCCGTGCCAACCCGTGTGGAAGCTGATATGGAGAAGCCTGGCAGCGTGTTTAGCGTTGTCGCTACACTGACCCGATTAACCCGTCCCTTTAGTTACTTGGGCCTGCCGGTGTTGACCATGCCCGTGGGATTCGATAAGTCTGGCATGCCTGTTGGGGTGCAGGTCATCGGTAGGCCTCTGTCGGAGGCACGGCTTTTGTCTTTCGCGCACTGCCTTTCATGA
>CALBEY010000018.1 GCA_937888805.1 uncultured Burkholderiaceae bacterium
CTCATCAAAATGGGGGCTCGCATCACTGGGCACGGTTCTGATCGCATCGTGATCGAAGGTGTGCCCGCTTTGCATGGGGCTGAGCACACGGTCATTGCCGACCGGATCGAGGCCGGTAGCTTTCTGTGCGCGGTGGCCGCCACCGGTGGCGAGATTCGTTTAAATCAAGTCGCACCCGAGACCATGGGGGCGACGTTAAGCAAACTGGCTCAGGCTGGCCTGACCTTAGCGTTTGGCTCAGACTGGATCAAGGCGCAAATGAAAAGGCGCCCCAAAGCGGTTGATGTTCGCACCCACGAATATCCTGGCTTTGCCACGGACATGCAGGCGCAATTCATGGCGTTAAACACCTTGGCCGAAGGCACGGGGATTGTGGTGGAGACCATTTTTGAGAATCGCTTTATGCACGTGCAAGAGCTGATTCGGTTAGGCGCCGATATTGAAATCGATGGACACACGGCCGTGGTGCGTGGGGTGGCGAGCTTGTCTGGTGCGACTGTGATGGCAACCGATTTGCGTGCCTCTGCGAGCCTAGTGATTGCGGGCTTGGCCGCCAGCGGGCAGACGGTTGTCGAGCGCATCTACCACTTGGACCGCGGTTATAGTCGCATGGAGCGCAAACTAAGTCAGCTTGGCGCACAGATTGAAAGACTCACGGCATGAGAAATCCGATGAACATGGCATCAGACCGACCCTTAACGCTGGCGCTTTCCAAAGGCCGGATTTTTGAAGAAACCTTGCCGTTACTCAAAGCCGCTGGCATTGAGGTGGCCGAGGACCCAGAAAAGTCGCGCAAGTTGATATTGACCACCAACCGGCCCGACGTGCGCATTATCATTGTGCGTGCTTCTGATGTGCCGACCTACGTGGAATACGGCGCCGCCGACTTGGGTATTGCCGGTAAAGACGTTTTGATTGAACACGCGGCGAGCCATCCAGGCGCTCTGTATCAACCGATTGACTTGGGCATTGCCAATTGCCGCTTGTGTGTGGCGGTGCGCAATGGCTTTGACTACGAGGCAGCCGTGCGTCAAGGGGCGCGGCTGCGGGTTGCCACCAAGTACGTGGCGGCCGCCCGTGAGCACTTTGCCAGCAAAGGGGTGTATGTTGACCTCATCAAGCTCTACGGCTCGATGGAGCTTGCGCCCTTGATCGGGCTCGCGGATGCCATTGTGGACTTGGTTTCTACCGGAAATACCCTCAAAGCCAATGACCTTGTGGCGATTGAAGACATAATGCCGATATCATCAAGGTTGATTGTGAACCGTGCCGCGCTTAAAACCCGCCACGCACTGTTGCAACCGATGATTGATGCGTTCGAAGCCGCAAGCGTCAAGCCCACCTAGTCATTTGATTTTTTTCTAATCCTTTTGTTTTGATATTGGCAAAGCCATGAGTGCACTCATCTCCCGTTTAAACGCCAGTGACCCTGACTTCTCAGCGCAGCTCAAGACGTTGTTGCATGTGGATGCGGCGCAAGACGATTCCATTGAGGCTGCTACGGCCAGCATTTTGGCTAACATCCGCGAGCATGGCGATGCGGCCTTGTTGGACTACACCCGTCAGTTTGATCGGGTTGACGCCAAATCTGTGGCTGAGCTGGCGATTGACCCTGCCGTTTGGCACGAGGCACTGAACAACTTGCCGCTCGATCAGCGCAAAGCCCTAGAAGCGGCCGCCGACCGGGTGCGTCAATATCACTTAAAGCAGCGCCAAGACAGCTGGTCCTATGTGGAAGCTGATGGCACCCGGTTGGGTCAGCAGATCACGCCTTTGGATCGTGCGGGTCTTTATGTGCCAGGCGGCAAAGCCGCTTACCCGTCATCGGTTTTGATGAATGCGATTCCGGCCAAAGTCGCTGGCGTCTCTGTTCTCACCATGGTGACACCAACGCCCGATGGCGCACAAAACCCCTTGGTGTTGGCAGCAGCAGCCATCAGTGGTGTTGACCGCATTTACGCCATAGGCGGCGCCCAAGCCGTGGGGGCATTGGCTTACGGCACGGATACGATTACTGCGGTTGATAAGATTGTGGGCCCAGGCAACGCCTACGTGGCGGCGGCCAAGCGCCGGGTTTTTGGTGTGGTTGGTATTGACATGATTGCGGGTCCCAGCGAGATCTTGATTATTTGTGACGGTCAGACGCCGGCAGACTGGATCGCAATGGATTTGTTTTCTCAGGCTGAGCACGATGAGTTGGCGCAAGCCATCTTGCTGTGCCCTGATGCCGATTTCCTCGATGCCGTGGCCGCTTCGATAGCACGGCTGCTGCCAACCATGCCGCGCGCGAGCATCATTGCCACCAGCTTAAAAAACCGTGGGGCCTTGATCAAAGTGGCCAGTCTAGAACAGGCGTGCGAGATCAGCAATCAAATTGCACCCGAACACTTGGAAGTTTCGGTCGTTGACCCTGACGCCTTGCTGCCCTTGTTGCGTCATGCTGGCGCTATCTTCATGGGGCGCCACAGCTCGGAGTCGCTTGGCGACTATTGCGCGGGTCCCAACCACGTGTTGCCAACCTCGCGCACGGCACGGTTTTCCTCCCCACTCGGGGTTTATGACTTTCAAAAACGCTCGAGCATCATTCATGTTTCGAGCGCTGGTGCCCAGACCATGGGCGCCATTGCCGACACATTGGCCATGGGTGAAGGCTTGCAGGCGCACGCTCAAAGTGCCCGCTATCGGATGCAAGGCCAGTCTGGCGACGAATGAGGCAACGATTGCGGTTTAACCTGATTGGTTGCACCTCATCAGCCCAAGGCCTTTGGTTTGTTTGGCGATTGGTCGCCTGACAGGTCCATTCGCCCGTACAATATGGTTTTTCGTGACTGACATTCAGTCTTAATGTGTGTGAATATGCGAACCGCTGACGTTACCCGCAATACCAAAGAAACCCAAATCCGGGTTGTCATTAATCTTGACGGCACTGGCCGTCAGACCATTGACACCGGCGTGCCTTTTCTTGACCACATGCTCGATCAAATCGCCCGTCATGGTTTGATTGACTTGGATATCAAGGCCACGGGTGACTTACTCATTGATGCGCACCACACGGTTGAGGACGTCGGTATCACGCTGGGTCAGGCCTTATCTGAAGCCTGGGGTGATAAACGCGGTCTGCGTCGTTACGGTCACGCCTATGTGCCACTCGATGAGGCACTTTCGCGCGTGGTGATCGACCTTTCGGGTCGCCCAGGCTTGATTTTTAATGTCCCATTTACCCGTGCGCGTGTTGGTGATTTTGATGTCGATTTAAGTCGTGAATTTTTCCAAGGGCTGGTTAACCACGCCTTGATGACCTTGCACATCGATAACCTTAGAGGTGGTAACGCTCATCACCAATGCGAGACGGTCTTCAAGGCCTTTGGACGTGCTTTGCGCGTGGCTGCTGAACTGGACCCGCGCCAAGCGGGTGAAATCCCCTCGACCAAAGGCGTGCTGTAAACGCCGCAGACTGCGGCACGATTCAGACCAAACAACATGACAGTCATCGCAATCGTCGATTACGGTATGGGCAACTATCACTCGGTTGAGCGTGCCTTACGACACGTGGCCCCTGACGCTGAGGTGTGTCTAACGGGCGATGCCGCCGTTATTCTTAATGCCGATCGTGTGGTGTTGCCGGGTCAAGGGGCCATGGGTGACTGCATGCGCACGCTCGATGAAGCGGGTCTGCGTGACGTGATGCTCAGCGTCGCAAAAAACAAACCCTTGCTCGGCGTGTGCGTGGGCGAACAGATGCTATTTGCCCGCAGCCAAGAAGGTGCTACCGATTGTTTGAATCTTTTGCCCGGCGAAGTCATGCATTTCGCCGGGGCGGCCTTTGAGGCGTCTGCTGGCCACGACCGGTTAAAAATACCCCACATGGGTTGGAACGGCGTGCGTCAAACGCAGTCACACCCCCTTTGGGCGGGTATTGCCGAGAACGCGCCTTTTTACTTTGTTCACAGCTACCATGTGGTGGTGGCTGACCCGTCAGTCTGCGTGGGTGAGACCGATTACGGCTACCCCTTTACTTGCGCAGTGGCACGAGACAACATTTTTGCCGTGCAGTTTCACCCAGAAAAAAGCGCACAAGATGGTTTGCGTCTGTACCGTAATTTTGTAGACTGGAAGCCTTAAAACCCTGATGCTGTGAGCCTCAGGCCCTAAACCTTACTGAACCTCAACACCCGCTATGCTCCTCATACCTGCCATTGACCTTAAAGACGGAAAGTGCGTTCGCCTTCGCCAAGGCGACATGGGTGACGCCACGGTTTTCTCTGACGATCCCGTTGAGGTGGCCGAACGCTGGGCCGATTTGGGTGCCCAGCGACTGCACCTGGTGGACTTGAATGGCGCAGTCGCGGGTAAGCCGCGCAATGAGAAGGTGATTCGCGAGATATTAAATGCCATGGGTAGCGATGTGCCAGTGCAGATTGGCGGTGGGATTCGAGATCTAGACACCATCGAGCGTTACCTCGACGCTGGCATTTCGTACGTGATCATTGGCACCGCTGCGGTCAAGAACCCGGGGTTCTTGCAAGACGCCTGCACCGCCTTTCCCGGTCAGATCATTGTTGGTTTGGATGCCAAGGATGGCCACGTTGCCACTGACGGTTGGAGTAAGCTCACCAAGCATAATGTCACGGATCTGGCCAAGAAATTTGAAGATTACGGCTGCGAAGCCATTATCTACACCGATATTGGCCGTGACGGCATGCTCACTGGCGTCAATATTGAAGCCACTGTGACGTTGGCGCGACACGTGCGGATTCCGGTGATTGCCTCAGGCGGCATCACGGATATGCGTGATGTGGATGCTTTGTGCGCTGTCCAAGAGGATGGCGTTGAAGGCGCGATTCTGGGCCGTAGTATTTACGAAGGCACGTTGGATTTTCAGGCGGCGGTAATGCGCGCCGATGAGCTGTGCCCATGACAGTGGTGCCCAGCACCCTGCCAAGTGCAGATCCGCGTTGTAACGGCTTAGGGCGGCGAATCATCCCGTGCCTAGACGTCACCGCCGGTCGGGTGGTGAAAGGGGTTAATTTCGTTGACCTGACCGACGCCGGTGATCCTGTCGAAATCGCCGAGCGCTATAACGAACAGGGCGCTGATGAACTGACTTTTCTAGACATCACTGCCACAAGCGATGATCGTGATTTGATATTGCCGATCATTGAGGCAGTGGCCAGTCAGGTTTTTATACCGCTGACAGTCGGCGGTGGCATTCGTAAAGTCAGCGATATTCAACGGCTTTTGAATGCTGGAGCCGACAAAGTGTCGATCAACAGCGCCGCCATTGCTGACCCCGATTTGATCAAACGCGCCACTGACTTTCACGGCTCGCAATGTGTGGTGATTGCCATTGACGCACGGCGGGTGGCCGACTCGCCTGATGATTCGCCCCGTTGGGAGGTTTATACCCATGGTGGTCGCAGAGCCACGGGCATAGACGTTTTGGCTTGGGCGCAACAGATGGTTCAGGCCGGTGCCGGCGAGGTGCTGTTGACCAGTATGGATCGCGATGGCACCAAGATGGGCTTTGATTTGGCGCTGACCCGAGCGGTTTCTGATGCGGTGAGCGTGCCGGTGATTGCCTCGGGCGGGGTAGGCTCGCTTGAACATTTGGCCCAAGGGGTGACCATTGGGGGCGCTAGCGCGGTGTTGGCGGCTAGCATTTTTCATTTTGGGCAGCACAGTATTCAAGAGGCCAAGCAGTACATGGCCGCCCAGGGCATCTCTGTCAGGACGAGCCGATGAGCCAAAACACTGATATCCAAACACCTGAATGGCTAAGCGAGGTAACGTTTGACGCGCAAGGGTTGCTGCCGGCCATTGCACAAGATCACCAAACTGGTCGGGTGCTGATGGTGGCTTGGATGAATGCCGAGTCCTTGACGAAAACCGTGGCCAGCGGCTATGCCGTTTATTGGTCACGTTCACGGCAAGCGCTCTGGCGCAAGGGCGAGTCCTCGGGCCACACCCAAAAGGTTTTTGACATTCGCTTGGATTGTGATGGCGATGTTATTTTGCTATCTGTACAACAAGCGGGCCACATGGCCTGTCATACTGGCAGAGAAAGCTGCTTTTATCGGCAGTTAATCGATAAAGATGGCAAAATGCACTGGAAAGTGACGGATCCGGTCTTAAAAGACCCTGCACAAATTTACAAACCATGACAAAGCCATTGGCCACAGACGACACCGATGCGGTTTTGGCCCGAGTGGCCGATGTGTTGGAAACCCGGCGGCCTGCCGCTGGGGGCGATCCGTCGACATCTTATGTGGCGAAGCTGTTGAGCCGAGCGCCGGACGCGATTTTAAAAAAAGTCGGGGAAGAAGCCACTGAGTTGGTGATGGCCAGTAAAGATGCTGAGCCCGATCGGGTGGTCGCTGAGATGGCTGATTTATGGTTTCATTGTTTGGTGGTGCTGACGCACCATGGGCTCAGACCCGAGCGAGTGCTTGCTGAGCTTGCGCGACGTGAAGGTTTATCGGGTTTGGCAGAGAAGGCGAGCCGCCCCAAGGAGTAGGCACAACATGACTGAACAGTGTATTTTTTGTAAGATCGTACGTGGCGAGATCCCTGCTGACATTGTGTTTCAAGACGATGACTGTGTGGTCTTTCACGATATCAACCCCGTCGCTCCCATACACCTTTTGGTGGTGCCTAAACACCACGTGGTTTCCCTACAGGATGTGGGTCCCGCAGATGGCGAGTGGTTGGGTAGAATGATGGCATTGATACCGAAGATTGCTTTAGACAACGGCTGTGACCCTGGTCCGCAGGGTGGCTTCCGAGTGGTGATCAACGCAGGTGCCCATGGTGGGCAAGAAGTGGGTCATCTTCATTTTCATATTATGGGTGGACCGCGTCCCTGGGCTGGACGTGCCGCCCCCAACGCTTGACCGGAGAAATTCTATGGGTAGCTTTAGCATTTGGCATTGGTTGGTTGTTTTGCTGATCGTCGCTTTGGTGTTTGGCACCAAAAAATTGCGCAACATGGGCACTGACTTGGGTGGTGCAGTGAAAGGCTTCAAAGATGGTATGAAAGAAGCCAATGACAACGCTGACAAGGAAGGCGCAGACGCGGCACCAACGCAGCGCGTGGCTTCGGGCGAGACGATTGATGTCCAGGCCAAAGAGAAATCTGGCTCTTCGTCTCAGTAATTATCTGAACGCCACCAATGGGTTGGCGTGATTGACTAAGGGCTAGGTGTGTTTGATATCAGCTTTACTGAGTTGATGCTTGCTGGCGTTGTCGCTCTGATCGTGATCGGCCCTGAAAAGCTTCCAAAGGTGGCCCGCACAGTCGGGCATTTGCTTGGTCGCGCGCAGCGTTACGTTAACGATGTCAAAGGCGACATTCAGCGTGAAGTCGAAATTGACGAGTTGCGCAAGATGAAGCAAGAAATGGAGTCGGCTGCGCAGTCTGTGCAAAGCTCATTCACAAAAACCGAGTCTGAGATTCGGCAAGGCTTGCAAGAACCCATTGACGACATGAATTCAATCGGCGAGGGCTTGAAGAAGGACAGCTTGGCCGATAGTGCTGAGAGTCTTAAAGCTGATGCCGTTGGCGAGGTCAAAAACGACACCAAAGACGAATTCGATTATGACTATCAGCCGATCATGAAGCCTGCGGCTGAGAGCCTGAATGGTTTAGGCACCGTGCCGGCTTCTGGCGCCAAGGTTCAGGCGGTCTCGGCCGCTTCAGAAGATCAGCCCCCAAAGAATGAGACCGAGTCTCAAACGGCTAGCGCGACGTCTGCAGCGCCTCAGGAGCCCAAGACGTGAGTGATGCGCAGGATGTCGAGGCAGAGGGCAAAGGCCTACAAACAGGGTTTATTTCGCATTTGGTTGAGTTGCGCGATCGCTTGATCAAGGCCGCCGCCGCTGTGGTGGCGATTTTTGTGGTGCTTTTTATGTACCCTGGGGCGTCGGTCATTTATGACTTCCTGGCACAACCGATGCTCGCCACTTTACCGGCCGGCACTCGCATGATTGCGACTGGCGTGATCACGCCCTTCATGGTCCCGGTCAAAGTGACCATGCTGGCGGCCTTCATCCTGGCGTTGCCTTTTGTGCTTTATCAGGTGTGGGCTTTTGTGGCCCCTGGCCTTTATCGCAACGAGCAACGCTTGGCGATGCCTTTGATTGTGTCGAGTTCGTTATTGTTTTTGGTGGGCATGGCGTTTTGTTATTTTGTCGTGTTTCAGACCGTGTTTGCCTTCATCAGTTCGTTTGCCCCGCAATCCATCACACCGGCACCTGACATTGAAGCGTACTTAAATTTTGTGATGTCGATGTTTTTGGCGTTTGGCATCACGTTTGAAGTGCCCGTTGTGGTGGTGTTGTTGGTCCGCATGGGTATGGTGTCGGTTAAAAAACTGCGTGAAATCCGTGGTTATGTGGTGGTGGTGGCCTTTGTGATTGCCGCCATTGTGACCCCACCTGACGTGATCAGCCAGTTCATGCTGGCCGTGCCGTTGTGGATTTTGTATGAGGTTGGGCTTCTGGTGGCCACTCGAGTTAAGCCTCGAGCCGAGGACCCAGATGATGCTGACGATGACGATGGCATCGACAGGACCGGTGCCAGTGCCCCAAGTAAAAAATCAGACAAGTCTGATTGAGCCGTCAGTTAATACTGAGCAGGATTGTCGCCTGGGTTTGCCTGAGCGGCGGCTTGGGCCGCACAAATGGCACTGATCAACGCGGTAGACAACTTTTCTGCGGCTGGACTTAACGGCCGGCGCGGATTGGTGGCGCAAACAATTTCGCGATGCATGGTGGGCGCGGTCAAGTGATGTGTTCGTAAGTTAATTGAGGCTCGCCACCTCAAGTTACGCACAATGTCTTCAGGAAAGAACGTCAGATACTGCCCCTCATTGACCAGCGTTGCAATTGAGGTGAAGGAGTCGATCTCAAGCACTGGGATGATAGACAAGTTGGCTTGAGTTAAAGCCCGCGTGATCAATTGGCGTAACCCGTGGGATTTGGTCGGCATGATGAATGGCCGGTCTTTGACTTCAGACAGACGGACATGGGCCGCAATATCCTCGGGTGCGTTGTGCGAGGAGACCAGTAACACCTCTTCTTTAATGACTTGTTTAATCGTTAGGCCCGTTGGTCTGGTTGGGCGATTGATCAGTGCAAGGTCAAGTTGTCCATTGGCCACTGACTCGCTGATGGTGTCTGTCAATCCTTCCATGAACGAAAGCGTGACACGGGGGTGTTCAGCCATAAACCGCATTAATGTGTTGGGCAAGATGCTGTGTCCCAAACTGGCCACCACGCCAACCTGTACATGCCCGGAGAGTTCACCACCACTACGAACCACTTTGGCGCGCGCTGTTGTGAAGGCAGAGATGATGGGCGCAAAGGTGGCGTGCATTTCATCGCCCGCTGGTGTTGGCGTCATGCCACGCGCACTGCGCCTAAACAACTGGCGCCCAACGTCGCGCTCAAGTTTGGCAATTTGCATGCTCAACGCCGGCTGCACAATATTTAAGCGCTGTGCGGCGCGCGTGACCGATTGTTCTTCGTATAGCGCCACAAAATACTGTATTTGTTTGAGGTCCATGTTGACCACCAGGTAAAGCCATTGGGTTCACATAAAACAACTGTTATCATAAAAATTGATATTGTCTATAAATATATATTAGTAGACATAATACTGTAATAATTTTTAGTATAAGTATTCTCAAACATAAAAAGCTTGAGCCCGCAGCTGCATGACAGGGCATCAGTGGATTGAAAACCAACGACTAATGTTTTAGGGGGAAATGATGATTTGTGAACGACTCAAAACAGCACGGCTCAGAGCAGGTTTGTCACAAGAGAAGCTAGGCAAACTCGCTGGCATTGATCCAACGTCTGCAAGCGCCCGCATGAATCAATATGAGCGCGGCAAGCACGCACCTGATTACCGTTTGATGTGTAAGGTCGCCGAAATATTGCAAACACCTGTCAGTTGGTTCTACACCGAAGACGAAGATCTTGCGCGGTTGCAAGCGGCGTTTCACCAACTTGACCCTGAGAGCCGTCGTGACTTGCTTGCACGCGCCGAAGCACAGCTGGGCAGTGATGCATCAGTGACGCACGTTTAGTCAAAGTTTTATCAATCGCTGGAACAAAACTGTTGAGCCCCGTTGATACGCGCGACCTATTGCGTTGGCTCGACGAGACATTACAACCGTCGATGTTTGCGGATTATTGTCCAAACGGCTTGCAGGTTCAAGGCACAGATCGCATCAAGCAAATGGTCACCGGCGTGACAGCGAGTTTGGCATTGATTGACGCGGCGATTGATGTCGGTGCGGATGCTGTGCTGGTTCACCACGGTTGGTTTTGGCGGGGCGAAGACCCAACCGTTCGTGGACAGCGCCGCGCACGGCTAGCGCGTTTGCTGGCTCACGACATTAATTTGATCGCCTACCATCTGCCGCTCGATGCTCACCCTGTACTGGGCAACAATGCTCAGCTGGCTCGGGAGCTAGGCTGGACTATCGATCGCGACAGCCAAGGCGCCCCAGTCACCACAGGCCCAAATGGGCTCATTTGGTGGGGCCAACCGAATGCCGACTGTTGTTTGTCTTCGTTTGCCGCGCACATATCGCGAAGACTGCGGCGTGAACCCATTGTGGTTGGCCAGCCCGATCAGCCTTGTCGACGGATTGCCTGGTGCACCGGTGGTGCGCAAGGCATGTTCGAGTCAGCCATTGAAGCCGGTGCAGATGTCTTCATCACTGGCGAGATTTCCGAGCCCTGCGCCCATTTGGCTCGAGAAAATGGCGTCGCTTTTATTGGTGCGGGTCATCACGCCACAGAGCGATATGGTGTGCAGGCCCTTGGTCAAGCGCTTCAGTCAGCGCTTGCCATTCCCGTGCAATTCATTGATATCGACAACCCAGCCTGATCGGGCTGGCTTTATTTTTTGAGCAAATCTCGGATTTCGGTCAAAAGGGCGATGTCGGCTGGCGTGGGCGCAGGTTCTGGTGCTGGTTTCTCTGCCTCTATGGCTGAGCGGGCTTTGTTGACCAGCTTGACCATCCAGAAAATGATGAAGGCCAGCAAAATAAAGTTAATCATGATGGTCAAGAACTGACCCCAAGCCAAGACCGTCGCGCCCGCTTCGCTCAGAGCCGCATAGGTTCTTGAGCCGGTGTAGTTGGCTGGTTCGGAAAGGATCCAAAACTTGTTTGAGAAGTCGACTTTGCCACCAACCAAAAAGTTAATAACCGGCATGACCACATCTTTAACCAGTGAATCGACTATTTTTGAGAATGCCGCCCCGATAATGACGCCAACGGCAAGATCGACCATGTTGCCGCGCACGGCAAACGCTCTGAATTCCTTGATAATTCCAGTTGTTTTTGACATTTTTTTCCTTATTGGGATGACCGACGAGTAAACGGTAGAGGGTTTATACTACGGTGCAAAATATTAATTGATCGATGACCGGACGGCCATATGCGTCGTCAATGCAACACAAGGATGATGTGATGAGTCAGGATACGACTGTTAAGCAGGACGAAGAAGGGGCAGCACCTTTAACGTTGCCGCCAGATCCCTCACGGCGCATGTGGATTGGTGCAACCTGTGCGGTTGGTGGTGTTGCCGGTGCTGCCATGGCCCTGCCTTTCGTGGGTAGCTTCGCCCCATCAGAAAAAGCCAAGGCCGCTGGTGCCGCGGTCGAAGTTGATATCAGCATGCTTAGGCCCGGCGAGTTACTCACGGTCGAGTGGCGCGGCAAACCTGTGTGGGTGATACGCCGCACGCCAGAACAAGTGGCGGCGCTGCCAGCTTTGAATAACCAACTCGCCGATCCGAATTCAGAGCGTCCGGGTATTACACCCGAGTACGCCAGAAATGACTGGCGCTCGCGTAAGCCCGAGATTTGGGTGGGTGTGGCCATTTGCACGCACTTGGGTTGTTCGCCCACGCCAAAGTTCACGCCGGGTGCGCAGCCCAGCCTGCCCGCTGATTGGCAAGGCGGTAGCCTCTGCCCTTGCCACGGATCGAACTTTGACATGGCTGGCCGAGTCTATAAAAACAAACCCGCACCAGATAACTTGGAAGTCCCACCCTATCAATATGTGACTGATAGCCGCATTTTAATTGGTGTGGATGAAAACAACCCAGCTTAAACGGCTTGGCTGTAATTGTTAAAAAACTGACATCGAAAGTTTGAGAGGAGCCGTAACATGGCTGGCGAGAAGCAAGTCGAGACGACAGGGGCATTGGGGTGGATAGACCACCGCTTTCCGTTAACGTCGACAATCAAGGCGCACTTATCCGAATACTACGCGCCCAAAAACTTTAATTTTTGGTACTTCTTTGGCTCTTTGGCCATGTTGGTCTTGGTGTTGCAGATTGTCACGGGCATTTTCTTGGTGATGCACTACAAACCAGATGCGGCGTACGCCTTTGATTCTGTTGAGTACATCATGCGTGAAGTGCCGGGTGGCTGGTTTATGCGCTACATGCACTCCACCGGCGCCTCGATGTTCTTCGTGGTGGTTTACTTGCACATGACACGGGCCTTGATTTACGGCTCATACCGAAAGCCACGCGAGTTGGTTTGGATTTTTGGCGTTGGTATCTTCTTAACTTTAATGGCAGAAGCTTTCTTGGGCTATTTGTTGCCTTGGGGCCAAATGTCGTTTTGGGGCGCGCAAGTGATTGTGAACCTCTTTGCGGCCATACCGTTTATTGGACCTGAGCTCGCGATCTGGATTCGAGGCGATTATGTCGTGTCGGATGCTACCTTGAACCGATTCTTTGCCCTTCACGTTATTGCGATTCCATTGGTCTTGCTTGGCTTGGTGGGCGCCCATATCGTGGCACTGCACGAAGTGGGTTCGAACAATCCAGACGGCATCGATATCAAAGCCAAGAAAGACATCTATGGCCGACCGCTTGATGGCATTCCCTTTCACCCGTATTACACGGTGCATGACATCATGGGCGCGGCAGGCTTCTTCATTGTTTTCATGGCGATTGTGTTTTTTGCGCCGGAGATGGGGGGCTATTTCTTGGAATTCAACAACTTCATCCCTGCTGATCCGCTGAAGACGCCACCACACATTGCACCTGTTTGGTACTTCACGCCCTTCTACTCCATGTTGCGTGCTGTGACAGATCAATTCACTTGGGTGATGGCTGCTGCTGCTGGTATTGCTGCGGTCATGATGTTCTTTAAGACAAAGGGGTTTTGGAAGATTGCAGTGCCCGTGATCCTGTTATTGATCGCTGTTACCATGCGCACCGTTGATGCCAAATTCTGGGGTGTGGTTGTCATGGGTGGTGCGGTTGTGCTGCTGTTCTTCCTGCCATGGTTGGACCACAGCCCCGTGCGTTCAATTCGTTATCGCCCCAGTTGGCACAAAACGCTTTATGGCATTTTCTTTATCAACTTTGTGATTCTGGGTTACTTGGGCACGCAAGCACCGACCGATGTTTTTAACTTGATGTCGCAAATCGGCACTGTGATTTACTTGGGATTTTTCTTTTTGATGCCCATTTGGAGTCGGATGGGTGAATTCAAACCCGTGCCAGATCGCGTTGTTTACCATGCCCACTAAGTCGTGAGAGACGTAATGAAAATGATGACAAAGTTTGTAAGTGCTGTTGTACTCTCGATGACTTGTGCTGTTTCGATGGCAGCAGGTGGTTCTTACCCCTGGGATAAGGCACCCAATCGGTTAAACGATAATGCGGCCCTTCAAAACGGAGCCAAGATATTCGTCAACAACTGTTTGAACTGCCACAGCGCCAAGTCGATGCGCTACAGCAAGTTGACGGAAATTGGCTTGACTGACGAGCAAATCAAAAAAAACTTGTTGTTCACCGGTGAGCGCGTGGGTGACATGATGACCATCGCCATGACACGTGCTGACGGCACCATGTGGTTTGGTGCGGCAGCCCCTGATTTGAGTGTGATGGCCCGGTCGAGATCACGCAATGCAGGTCCACCAGGCGGTGATTACATCTACACCTATCTGCGAACCTTTTACCGGGACACGACCAAACCAACGGGCTGGAACAACTTGGCCTTTCCCAATGCGGGTATGCCTCACGTCTTGTGGGACATGCAGGGGCCACGTGAGTTGACCTCGACAGTGGTGCAGCAAGTTGAAAAAGACGGCCAGCCCGCTTGGGAAAAAGTCACAACCGTTTATGATCCCGAAGGTTATTGGACATCGAACACTGAGCCACTGGTTGGTTATAATGGAACTGCTTCTGAAACACATCGTTTCAAAGCACTCGATCCACAACTTGCCCGCCAGTACGATAGCGATATGGCTGATTTGGCTGCGTTTATGACTTGGATGTCTGATCCGTCACAACTCAAGCGTAAGCAAATCGGTGTTTGGGTGTTACTCTTCTTGGGTATATTTTTCGTGGTTGCTTGGCGCCTGAATGCGTCGTATTGGAAACACGTCAAATAACTAAGTACGTGCCAGCCAGCGCCCGCCTAGGCTGGCGCTGGTTTTTGTTTTATTAATCTACTTTTGATTTTTGGACGGTATAGCTCCCATGATGGTCCTTTACTCAGGCACGACTTGCCCCTTTTCACACCGTTGCCGTTTTGCGCTGTATGAGAAGGACATGGACTTCGAGGTTCAAGACATTGATCTTTACAACAAGCCAGAGGACATCAGCGTGATGAATCCTTATGGCCAAGTACCGATTCTTGTTGAGCGCGACCTTATTTTGTACGAGTCAAACATCATCAACGAATACATTGATGAGCGTTTCCCGCATCCGCAGTTGATGCCTGCCGATCCGGTGATGCGTGCTCGCACGCGTTTGTTCTTATTCAATTTTGAAAAAGAACTGTTCGTACACGTCTCGGTTCTTGAAGACCGTGCGGCTCGTGCTGATACCAAGCGACAAGACGCGGCTCGGGCTGCCATTCGCGACCGGTTATCGCAGCTCGCCCCTTTGATGCTTAAAAACAAATACATGCTTGGCGAAGAGTTCTCAATGTTAGACGTGGCCATGGCGCCCTTGTTGTGGCGTTTGGATCACTACGGTGTCGAGTTGCCCAAGACGGCTGCCCCGATTCAAAAGTACGGCGAGCGTCTTTTCTCGCGCCCAGCCTACATTGAAGCGCTGACCCCATCAGAAAAGGTCATGCGTCGTTAATTTTTAAATGATCGGTTCAGCCTCAGCGATGGTCGAAACAGCCACCAAACCCTACTTCATTCGAGCCTTACACGAGTGGTGTACGGATAACGGTTTAACGCCCCACTTGGTGGTGCAAGTCGACGAGAACACGCGCGTGCCGATGTCTTTTGTTCAAGATGGCCAAATCACGTTAAGTGTGTCTTACGCCGCTACCCAGCAGCTTAAAATTGGCAACGAATTTGTTGAGTTTCAGGCGCGTTTTGGTGGGAAGACCGAAATGATTTGGGTGCCCATTGGGGCCGTGTCAGCCATCTATGCCAAGGAAACAGGCACGGGCATGGGATTTGAAGTCCAGCCTGTCGAACAGACGCAATCCTTAGAAGCCAAGACAATTGCACAACCCGCAGCCGCTGAAGAAGTGCCCCAACGCCCCCATTTGAAGATCGTTAAGTAAGTTATCTATTTTTCTCATACAATACGAACTCTTTTAAATGTCCCCAATCAAAGGGACACCCCGTGCCGGTGTAGCTCAGTTGGTAGAGCAGCGCACTTGTAATGCGAAGGTCGAGGGTTCGACTCCTTTCTCCGGCACCATTTTGGCTGATACGTATTGTCGTTGGCTCTACCTCGAGCGCTACTGCATTAACGGGGGATAAGCAGCATTCATTAAATAGCTGTACTCAAACACGGCCAAACACGCCGTTCTAACCACAGTGGGCCCAAGACCAAGACCCTCAGCCGGTCCTTTTCAAAGTTCATAAAACCACAGCCCTTCGGGACATCATTTATATTTTAGAGAGGATGCCTTACGGTATCCCGTTTTATTTGGAAGTGCGCCACATCCTGACGATCGGCGCTAGCCACGCGATGGTGAGGCAAGGTCAGGCAACAGATCCTCTTCTATAATTGTTGTTTTTTAACCATCAATAGACAGGGTTCTTTAAATGTTAACAGCGGCTCTTTTGGTCACGGCTTTGCTTTTTGGTGGCATGCTGCTTTTTTCATTTGGCTTTGCCGCCTTTGTCTTTTCTGCATTGCCTGCCGATCAAGCAGGACCCACCATACGTCGGGCATTTCCCCATTTTTATATTTTTGTGCTGGTCACTTCTGTGATTGCAGCCGCACTTTTATGGTCAAAAGACGACGTTTCAGCTATTTTGCTGGCTGTCATTGCCGTCACGACCATTCCCACGCGGCAGTTCCTCATGCCTGCGATCAATCGGGCCACGGACAGTGGCGCCAAAGCGTTGTTCGATAAGCTTCACAAATTGTCGGTATTCATCACCATCTCCCACATGGTGATGACCGGTGTGGTGTTGGCACGGTTCGTTTAACCCGTCATGGGTCATTGCCCGCAGCCCATATTTGCAA
>CALBEY010000019.1 GCA_937888805.1 uncultured Burkholderiaceae bacterium
AAGCCATATACAACACAAAGAGCCAACTGATGATGGCCAATAGCAGCAACAAAACAATCGCGAGTAGCGCCTGAAGGATCGTTCTCATGGGTTCAACATCTGTTTTATATCGTTAATCTTAAGTGACAAGTCATAGTGGAACAGCAGTCCTAGTGCGACGAGAGCCGCAATGGGCAGTGCCACACCGAGCAACCAAAGGCGTCGACCATTAGACTGTTGACGGCGCTTTTGGCCGACATCTGATGTCACTCGGTAAGCTTCTGGAAACAGTTTTTTGTCTAAGGCGCCTTCGACAAAGACACCTTGCGGGCGCAATAGCTTGTAATTGTCCAATCGCAACTGAACCAAAGCGGGATCGTTCGGATTTTGTGCAAAGCGGCCCAGAAAATTCATGCAAAGACACAATACGAAAATTTCTCTGAGGTCATTATCCTCAGGTGCCAATGCCTGTAACCGCTCAAAAAATTTCACCCCCGCCACTGTTGTGGCGAATAATTTGCGAGTCAGCATAAAAGCTCGCCAGTCGTGGGTTTCACGCCATGCGGCTAAATTGGCCAACCTCTCATCACTCCAAGCCACAACTGGAAACAAGGCATCATTAAAGCGCTCATGTGCGACCTCGTTGTTCAGCGCTTGCTCTCGGGCGCCTTGAATGAGCACTTGCAATTGATCATGCACTTGCTGAGCGTCAGGATTTGGCTGACGCTCAATGCTTTTGACATACGCCATGAAGGGTATAAAAAGGGGTGACAATCCCATGACTAGCCTCTAGTAACCACGATTAATGCCCGCAAATCATCGGGGGCGTCAGTCCAATACATGGCCATTGCACCCTCTGACTCAACCTGTTCCCATTGCGCACTGATTTGCTCGATGCGAAAGTATTTGGCGTCAGCTCGTTTGGGTAGCCCCTGCGGTGGTCCAGAGAGCGCCATCAAGCCAAGGCCTGGTAATGCGTGGTCTATCAGCTGTGGTAGTACAGTTGTTGCTGCCAAACGAGAAGTTGCTTGAAACTCGGCGTCATCTAAATCGCGGATAGTCGCCGACTGCAGGACCAAAAAGAATCGATTGCGTGTCGCAAAAAACTCTTTTGGAATGTTGCCAGAAAAAATATCCCCGTTTTGCGCCATGACCACCCGCAGTTCGGGACCCACTGCCACATCTGACAACAACTGCGATAGCACTGATTTGGCTTTACCAAAACAATGACCCAAATCGCGGTGGTCGTAGCTCGGCAACCCGTCCTCTTGATCTGCACGCCGACCATATAAATCCAAACGCTGCGAAAACGTACTCATTTCACCCACACACACCCTCAACACACCGTAGACATCCCAAGGGTGAACGTTTTCTGCTTCGAGAATGTGCGTCAACATCGGTACTTGTCGGTTTAAGACCTGAACGGCTTGCATCATCATCAGAAAATTAGCGTCAGGGGTGTCCTGATTGTTATTGATCGGTGATTTGTATTCCTCCAATTGCCGAACACGTCCGAGCATGTCATCTCGAATATCGCGCACTACTGTTTTTAAGTAGTTCGATGCATTCAGTGCGTAGACCGCTGGCACTTGATCCACGACAACCCGCGCTTGGTCACCATTACGTTCTAACTTGGCCACAAAAAACAAGTCGTAATCATCAAGCTTGGCAAGCTCATTTTCAAAAAAGACTTTGGTCACGTGTATGATCGTTGGGATCAGTGCATTGGCGCTGTTGCTGTACGCATCGCGTGACTCGTCTGGATTTGAGAGTGATGCAAATCTTGTTTGTACCGATTCAAATTCACCCTGTGAATCGACAACAGTGACGTTCGGTACGGCGGGTGAAAACCGCCGAATACCCACGTAAACATTCAATGGCTCATCAACGTCCGTCCACACGCTATCGAAGGATCTCGGGGTGTGGATAGCGTTACCCGGAAACTCAAGGTAAGTCTGATCAGGCAGCAAAAGTTTGAATTGCCTGATATCAACCACACGATTGCTTAGGGCTTGTTCGGAAATTTGCAGTTCACCCAAACCCCAAGGGTAGGGGTTAGTCATTCTCATGATGGGCTCGCGACAAAATTGCTGATACATTTCCATGTGCTGAAAATGTTGCGGCTGTAAAAACAACCCTTGGTGCCAGAAAATGCTTTGTCTTGTATCCATTATCTTGAGGCCCTCATTGCCCTAACTTAATCACTGCGCTCGATTCTTGCGCCACTTGGTTCAATACCTCTGGAGACAACTCGACTTCCAACTTTTCATTACTTAACGGTACTGTTTCAAGCACCACTTTTTTGTCAGCGTCGTAAGTCAGACTCTTTGCATTAATGATTCGCTGGCTACCCAACACCATTTGTAAAGCCAGAATGGCAGGTTCAGCTGTGTAATCTTTCGAGATCAAACCAGTCGATTGAATATTCAAAGGAATCCGGTAATACCTTGCTGATCGAGCTGGGTCAAAAACGTAATAACCCGCCACAATACCAACATATTTTGCGTCTTGTACCCGGTCAATCTTCAACAGCGTTCGCGTATCAGGCTGGATGACGTAACGGTCCAACTGCAAGACCGCTTTGGGCAGCGTTCCCGTTGCCAACGCATGGCTTATCGCATTAGGATCACCCATAAGTTTGACAAAAACCTTCTCGTCGTCGACTTGCCACACCCCAAGCACCAGCGAATGTGAACGATTGGCATAGAAATTAAGGTCTGTTTGCGCTGCCAACTCGAGCCAAACACCTTCTTTCTCAAAAGACCAACTGACCTTGGCTTTTGCCTGGTCTGTTTTTTCTTCCGTGGATTTTCCACCCAATGAAGAACAGCCACCGATGGATATCGCCATGGCAAACACAACAAGTAAACGGCTGATTAAATGCATACTTTCAAACCACCACAGTAAAGCACAAGGTTGTATTATCAAGTGAAAACCAGTTCGGTCGGCATAAATATTCTTGCGAGCTTTTCAATGCCTTCATTGTTCCAGAATCCCCGTTTTACGACTTGCGTCGCATTGTTAGTCTGTGCGGCACCACTGCCGGCCTATTCACAAGCACCTGTCGGTCGTGTGGTGTCTGTTACTCAGGAAATCTTCACCCAACAATCTCGTCCAAAGGTCTGCTGGCAGACCATCGTTACCGCACGCGACAAAGCACTTCGCGAACAAAAAAACACACCTTGGCTAACCAAGTACTGGCAACCTATCCTAGGTGCCGCAATGGGCGCACCCATTGCCTACTCACTGACCACCCACTATGGCGCCGACAGCCAAAAATGGATCTGGCCCACTGTTGCCGGCGGTGCCATCGTTGGCGCTGCTGCTGGCCCTGGCGCCACTGCCGGCGGCTACGGTCTCGCAAGCCTTGCCTACGCCATTTGGCCAACATCACTGGCTCTAACCATAGGCTTTGGCTTAGCGGGCAGCATCTTGGGTGACTTAGTCTGGAAAATGATCTTTCCACCTGACCCAAAAATACCCGAAGCCCCAAAACCTGGAAAGTACCTGGCTGAACAAGTCTTCTTCCTAGAAACCGCCTGCACCATAGAAACCAAAACCACACGCACTGCCTCAGGCTACCTCGTTAAGTACATCCACCAGGGCAAGACTCAAACCGCACGGGTTAAATACTTTCCAGGTCGTGAAATAATTCTAGCCAGTGACGGTAAACCACTAGATGAGCTACCCCTCTCCAAAAGCATTACCCAAAAATAACCAAGGCCTGACTTGGCGTCATCATGGATCCAAAACAATTGCCCTTATTGGATTTGGCTGGGTCCATCATGCGCACTGCTGGCTTGCCTTTAAGCGTGACTTTCATACTGCCGCTGGTGAACTGACACTCGCCAATGAATGAGCCTGAAACAACCCCACCGGCCACACCCGGCTCATCGGCCATGCTGACCGAAATCTTTGAATCAAGGTTTAACGATGGGCAACCCATCACCAACACTTGCGTCACTGTTGGCATGGCCATCATCGTCATGGCCATGTTGACGTAGGGAATGGGGATCGGTGGCGCGGGCGGCGCCGGTGTTTTACACACATCGGGCAAACACATCACTTCACCAGTTTGTATCGTTGCTGCAAACATCTGTTCTCCCCTGTTAACCCAAATCGATTTTTTTGCCATCGATACGAACGTATCCCTGGGCCCTTACTGTCACGTGTTCAGCCTCAACTTTGTGCTGCCCGTCGACCAACAAACGGCTGCGACCAGCCTGCACTTCATCTAGGCCATCGACTTTTCGCCAACTGCTTTTGATACGTGAAATAGCTGTGCCAATGTGACTGGTCAACGAAGTGGCAACCAAAGAAGCCCGAACCACATGCGACTCCATGGATTCGGACCAACTTTTCCAGTGCGATACCCGCACAGTCGCTGCGGCCGCATTCATTTCAAGATGTGGCGCAACCAAACTGATCGACTGCTGACCCTTGAGGGCAATTTGACGAGCCTCAATATCTAAGCCATTGAGTGAACTGTTCAAGGTCACCCCACCAGGCAGTTTCACCGCGGCTTGATCTTCCTTCGCGCTTTGCAATACAGCGGTGATATAGCCCACCTTGTTTTCACCACAATCACAAATCAGTACCAGATCACCCAGTTGCGGCTCAACCAGACAACTGGCGGCACGCTTTAAACGCGGCGCAGCCGCCTCTTGCACAAAGAACCAGCGATCAGCGCGCCCGGTGATTGTCGCCGTGCGCAGACTGATCAGCGGTTCTGCGGTTACTAAATTGTTGCTTGGGTAGGGTTTTGTCATCATCTAAACATCCTGTTTTTGATTCGTCATGAGTGTCTAACAAATCACCGTGGCACCTGCCACAAATCTGCTTTGGTCCTGAGTGCGTCTTCTTTCAGGCTATCGACAAAAGTTGCGCCCAACCACAAGGTCTTTAATTCAGAAAGGCCATACAAATGACAGGCTTTAAATTGCGTCTCAGCAAAATCACTGCCATCTAACTTCGCCTTTGACAAATCGCAAAACCGAAAACGGCTTTTGGTGAAAATCGCTTGTGTGATGTCAGCGTCTTTAAAAACAGTGTGTTTGTACTGGCTATCGGCGGCATTCACGTGTTTCAGTTGTGCCCCGGCGCAATCGACCTGATCGAATTGCGCGCCACTAAAATTGGAGCCTGTTAGGTCAGCCATCGAAAAAACAATCGCTGACAGCACGGCGCCAGAGAAGTCCGCTTGACCCAACTTGGCCTGCGTGAAATTCACCTGACTCAACACCAAACCTGAAAAATTAGCTGCTGTTAAATCTGCCTTGTTAAACAAAGTCATGTTCAACTGGCAACCTGTAAAAGACTGGCCCTTGAGCCCTGCATCGGCCAAGTAGCACTGCGTCATGTCAGTGTCTCGAAAAACGGCCGTTCCTAGCTCACTACCTTGAAAGGTCGCGCGACTCAGATTGGCACCCGAAAAATCTGTCGACTTGAAAGAGCCTTTGGTGGCACTGGCCCGCTCAAGCGATGCCGCTGTCAACTGCGCTTGATCAAACTGGCAATCGTCTAGCAACGCCGAATACCAACTCGAGCCCGAAGCCGCCACACTTGAAAAATCGACCCCTTTGGCTTGCACCTCGATGAATTGTGCACCCGTTAGTACAGCGTTGGAAAATGAGGTGCTTTGTATGTTTGACGCTCGCCAAGTCGATGCTGTCAACGTCGCACCTGAAAAATCACAGCCCTCGATGTCACAACCCACGAAGTCACAATGGCTCAAATCAGCCCGAGAAAAGCTTACCTTGTTCAAGCGCAACCCAGCAAAGGATTCGCCGGCCAAGTTTTGGCCGGCGAAATCCACAGAGTCAATGCCAGCGTCAATCACGTGGTCTCGCCAATTAGACATTGTTTGCCCCAATGCGTGCTGCCAAAATTGTGCGTGCGATGTACGCGTTTTCTAACTGCACATTCAAAAAAACCGTGTCTAAAAAATTGGCCCCATAAAAGTTGCACGAATTCAAACAGGTATTGGTCAATTTGGTCTGCGCAAACGAGGCTTCCATCCAATTACTTTTTGAGAAGTCCGAATCAGATACGGTGGCCTTATCAAAGCTTGATTGCTTAGCCACCGCACCGCGCATCGTGACCATCGACATTTGCGTCTGGGAAAAATTAGCGCCTTGTGCCCTGATGTTGTCGAAATTTGAACCCGACAAATTGGCGCCAATCCAGCAAGCGCGAGTCATACAAGCACCCGTAAAATTAACCGCTGTGGCCTGAGTTCCCTTATCAGCGCTACTATCGGCCAGATCAGCCCCTTCAAAGTTGGCTTTGTGTAATTTTGCGCAAGAGAAAAAAGCCCCAATACAACTGGCATGAGACATCCCAACCCCAGTTAAGTCAGCGCCAGAGAAATTGGCCTCAACCAATTTGGCACCGGTTAGGTCCGCCTGAGCCAAATGAGCCCCCGTGAAATCGGCTTTGTTGGCTGAAACGCCCTTTAAGCTCGCGTGTCGCAATTGCGCACCCGCAAAGTTACCGCCCGACATCTCCAAACGTTCAAGCACCGCATCGCCAAAAGACGCCACGGCACAATCGGCTCGAAGCAAGCTGGCATCTGACAAATTAGCGCCATGAAATTGAGCCCCACTTAAGCTCGCCATCACAAAACTGGCCCTTGAAAGATCTGCGGCTGAAAAATTGGCCTCGGTTAAGACGGTTCGATCAAAAGTCGCACCACACAAAACGCTGCCAACGAAATTGGCACCAATTAACACGGCACCAGAAAAGTCCATGCCCGATAAATCCAATCCCGAAAGATCAGCGTGTGCGAGCATCAGGTCACAACAATCCGCGCCTGCCTGTTGTTGCTGCAAAACCGCATTTCGCGCCAAGCGTGCGGTGGCCGCATCGCTTAAGGCAGCCACTATTTGATCGCTGCCATCCGGTTCGGCTTGCACAGCCGACTGCGCAAAGGCTTCGATGCGATCAAAAAACCCACCAACCCCACCTGCTGTTTGTTCAATCAGTAGGGCCAACTCACGGGTCTGCGGGTTACTTTTAAGTGATGCCAAAATTTGAGCCTGAGTCATGCCTGACTGCGACATGTGTTGAACAAATCGTTGTCTTTGTGTGTCAAGCTCAGTCAAGAGAACTGTCAATGTTTTCTTTTCTTGATCAGCACTCGGGGCAAGACTTTCAGGTGGCGTTTTCTCATCGGTGGGATCCTCATTGAGCCTGGCTTTAAAGCTCAACAAGAAGCCCTGTGCCGCTGCGGGCGTGTTGTCAAGTGACTCGAGCTCAGCATAAAGCGCCGCAACGTCTTTTCCCTCAGGATCATCAACTTCAATGACGGACCGATAAAGCGCTATCCCAGCCTGTTGATCCGGCATCAAAAAGACCGACTCTAGGCGTGTTTTCGTTTCACCGAAGTGTTGCTCGCCTTGAGCATCGAGCACCAAACCAAAGACCCGCGCCCGACAATTGGGCAACGCGCCTTTTAGAACAGCGTATTTGGGGTGCATGTTTTGCACCACCACTGTCTCCGTGCCCTGCCAATAACCGTCAGCGAGACGCTGGTCCTCGGGCGCGGCTTGAAAAAAAGTGAAATCAGTTGTCGTGGGCAGGTGTGGCCAACGGGTCTTCACCCATTCATCGTCAAAAAGACCCAAGTACTGGGTGCGTTGTGGCATGTCAGGGTAATAAGGCCAAAATCCCGCCACACTGGCGGTATCTCGGGGCGAGCGCATCAATGCGCTTGGCAGTTCCACATTGGGTAAGGGGTGAATTGATTGGCCAGCCGCATTTTGCATGGCAACTGCCGCTTTTCCGTAGGGGTTTAATGGGTAGGACTCACCACCATAAGCTGTTTGCGGTGAAATCGGCATGCGGACAAATGGTGTGGCAGAAGTCACCCCACCACCCGGCGTGAAGAAGCGCTCACCAAAGACGGCCAGCTGCTTGGTCATCGCACCAACCGTAACCGCTGCTGATAGCGGCTGTTGCGCCTGAGCATCACGCAGATAGCCTGCACCAAACACCATATACTCACCGCGCAACTTCGGCCAGCCTTCGTCGAAAACCGCATAACCTTTCACCGCTGGTGTGATGATGTCCCAAACACCGGGGACCACCGCCGACTCAGATTCACCCTCAGGGTGCAGCCCAAATCGAACCAGCAAAGCAACAGACAACGCGTACTTACCTGGCGCCAAAGAAAAGGCGCGGTAAGTGATCTCGGTGTCAGGTGCGGTAAAAATCTTCACATCATTACCTTGAGCGCACTGCCATTAATCGCCACCCCAGCTGCACTCACAGATACGCTGCTCGAGCCGTAACTGAGCGTGGCACTTGATGAAGAGACTGCGACCTTGGCGCTGGAAAAGGCCATCGAGCCACTGGATGTCGACAACGCCAAGCTGCTTGACCCCACTTGGCCTTTGACCGAGCTACTTGCAACCGTGACAGAACCTGAACCGCTAGCGCCAGCGGTTTCGAGTGCCAATTTAGATGAACTCATGACCATGGATGACTTGGCCGATCCATTGACTGTTTGCACCGAGTACTGAGTGGCCGTGTGCGAACTGCTGGATTCTTGACTACTGGATTTGGCGGCTGTGACGTTAATAACTGAGGCCGCCACATCGAGCGTGGCATTACTGGTCGTGGCTTGCATCGAAACAGCCGCATCACCGCTAAAGCCCGTGACGTAATCGCTGGTTTTGGTGAATGCCCGGTTAGAGGCATCTGCAGACAGGGTAAATCCTGTGGGTGACATCAAAAGACCTGTCGAGCCGTTTTTGCCATTGCCACCACGCGCACCCAAGAACGTGACTGACCCATCATTGATGGTCATGGCTGCATAGGGATTCATGTTTTGAAAAGTCGATATCAGTTTGGGCAATGCCGTTTTGGTGATGTCATCAACAATGGCAGCTAACTCTGTGCCCAACTCATCAGCACTTTCCACGCCCAACTTACCGTCTTTTTCTAGATGTAAGTCCCCAGTGGTATCAGCAATCACCGACTTTACTGCTGCAAAACTACTCGACAGCGACGAGACCTTGGTGAAAATTGCATCGTTGAGGTAAGAAGACAAATCACTGAAAGCGCTGGCATCAGATGACCCAGCGGTCACTGAAAACGATTGTTCATAGCCACCGCCACCAACTTGTGCGATCTGAGCGGCCATCCCCTGGGCGTAGCGAATGTCATCAACTTTATAAATGGATGTTTGGCTGTCAGCGCCAACTCGATTGGTCTTACCTTGCACAAAGGTCGAGTCCATCGCCGCCGCAATGCCTTGCACATCACCTTTTGCAAAGGCAATACGATTGCCAAAGAGCAAACTCATCTGCTCGCCGTTGTGCTCTTCGTAATCGGTTCCCTCTGATATTTTTGCAATACCGTAGGTCGCTACCATCAAAATTCTCCATCATTTTTCGTTGACATGTGACATAGCACTTGCTAATAACCAAACCGCTAGTCTGTCTCTTTTTGTTTTGGGAACTGGCCCATATACAAATAAGTCCCACCCGAAGGTGAGTGAATGGTAATGCCTTGGTTGTTACTGTCATCTTCCAAGGCGATGACGTTACCCGATACTGTTTTAAAACCATTAGATTGCGAGTTTTGATCGATCACCACATTGGGGTTCTCTGAATTCGAAACGTTCCCAACAATGACCGGTTGATCAGGGTCGCCACCCAAAAAGGCAATCAGCACTTCGGTGCCCTTGAGCAAAGGGAAGTGCATGCCATGACCGTTGCCGCCGTAAGGCTGCGCCAGTCGAATCCAGGCCGAACCCTTGTTCGCAGACTTGTTTGACAAGTCGTAGAGCAGCTGCACTTTGTATTGCCCGTAAGCGTTGAGCTCAGCTGTTTGGCCAGAGCCTTCGCTATCAATCACGCCACTGAGCAGGCTCGATATTGAGGGTTTTGGCGTGCGCGCTGGGGCACGAAACTGTTGCGAAGCTCGGGTTGCCGTAAATGTCGCAAAATAAACCGATGAGGTTTCACCGTCAGCATAGGCAGTCGTCTGGCCCGCGAGTACCACTCCAGTCTGCGACCCCTTGTGACGAACAGATGTGATCAAAAACTGACCATTGCATTCGCTTTGGTAATGACCCGACAAGTTTAAAAAGTAACCCGACCGAATACCAACCGCAGGCGCTTCGCCCTTAAATGATTCTGCTTGACAGGCCAATTCATCGGCGCGCACGCTTGCCAGCCGACTCACCTCAGACTCAGTCCGAGTGTTGTCACCATAAAACATAACCTGACCGGCTTGACCATTGGTCACCGTGGCTTGCGCTTTTAAATTGTCAGCCAAGTCAGCTTGCCGGTAATTAAAGTCTTGAACCACAACTGTCTGAAAAACCTGTTTTCTTTGCCAAGCAAAGGCCGACACCGCCTGATCAAGCTGTGCGGTTTGAATGTTTTCTCGGGGCATGTAGGATAGCGCAATCGCTTGTGCCGGTTGCGCTTCTTTGTAGTCAACAATAGCCAATTGCAAACCATTGCTGGTTTGCTCAAAGTAATAATAAAGACCCTCTTTTTCCATCCAACGACTGATGAAATCTAAGGTAGTCTCCTGGTACTGGCAAACAAAGCTGCGCGCTCGATAGGCTGGTGCACTTTTTAGCATCACCTTGAAATCATTACTCGATATGCCATTATTACGAAGCAATGTGGCAATCAAGTCAGGTATGGATTGCTCGTCTAAGTAAACCTCGTTAATTTTGGTGAGTGACAACTGCCAAACCGCAGGCACCAATACCACCCGATAAAAAAAGTAACTGTCGACTTGGCCCAACTGCTCGACTTCAGACAAAATGCCGTTGTATGGGGTGTATACCGATCCAGTGGTCGTCCTGATCGCAAAAGTGGCTTGATTGCTGAGTAATTGACTCAGATCCGTGTTAGTTGCGGTGGTCACCAGCGTGATCTCAAAACGAAATAATGTCGAGATACCCTCGTCACCAGTGAACGCAACCACATCAAATGCAGGTGCGTTTGGTGCACTGGATTTAAAGGCAAAGCGCAACTCGGCGCTTAACCCCGAAAAAATATCCGCCATCTATAGCTCCAAATCATTCATCAAAGCACAAACCTTTCAATTGAAAGCAAATCAAAATCCCATCGCCGCCTTAGTGTTTCTTTTGTCTTTGTCGCACCGGTAGATCAAAAAACGTGAAGGCCGACTGCTCGTGCTCATCGTCTAGCAACCACGTGTCACGGCCCAATCGACCCCACCGGCTACCTGACAGTTGTGTCGATTCGGCCGCACCTCTTACTAAGGACAGTTCTACTCGGACCGGCAAGGGTTCGTTAAGGTAGTAATCGACCAAAAAGTGTAGTTGCGCATAACGTTTACCGCCAGGCAGAAACTGTCCAAAAACATCCTTGTCAACCTCACTCAAGCAAATGGTGATGCCGCTAAATGATCGACAAAAACGACCCACGTGACTATCTTCGCCTAGCACACAAGCCTGCTTGCCGAGTTGAAACGTTTGATCGTCAGCAATCTTGACCCATACTTGTTGCAGTTGCTTGACCTCAACGTCAACATCTGGAAAACAAGCCTCAACCACGGCTTGCAAACCTACCGCGGAGCGCGTTTGTTGGCTAAACAAAGCCCCACATCGTAGCAGCAAGCCATTACCCACATCAGCCTTTCGACTTGAAGCCGGTATGCCGACAAAGGCGTACAAAATATCCAGCATGTCGGTGTCGTCGTACTCTACGATCCGCAAGCTTGCACGCGGCTTTAACCACGCTCTAAAAAAATTAGGGTAGATCGACTGCGCAAAAATATCCAAAAACTCTCTATTGACTGAAAACCCATCAGCCAACTGAACCAACAACTCTTCGGTGTAATGCGTCGGCAATGGGGATGTCACACCATAGAGCCCAAGAAAATTGGCTGTTATCTCGTAACCCCCATCGGCCCGCAATTCGATCTTTTGTAGGTCAGTCCCTGGAAATCCCATGCCCAACGCAGGGCGCGTCTTTAAACGTTTGACGAGCGCTGAACCTTTGACTGGTGACAATAATCGCAGTAGTCGGTTGGCTTGAAAAAAAGAAAATCGGTCACCCCTAGCGAGCAACTGATCCGTTAAATCAACGGCTTGTTGCCTAGCATCGGTGGCCATTTGAATGAAACTCCTGTGTTGCGGTCGGTAAGTTCAAATCGAGTGTAAACATTAATAGTCGCAAAACTCGCAATAAAACGGGCCAAAACACTGCCCCATAAATAGAGCGATCCGATAGAGGGCCAAAACGTTTGATCACATCGCAATCGAACCGTCTGCCCTTGTACCACCGTTCCCCTATAAATTCGGCTCTCAGCAATGATCTCAAGATCTAACATGCCATCGATCTGTCTTTCGTTGGCTGAACGCTTGGTGTGGTCGTTGGTACGAAATCCGGCATACAGACGAAGCAATGACTGCAGGGTGTCGATCGAACCCAATGACATGAAATTCATGGCTGCGTGCGCAATACAAGCCCAGAGCAGTCGCTCATCGGTGGGCACATCAACCGCGCCTCTAATGGGCGTGATGTTGCGAAACGAACACCGCTCAGGCGATGTATTGGTCGGTCTAGACACATCGCCCAGTTTGAGCGCCTCAGGCAACCAACGGTTCGTGCATGTCATGTCAATAGAAAGGGTTTCAGTGCTTGGAATTTCAGATTGTTGATAAGCCACTGAAATATAAGTCTCAACCCAGTCCCCTGTGCTAGCACGGCGCACCGTGGTTCTATACATGGCATCTTGTTTAACCTGGCCAAATTGCAGCAAAGAAAAAGGAACGTAGTGCGTCTGTTGAACTTGGCCTTGCCGCAACCCAGTCACCCCATCAAGGGAGTAAATTTGGTAATGCTTTCTTGCCACGCCATCTGGCAAGACCAAATACTCATGCGACTCATGGTCTAAATTCACAGGCTCGGCAGAGACCTTAAACAAATTGACGGCCGGTGTGACGTGCAACATAAAACTATTGCTGGTGAGTTGGGGTATCGGGTGCGGTGATTTTTTTAAACGCATCTCAATCGTGAAGGCTTCAGTCTGAACCACAAGATTGCGCTTGTTCAACTCAGCGAATTCAACAAAAAGAAATTTTTGTGGGAATGCCAACAACTCACGGATCAAGCCAAACGTGGGTATGCCATTTTTAGGCTGGGGCAGTAAAGCCTCATCAAAACCTGGAAATCTCATGCTAGTGGTCAAGTCACCTCGATTACCCTCGCCATCAACCAAAACGACCGTTTCGCAATAAAAATGCAGCAACATGAAAATCATGGCCGCAGACTCTTCGTTCTCACCGAGAAAAAATTTGATGCTGTTTGGCAGCTGGACGCCTCGAGACGTTGAGCTTGCGCGTAACTCCAGACGAATCACGGGCTCACCGGAAAACAATTGGTCAACGTTTGCGCCGTTTAAGCGCAGCTGATTCACCTCGAGTGCGGTTGTGGTTCTAAATCGACAAGACACGCCATCAACGGGCGTCGCAGCCAATTCGGTGCCAGCAGCGATCACCACCGATTCTTTGAGAACAGCCTTGGGCTCAAACACAACCATGGTGGCAGCCGGAATGGGCCTCAGGATGTGCGGCACCAAAATGGCACACAGCTCTTGGGCGATTTCTGGAAACTCATCATCGAGTTTTTGAATCGTCAAGCCGTTCAGAAAAGCCACGCCCTCGAGAAGCCGCTCGACGTCGGGATCTGTTGAAGTCGCGCCCAGCATGGGCGCAAGCGCCGGATTAGCCTGTGCAAAAGCTTGAGCATGCTCGCGAAGCCTGCGCAACTCTTCAGAATAGATGGTCTTGAATTCAGTTGCCATAAATCAATCACAAATTAATCCACCGACAATACAGCAGAACACGATTCACACCAAGAAAAATCCGGACCGCTTCGCCACACGAAAATAGCGTGTGATTGACAAGCACTTTTGCAAGCTTTTGCAAGTTTTTGCAAGTTTTATTAAGAATTTGCAAGGATTTGCCAGTATTTGTTGTTGAAACGTGGGTAAACTCGACCAGTTACTAACACTTGGTGTACAACTTTGGTTTGTCAGTAATAACCACCAAAGTGCTTAGATAAGTATTGTTCGTGCCGGTCAGTATGTTTGGCATTTTCAATCAACAAACCAATTAGGAGTACTTCTCATGGCTAGTGAAGGTTCAGTCGCCCCAAAAGAACGGGTAAACATTACGTACAAGCCAGCAACAGGCGATGCTCAAGCTGAAGTTGAATTACCACTGAAAGTGCTTATTCTTGGTGACTTCAGCCAACAAACCGATGAACGCCCGGTCGAAGAACGCGATGCTATCAATGTTGACAAAGACAACTACACAGATGTGCTGAAAGCGCAAAAGCTCTCGCTCGACATGTCAGTGCCGAATAAGCTGATAGCCGACTCAGAAGACAACATGGCTGTTAGCTTGAAGTTTGATTCGCTACGCGATTTTGAGCCAGACGCCATCGTTGAAAATGTGCCTGAGCTTAAAGAGATACTTGACTTGCGCAATGCGCTCAAGGCGCTCAAAGGGCCGCTGGGCAACGTCCCTGATTTTCGCAAGAAACTACAGGCATTGGTTCAGGATGAAGAGACGCGAGCTAAGCTGCTGAAAGAGCTCGGCATCGAACAAAAATAATCACAGGGATTGGCAAACATGAGTGAAGAAGCTAAAAAAGAAGCCGGCGCCGCAGGCGAATCAGCAAGTGGCTCCCTACTAGACGAACTGCTGGCATCGAGCAAGGTTCGCCCAGATGGTGAGTCCTACGATATCACCAAGCAAGGTATTCAGACGTTTGTGGCTTCGTTGTTAGAGCCTGGTCGAGTCACTGACCGGATCACGGCGGGACTGGCTGACGAAATGATCGCCGATTTGGACAAAAAGCTTTGCCGGCAGGTTGACGCAATTTTGCACAATGCTGATTTTCAGCGTTTGGAGTCAGCTTGGCGCTCATTGAAGTTCTTGGTGGACCGCACCAACTTTCGAGAAAACATCAAGCTTGAAATCTTAAACGTCAGCAAAGAGGACTTGCTAGCCGACTTTGAAGACTCGCCCGAGATCACCAAGTCGGGACTCTACAAGACATCCTATACGGCTGAATACGGTCAATTTGGTGGCCAGCCATACGGTGCAGTGGTTGCCAATTACGAATTTGGGCCTGGCGCCTCTGACATCAAGTTGCTGCAATATTGCGCATCTGTCGCCGCCATGTCGCACGCCCCATTTATCTCCGGTGTTAGTTCGTCATTCTTTGGGCTTGACGATTACACCAAATTGCCTGACTTGAAAGACTTGTCTTCCATTTTTGAAGGCCCTCAATACACCAAATGGAAAGGCTTTCGTGAAAGCGACGATGCGCGTAACGTTGGATTGGTTGCCCCTCACTTCTTACTTCGCACGCCCTATGGCAATGACACCACCCCTGCGAAGACGTTTAACTATGAAGAAAATGTCAGCGAAGGCCATAACAAATTTTTGTGGGGTAACGCTGCATTTGCCTTTGCATCGCGCTTGACACAGAGTTTTGCTGACTATCGCTGGTGTGCCAACATCATTGGTCCACGTGGCGGTGGTGCAGTCGATGACCTGCCGATTTATAACTACGAGGCCATGGGTCAAATCCAGACCAAGATTCCAACCGAGGTTCTCATTTCCGAGCGCCGCGAGTTTGAATTGGCAGAGCAAGGATTTATTGCGCTGGCAATGCGTAAGAACAGTGACAATGCGGCCTTCTTCTCGGCTAACTCTTGCCAGATGCCCAAGTTCTTTGGCAACAACAAGGAAGGCAAAGAAGCGGAAACCAACTACAAACTTGGCACGCAACTGCCATACATTTTTGTGGTCAACCGTTTGGCGCATTACATCAAGGTTTTGCAGCGTGAAAACATCGGCACATGGAAAGAGCGTGCTGATCTCGAGACAGAGCTGAACAATTGGATACGTCAATACGTAGCCGACATGGACGCCCCGGGCCCTGAAGTCCGTAGCCGTCGTCCCTTGCGTTCGGCCAAAATCGAAGTACAAGACGTCGAGGGCGATCCCGGTTGGTATCGCGTTTCAATGTTGGTACGCCCTCACTTTAAATACATGGGCGCATCTTTCACGCTTTCATTAGTCGGCAAACTTGACCAGAAATAAATGAGAAGCGGCTCCCACGGTGGGAGCCGTCTCACCACCGATTTACTTTTTATAGATCGATGAACCCAGGAGATACAAACATGCCAATGCCAGGATTTTTTTCATTAACCGGTGCCAAACAAGGCAAAATTGAAGGCAGCTGCGCCATCGAAAAACAAGAAGGCAAGATTCTTGTTCAAGCTGTTGAGCACACCATCGAAATTCCACGATCCATTCAGACAGGTTTGCCCACCGGCAAGCGCATTCACAATCCACTGACCATTACCAAAGAAGTTGACAAGTCTTCGCCCAAGCTATTTCAAGCGCTGACCTCAGGCGAACAGTTAACCGATGCCAAGTTGGAGTACTACAAGATTTCAGCTCAGGGTGAGGAAACGCTGTATTACACAGTGGAAATCAAAAACGCCATCATCACGTCGCTGCGCAAGTACTATCCGGTTTGTTTGGATGACAACAACAAGAGTATGGGACACATGGAAGACGTATCTTTCACGTATGAAACCATCATCGAAACCTTCACACCCGATGGTATCGAAGCCCAAGACTCTTGGACAGCGCCCAAGTAATTCGATCAATAGTAACCTTCTAAAAGGCAAGCACCTATGGCTCAAGCTTGCCTTTTGGATCGTCTGTTATATATTGCCAATCCGCGCGCCATTGCGGGCATGTCTCCCGAGCTTGTGGGGCAACAGTCCATCATGCGGCACCTAACCCTGCTTTTGAACACGCGCAAAGGTTCAGTGCCAATTGATCCGGACTACGGTTTGTCTGACATGAATAACATCGCAGGGTCATTTTCCTCTGGCACGAGCGAAGACATTTGTTTGGAGATCATTCAGCAGATTAATCGCTACGAGCCGCGGCTCTTAAACCCGAAGATCAGTAGCGTGACGGAAGTCAACGACATCATTTCTTTGAAGTACGAATTGAATGCCCACATCATTGGCAGTCAAGTTGTGGCGGCCAATGACAGTTTTTCAATGTATCTACGAATTAATTCCGCTGGCCGAGTCAGACTAGAACCGCGTCGAGACCGGTAGCCTTCAATTCGTAGCGCCCAGACAACCACACAATAGGCGGGTAGGCTCATGCAAGTAGTTGAATTCAAGGGATTGGTCGACAGGCTTAATCAAGAGTGCCGACAAGCATTAGAAAACGCAGCTGGCACTTGCGTCAGCCGCTTGCATTACGAAATAACCATTGAACACATGCTTGCCCGATTGCTAGACAATCCAACAGGCGACATTCAGTTGATTGCCAAGCAACTGGAGATTGATCCAGGACACTTCGCGCGCGCCTTAGAGCACGTGATTGAAGGCTTCAAAACAGGCAACAGCGGTCGGCCTCAATTCTCTGAGCTGCTACCCGAATTATTTGCAGACGCCTGGTTGATCGCATCTGTTGAGTTGTTTGAAACCAGCATTCGCTCGGGCGCCTTATTTGCCGCCTTTGTGTCGCGTTCTTCTTTTTATGCTAGTGGCGCTTACACAACACTGCTCAAAGGCTTAGACAAAGCAAAAATTATGCATGCGCTAGCCATCGTCGCTGGCAAATCAAGCGAAGTGGCTCAAGGCAGTGGCCATCTTGGTGGCGCAGCTGGTCCTGCTGGCGCACCCGCTGGTGGTTCTGCCATTTCTCGCTTTTGCGAAGATTTCACGGCTAAAGCACGTGATGGCAAGATCGATCCCGTCTTTGGGCGGGATGCCGAAATCCGTCAAATGGTCGACATCTTGGCCAGACGCCGTAAAAACAACCCCATCTGTGTGGGTGACCCCGGCGTTGGTAAAACAGCCGTGGTCGAGGGGCTGGCACTGCGCGTCATCGAAGGCGATGTACCTGATATCTTGGCCGGCGTCACCATATTGGGCTTAGACATGGGTGCGCTTGAGGCCGGCGCTGGTGTCAAAGGTGAATTTGAAAACCGTTTGCGCGGGGTCATCACTGAAATCAAGGCCTCGCCCACCCCCATCTTGCTTTTCATTGATGAGGCACACACCCTTATCGGTGCGGGTGGCGCAGCCGGGACCAACGACGCCGCTAACTTGCTGAAACCGGCGCTCGCCCGGGGCGAATTACGCACCATTGCCGCGACCACTTGGAGCGAATACAAAAAGTATTTCGAGAAAGACCCCGCGCTCGCCCGCCGTTTCGAGCTCGTGAAACTCGATGAGCCCAGCGTTGGAATGGCTGTCCAAATTTTGCGCGGTCTTAAAGACAAGTATGAAGAAGTACACCAAGTCATCATTCGTGATGATGCCTTGCACGCCGCTGCTGAACTGTCAGACAAATACATTACTGGCCGACAGCTGCCCGACAAAGCCATCGATTTGTTAGACACGGCTTGCGCTCGCATCAAAGTCAATTTGTCATCAAAGCCAGATTTTATTGAAGACTGCGAACGCCAATTACAAATGTTGGCACGCGAAAAACGCGGTCTACTGCGAGACCAAGACAACCGGATTGTGGTGAATCTGAGTCGGTTATCTGAAATTGATCAGCAAACACAGTCCTTTGAAAGTTCGCTCGAGCAGATGCGCGCTAAGTTTGAAGCGCAACTCGTGAGCGCTAACAGCGTCTTGGCGCTTAGACGGGCTCTAGCGAGCGCTCGAAAAGATACGTCAGAGACAGCACCTGAAAGCGTCGCAACCGCCGAGCAGGCGCTTCAAGAAGCTGAAAAAACTTTCGACACCCTTCAACATGATGAAAAGCTTGTTTTTATTGATGTCTCACCCGACACCATCGCCAAAGTCGTTTCTGATCGAACAGGCGTGCCGCTCGGAAAAATGATGCGCGATCAAGCCTCAGCCGCCCTAACCATGGAAAGCACACTTAACAGTCGCATCAAGGGCCAAAACGATGCGATGTTTGCGATTGCTGAGGTCATGAAATCAGCCCGATCAGGGCTTCGTGATCCCGATCAACCCATGGGCATCTTTTTGTTGGTGGGCCCATCAGGCACCGGCAAGACCGAGACAGCACTGACCGTGGCCGACATCATGTTTGGCGGTGAGCAGTCTTTGGTATCCATCAACATGAGCGAGTTTCAAGAAAAACACACTGTCAGCCGTTTGGTGGGTTCGCCCCCGGGATACGTTGGCTATGGCGAAGGCGGTGTGTTGACCGAGGCGGTCCGTCAGAGACCCTATTCAACGGTCTTACTTGATGAAGTTGAAAAGGCACACTTGGATGTGGTAAATCTGTTTTATCAAGTGTTTGACAAAGGCGTGTTGTCCGACGGTGAAGGGCGTGAGATTAATTTCAGAAATACAGTCGTGTTTCTGACATCTAATTTGGGTTTAGACGTCATCACCGAGCTTTGCCATGGTGATGAAACACCAGATATCGCCACCATCACAGCAGCCATTCGTCCCATTTTATCCAACCATTTCAAGCCAGCCCTTTTGGCGCGCATGACCATCATCCCATTTTTAACCCTATCTCAGCCTGTGTTGCGTGACATCGTTACCATCAAAATTGACAAGATTGCTCAGCGTATGTTGCACAACAATAAAATGATTTTAGAAACAACACCGGCTGCACTAGACGCGATTGCCGCTCGCTGCACTGAAGTTGAGACCGGGGCTAGAAACATTGACTTCATCCTCAAAGGGACCGTCTTACCAATGCTTTCAAACAGCCTCTTAGACAGCATGTCTGGCGAGAACACATTCACGCATGCCAAGCTCGACGTTTCAGCCGACGGTCAGTTCACCGCTGTGTTTCGCTAGGGGTACAACATGGCTCTCGGTTGCGTTTGGATCATTGGTATTGGGGAAGTCGACGGCGTGGCACAAACAGTGGCAGCGCAACTCAAACCCTATGGCTTGGCTATAGAGGGCCAGAAATGGCCCATTGGTGAAAAGCAAGCGTGGCTCGCAAGCGCTGATGCGGCTGCCGCTCAAGCAGCCCATGTCGTCATCGTCATTGCCTCTAAATCAGATTTTGACCATTCCAACACTCGCCGAGAGCTCGCTTTCTTTAGACTGGCTTTGCAAACTCAGCTCGGCAAACCGGTGGCTGGCTTTGTGATTTTGACCGACGCCCCCGAGGCTGGCAGCAGCCCCACAGCAAACACTCAATTTTCAATCTTGGGTGACTGGGAAGTGATTTCTGGTGGCAACTGGGCAGCCAAGGTTGTGGCCCGATTCCATGCGCCACGGCAACCCAAATGGCCCGTCAAGCTCGGCCTTATCGCACGCGAGAAGCTTGGTGTTTGGCTAACCGTCAGCCCCCTTCCCAATCAATCGGCCAAGGGCTGCTTGGTTGGCGTCAGCGGCAATGAGGCCGATATCAGCTTTCATGCGGTGGGTCCTGTTGGCGGCTTACCCGAAACCTCGATTAATGAATACGAGCTCAAAGGCATCGAATTTGAAGCGGGTGGTCAACCATTTAAAGCCTGGGCCCTACAAAACACCATTGGCCCTGAACAGGCCTATTATGTTCGCTTAGAAGGTGAACCAAGCGTGATTGCTGTTGGTCAATTGCCAAGCGGCCAAGTCGATGGCGTTGATCTCATCACTGTCGCTTAAACAAAAGCCTTATACAGAGACTGATACACAGCCATGAGCCTTGATTTTGATGCGATGTTACTGCCCATCTCGGATGCCGCCCCAGGTGGCACGGACAGTCGAGAGTCTGAGGCTTACGAGCAGATGACTGAGGAGATGGATAAGCTGACGAGTCTCTCAAGCGACAGCATTCCAAATTGGATCAAAATTGAGCAACTCTCTAGCCAATTTCTTCAAACCCAAAGTAAAGATTATTTGGTTGCCGCTTGGCTAGCCGAATCCTGGGTTCAACGCAACGCCATGCAGGGCTTGGCTTGCGGGTTGTCACTTTTGGCAGGTATGGCTGAGCGGTATTGGGACAATGGCTTTCCAACCGTGACGCGCTTGCGCGGTCGACGCAATGCGATTGTGTGGTGGGTCGAACGAGCCACCACTTGGCTTGAAGCGCAAGACGATATTACTGTGGCCGCTGATTTGGCGGCACAGATGTCGACAGCAGCCAAGGCACTGGATCAAACCCTCTCAGAAAAAGATCCAGACGCCCCTTCTTTGGCCACATTAATTGGTCTTGTCCATCGACTGCCTGTTGAGGAGCCACCAAAGGTTGAAGAGCCTGTGCCGGTTACCCCAACACAAACCGAACAAAACGCTGATAGTCCAGCAAGCAATGCCCCGATTGCAGCACCCCAAAACCAGACCGCTCAAACAACTGATCCTGCGTCATCATCGATCCCAACGAAACTAGGCACGCTAGAAAAACCAAGTCAAATCAGCAACTTCGATGATCTTGGGGTGGCATTAAGACCTGCCCAAGACTATACGGCAATGCTCGGACCGGCGCTCTATGCTTTTGACAATACGAATCCGCTAGTGATTCATTTCAGTCGATTTAGCGCGCGTGCTGGTATTTTTAAATTGCCTAATGCCACCGAAGGCAAAACACTCATCGGTTGCCCGCCCTCAGCCATACGCGATGCCTTTGAGAAAATCACCAACTCAAAAAATCCGCAAGGCATCGTCGACTTTTGTGAGTCCCGAATACGAACGTTTCCCTTTTGGTTTGATTTGGACTATCAATCGTTTCGGGGATTTAGCATGATGGGGGTCGCCGGTAACCTCATGGCTCACACCGTCGCGGAAACGTTGCTGAATTTTATTGGTCGCTTACCCAATATCGAACAACTGACTTTTTCAGATGGCACACCATTTGCCAGTATCGATACCTTGTCATGGATCAAGCGTTGCCGCCAAGAGCGCTCAGGCGGTGCACCAACCGATCCCTTCGAAGCGGTTAAAAGCACCGCCATGATGACGCTCGGTGAAGGCAAGCTTGAGCAAGCACTGACTGAGCTGCAAACATTTATTGACAACACCCGCAGCAAGCGCGATCAGTTCCGAGCGCGGGTCGAGTTGGCAAATATGTTACTAACAGAGCGCCCAACAACAGACTTGCGAGCACTGGTGCAACCACTTGTGGAAGATTGTGAGCGTTTGCAGCTCGATCAGTGGGAACCGTCATTGGCTGCACAAGCGTGGGCACTCAAATTCAGGGCTGCGCGACAAGTGGCCACCAACAAATCAGCCGAGATTACTGAAGATCAGCGCGCAGCCGCGCGCCTAGAGGCCGCCATTGCATTGAAACACCTGTCGATCACGGACTTCTCTCAGGCCGCGCGTCTGGCTTAACCACCGCAACGAGTGCAGACTGGATTGCGCCTAGTTGTGATAAGCCACCACTCGCTGATTTTGAGTGCCCAAACCCTGACCGCCGACGGTCACTTTGTCACCCGCTTTTAAAAACTTAGGCGGCTTCATGCCCAGACCAACCCCTGGGGGTGTTCCCGTGACAATCACGTCACCAGGCATCAGCGTCATAAAACGGCTCACATAACTGACAATTTCAATCACGTTAAAAATCATTTTGCTGGTGTGACCAGTCTGCATGCGCTCACCGTTGACATCGAGCCACAGGTCTAGTTGACTGGGATCAGGGATCTCATCTTTGGTCACCAACCACGGCCCCAGAGGCCCAAAGGTGTCACAACCCTTACCCTTATCCCAAGACCCACCACGCTTGAGTTGGTACTCACGCTCACTGACGTCATTGGCCAAGACATAACCCGCCACGTATTTCAGGGCGTCAGCTTCAGACACATAGGCTGCTTTAGACCCAATCACAATGCCAAGTTCAACTTCCCAATCCGTATTCGTTGAATCTTTAGGCAGCATGATTTCGTCGTCTGGGCCTTGCAGACAAGACACCGTCTTGGTGAAAATGATGGGCTCTTCAGGAATAGGCGAGCCGGTCTCAGCCGCGTGGTCCGAGTAGTTCAGGCCAATCCCCAAAAACTTGCTCACACCAGTCACCGGGCAACCCAAGCGGGGCTTGCCCGACACAACCGGCAAGTTCGAGACGTCTAAGGCAGCCAACTGCGCCAAAGCATCGGGTGCCAACTGTGCTGGTCCAATATCAGGAATCACATGACCCAAGTCCCGTAAAGTACCCTCAGCATCCATCAAGCCAGGGCGCTCAGTGCCCACGTTGCCATATCTGACCAGCTTCATCACCTGTCTCCCAGTTTTTTGTCAAATGCCTGACACAGTAACCAATGACTGTGCAACTGTCTAGAAATCAATAGCCGATCACCATGCCATCACGCCGCGTGTCAGAACCACCCACATATGCTGCCGTGTCACCGTCGTCGGACTCAATCCGTGCGATCAATTGCGCACTACCAAAATCCAAACTGTCGATGGGTTGCACCGTCGGCTTGTGCCCCATCGCTTTGAGCGCTTCAATCACCGCTGCCGGCCATTGCGCTTCCATGATCAACTCACCATGGTCATCGATGCGCCAACGCGGAAAGTCAGAAGCGGCTTGTGGATTTAAGCCTTCAACCGCCTGTCTTAAGGTCATCTGTACGTGACCCTGAGCCTGCATGTTGGCGCCCATCACACCAAATGCCATCACCGGTTTGCCGTTGCGCGTCATGAATGCTGGGATGATGGTGTGCATGGGTCGCTTGCCACCAGCCATGCCATTGGGGTGGTCGGCGTCCAACTGGAAACTCTTACCGCGGTTATGCAACGAAATACCCGTGCCTGGCACCACCACACCTGAACCAAACCCCGTGAAATTAGATTGGATGTAAGAAATCATGCGGCCATCGGCATCGGCCGCACACAAGTAAATGGTGCCGCCAGACTCAGGCTGCCCGGCCTCATAACGCCCTGCTTTTTTGGGGTCAATTAGGCTTGCGCGCTGCTTCAAGTAGGCTGGGGAAAGCAAATCTGCCGCTGAGACCTTCATGGTTTCAGGCACAGCAATGTGTGCATACAAGTCAGCGAACGCCGCACGCATCACTTCAATTTCCAAGTGTGCGCGCTCAGCCGAACCCGGTCGGGTTTGATCATAGGGCAGGTACGCCAACATGCCCAAAGCGATCAGGGCTGCAATCCCTTGGCCATTGGGCGGAATCTCATGTACGTGCACACCCTTGAACGCGAGCGAAATGGGATCAACCCAGCTTGTTTGATGCGCAGCCAGATCGGCTTCATTCAGCGCGGCACCATGCTCACGCGCAAAGTTAGCAATGCACTTGGCCAATCGGCCCTCATAGAACGATCGTCCCTTGGTGCGTGCAATTTCGCGCAACGTCACCGCTTGGTCTGCGAAGCGCCAGATCTCACCGGCCCGAGGTGCACGACCATTGGGCATAAAAGCTTCAAACCCAGGTTGAGGAGCCAGCTCCTCAACGGATATCGCCCACTGCTTAGCAATCACCGGGCTCACAGGAAAACCGTCCATCGCGTGTCTGATGGCATCAACAAACAGGTCTTCAAACGGTAGCACCCCAAACTTCTCAGACAAATCCGCCCAAGCGGCCACTTGCCCGGGAACCGTCACTGTTTCCCAGCCACGGAAAGGCATCACTTTTAAATGCTTAAAACGCTCAAGACTCCAGGCCGCTGGCGAGCGACCGCAGCCGTTCATGCCATGCAATTTCTGACCATCCCACAAAATCGCGAAGGCATCACCACCCAAGCCATTCATCGTGGGTTCCACCACTGTCAAGGTGATGGCCGCCGCAAGCGCCGCATCAACAGCGTTGCCCCCGCGCGCAAACGCCGCCGCACCCGCTTGCGAAGCCAAGGGCTGCGAGGTAGCAATCATGTTTCGGGCAAAGACAGGTTTGCGATTAACAGCGTCGAATGAAGAGAGATCCATGGTTTAAACCAACTGAATTGTGACTATAGAAGCCATAAGGATAAGTCAGTGGCGAGCCTTTGACCACCAAGACGCCGATAAACAGCCACAAATCGACCCATTCACCCCAAAACTGACACCGCAAAAGACGGATCAGGGCCAAATGTCGACCTGTTTATTTAAGGTTTCACATCAACCTCAGTTAAGATCAAAAGACATCGACTTTTTGAGTGACTCATGACCTACCTGCTAGCCTTGGACCAAGGCACCACCAGTTCTCGGTCAATCGTGTTTGACGAGCACGGCCAAATTCTGGCCATCGCTCAAATACCCCTCACCCAGCATTATCCTGCGCCGGGTCAAATCGAACACGACCCGATGGAAATCTGGCACGCCCAGCAGCAAACGGCACAACAAGCCATTGCTTCAGCGGGTTTGAAACCCCAAGACATCAGTGCGGTGGGCATCACCAATCAACGCGAGACGACCGTGCTGTGGTCGCGCTTAACGGGCCAACCGATCGCGCGCGCAATCGTGTGGCAAGACCGCCGTACCGTTGAACAATGCCGAGTACTGAGCGCGCAAGGCCACGACGCGCTGATTTACCGTAAAACCGGACTACTGCTTGACGCCTATTTCTCAGCCACCAAACTGGCCTGGCTGTTGGATCACACCCCGGGCGCACGCGAACAAGCCGCTCGTGGCGAGCTGGCATTTGGCACGATTGACAGTTGGTTAACGTGGCAACTAACCGGCGGCGCCGCACACATCACCGATCCCAGTAACGCGAGCCGCACCCTATTGTTTGATATCCACACGTTGAAGTGGGATGATGAGTTGCTGGCCCTTTTTAATATCCCGCACTCGGTTTTGCCTGAGGTCGTTCCCAGCGCCCATGTCGTGGGCTTAAGCACGGCGGCTGCACTCGGTGCGGCTGTGCCACTCGCCGCACGAATCGGCGACCAACAATCGGCCACAGTGGGACAAGCCTGCTTCACACCTGGCATGGCCAAAAACACCTATGGCACGGGTTGCTTTTTGCTCATGAACACCGGCACCAGCCCCACTATCAGTCGTCATCGGTTGCTGACCACCGTTGGTTGGCAATTACCCGAAGACCAGCGACCGGGAACAAATCACAACGGTCTCACCTACTGTCTCGAAGGATCGGTTTTTATGGGTGGGGCCACGGTCCAATGGCTGCGCGACGGACTGGGCTTGATCGAATCGGCCGATGATATTGAAGCCTTGGCCGCCAGCGTACCTGATACTGGCGACGTGATGCTGGTGCCAGCACTCACGGGGCTTGGCGCCCCCAATTGGGACGGTGACGCGCGTGGACTGATGGTCGGCATGACCCGCGGCACCACCAAGGCCCACATCGCACGCGCTGCCCTACAAGGGATTGCGCTGCAAGTCACCGATGTGCTTGCTGCCATGCAAGGTGATGCTGCCACCGCTTTAACCGAACTGCGGGTCGATGGCGGCGCGAGCGCCAACAATCTGCTGATGCAAATGCAAGCCGACTTATTGGGTATTCGTGTGGTCCGCCCAAAAATCACCGAGACCACTGCGCTCGGTGCGGCTTATTTGGCAGGCTTAACCGTCGGGGTTTGGACCGACCACCACGCTTTGGCTAGCCACTGGCAAGTGGATCGGGTGTTTGAACCGCAATGGTCCACCGACCAACGACAGGTCACATTAAATCGCTGGCAACAAGCTGTTCAGCGCGCCAAAGGCTGGGTCAGCGTAGAGGGTCCAACCCATGGTTGAAACGGTGTCCGGATCCGAACCGGGGTCACCGCTCACCACCGACCGCGCTGCTCTTTTAAATCAAATCGACCAACACGATCAGTACGACTTGGCCATCATAGGTGGTGGTGCCACAGGGCTGGGCGTGGCGCTTGATGCCGCCAATCGCGGCTTCAAGGTGTTACTGGTTGAGGCTGAAGACTTTGCCAAAGGCACCTCATCGCGCTCAACCAAACTCTTGCACGGCGGGGTGCGCTACTTGGCACAAGGCGATGTCCCATTGGTGCGTGAAGCCTTGCACGAGCGCAGTGCGGTGATGCACAACGCCCCTCATTTGGCACAACCACTGGCCTTTCTCATGCCCTGCTACCGAGCCTGGCAGGTCCCCTTTTATTGGACTGGCCTTAAACTCTATGATGCCTTATCGGGCAAGCATGGCTTGGGCCCGACCCAAGTACTGAGCTCAGCGCAAACCCAACAACAACTGCCCAATGTGTGGCGAACTGGTCTAAAGGGTGCGGTGAAATATTGGGATGGCCAGTTTGATGACGCCCGCTTGGCGCTTGCCATCGCCCGCACGGCAGCGACCAAAGGTGCGCACTTAATCAATCATTGCCGCGTAACCGAGATTCACCATGAAAGTGGGCGTGCCAGCGGACTGGTTCTGAAAGACGCCGAAACTGGTCGCGAATTGACCATCAAAACCCACTGCTTGGTCAACGCCACGGGCGTCTGGGTCGATCAAATTCGTGCTGACGATGATGCCGCGAGTCAGCGACGGACCGAGCCCATGGTCGCGCCTAGCCAAGGGCTGCACGTGGTGGTTGATCGTGCATTCATGCCTGGCGATGTCGCTCTAATTGTCCCTAAAACCAGTGACGGCCGTGTGTTGTTTGCCGTGCCGTGGTTGGGCAAAGTCATCTTGGGTACCACTGACACCCCGCGCCCTACACCAGACCTAGAACCCAAGCCATTTAAAGAAGAACTTGACTTCATCTTGCATGAAGCCGCTCGCCACTTGCAACGCGCGCCCGGTCATCAAGATATTCGAAGCCTATGGGTGGGCTTAAGACCCTTGGTCAAACCCGCTGACAGCCATCACCACAGCCAAGCCACCAAACGCATCAGCCGCGAGCACACGATCGTGACCAGCGCCAGCGGCATGGTGACCGTGACGGGTGGCAAGTGGACAACCTACCGCGTCATGGCGCACGACACACTGGCGCATTGCTTCAAAGAGGGTTTGCTGGCTAAAAAAGGCATGGATCAGACTGCCGAGCTTTTACTGGTTGGGGCCCAAACGCAAGGCCCCGTGACCCACAAAATGTCCGACGCACCGGGCTTGGCGCAATATGGTGATGAGCAATCGCATGTTCAATCCATGACCGGTGCGCGTCACATGCTCGCTGCAGGCTTGAGCGAGGCGATGGTGCGTTTTGCGGCGCGATATGAATATGCCCGTACTGTTGAGGATGTGTTGGCCAGACGCCACCGGTTGCTGTTCTTAGATGCCGCTGCCGCACAACGATTAGCCCCTGTCGTGGGGGAAATTTTGCAGTCTGAAACGGGGCAAGATCCGCAAACCGAAGCCTTTGTGACATTGGCCCAACAATATCAAACCTTACCCGTTTAAGATTATTGCGGCGTGAGGACTTCGAGTCCGCCCATGTAAGGCCTCAAAACCTCGGGCACGACCAGCGAACCATCGGCTTGCTGATAGTTCTCTAGGACAGCAACCAAGGCTCGACCCACGGCCAAACCCGAACCATTTAAGGTGTGAACGTATTCTGGCTTGCCTTGTTCGGGGCGAAACCGCGCTTGCATACGGCGGGCCTGAAAAGACTCACAATTTGATATTGACGAGATCTCGCGCCAAGTGTTTTGAGCGGGTATCCAAACCTCGAGGTCATAGGTCTTGGCCGAACCAAACCCCATGTCGCCCGTGCATAAAAGCATGACGCGATACGGCAATCCCAACTTTTGCAGCACGGCTTGGGCGTGCTCTCTCATTTGCTCAAGCGCATCATAGGACTGGTCGGGATGCGTGATTTGCACCATCTCAACTTTGTCGAATTGGTGCTGCCGAATCAAGCCACGCACATCACGCCCACCACTGCCGGCTTCTGACCGAAAGCATGGCGTGTGGGCGGTGAAACGCAGTGGCAAATCGGTATGGGGCACGATAGCGTCGCGCACGATACTGGTGAGCGTGATCTCAGATGTTGAAATCAAAAACTGCTCTTCTGAGCCCTCATCGGTCTGGCCGCCACGGCCCACCCAAAACATGTCTTCACGGAACTTAGGCAACTGACCGGTGCCCAATAAGGTCGAGGCGTTCACGATATACGGCGTGTAGCATTCGGTGTAGCCGTGCTCACTGGTTTGCAGATCAAGCATGAACTGCGCCAAAGCCCGATGTAAACGCGCCATTGGTCCGCGCAGAAAGCTGAACCGCGAGCCCGAGAGCTTGGCCGCCGTCTCAAAATCAAGCCCGAGACGCTCACCCACCGTGACGTGATCTTGCGCCTCAAACGGCAATGCGGCCGGATTACCGTGGGCGTCAGCCACCGGCACCCAACGACTAACCTCGATATTGCCTTGCTCGTCAGCACCGAGCGGCACAGAGGCATGCGGCAGGTTTGGTGTCGCCATCAAAATAGCGCTTAAATCAGACTGGATTTGCTGCAGCTTCTCTTCTAACGCCTTTAGGGCAACTGGGATGGCTTGAGACTGGGCCATCAGCGCGCTGGCATCTTCGCCCCTGCCTTTAAGGCCACCAATTTGCTTGGCTAAGGCGTTGCGTTGCGCCTGCAGCTGCTCGGTTTCGGTTTGAATTTGCTTGCGCTCGGCCTCAAGCGCTTCAAATGTCTCACGCTCAAACACCACGCCACGAGTGGCCAAACGTTGCACGACAGCGTCAAGGTCTTTTCTTAAAAGAATGGGATCAAGCATGGTTAGGTATCTGTGGCTGAAAGGACAAAAAAGCCATTGTAGCGGTCAGTTCGGATCAGCAAACTGATCACGCCCATCTAAAAGACATCGGCAACCCCACAAACCCACGAATTAAAAATGGCGCCACAAGTCGCCTTTGACTTGTGTCTATTGGGTGTTTCAGCTGTGATAGCCACCTGAGGCGCCAACCTTGCCTCGAAAGACCCAATAGGCGTAACCGGTGTAGGTCAAGATAATGGGAATCAAGAAAACAGCGCCAACCAAAACGAAACGCAGTGATTCGTCAGGCGCAGCGGCATCCCACAGCGTGACCGAGGACGGCACGATGTAAGGGAAGAAGCTGATCAGCAAACCGATGTAAGACAAGACAAAGAGGCCTACTGTTGAGAGGTAAGCTTGCTTGCCTTCGCCTTTTCTTAAGCCTTGAAACAGCGACCACGCACATATCAAAACCAACAATGGCACGATAGCCACATAAGTGACATCCGGCCAGGCGAACCACTTCTGGGCAAAGTGTTCATGCAGGGTCGGCGTCCAAATGCTCACCACCGCAATCAGAATCAAAGTACCAATGGCCGATATCCGTGCAAATCTCAGGGCCTTGCGATGCACCTCACCCTCGGCTTTGAGCACCAACCACGTTGCCCCCAGCAAGGCATAACCCACCAGCAGTGCCAAACCTGTCATGAGCGCAAAAGGCGAAAGCCAAGCATCCCAGTCGCCCGCGAATGCGCGCCCATCAACCGGGATACCTTGCACCAAACCCCCGAGCACCATACCTTGGGCGAATGTGGCCACGATTGAGCCTCCCGCAAAGGCAATGTCCCACGGGTTATTTTTGCCTTTGTACTTCCAGCGGAACTCAAAGGCCACGCCCCTAAAAATCAATGCCAACAACATCACCATAATAGGGATGTAGAGGGCCGGCATGATGATCGAATAAGCCAGCGGAAAGACCCCGAACAATCCCGCACCACCCAGTATCAACCAAGTCTCGTTACCATCCCAGAGCGGCGCCACAGCATTCATCATTTGGTCACGGTTGTCTTTGCCTTTGACAAAGGGAAACAAAATACCAACGCCCAAATCGAAGCCATCAAGAACCACGTAAGCCAAAACCGCAAAGGCGATCAAACCGGCCCAAATCAGCGCGTAATCAATCATCACCACCACCTTGAGTTGCCGCTGGCTTTGCCAGTGATGGCGGCACAAAACCGCCAGAACGGGTTGGCTGCTCGAAAGTCATCACTGGCTCAGCGAGTGATGGTGCTTGGCGTATTTGACGCAGGATGTAAACAAGACCGGCGCCAAACAACGAGCAATAAACGATAACAAACGCAATAAACGAGGTGGCAACCGCCGCTGTTGAGATCGGCGAAACCGAATCAGCGGTTCGTAACAAACCGTAAACAGTGAACGGTTGACGACCAACCTCGGTCACGATCCAGCCTGAAATCACGGCCACAAAACCAGAAGGCGCCATCAAAACACAGACTTTATGAAAAAAAGAGGTCTCATAAAGCCGTCTGCGCTTGCGCAAAATCAAACCCCAGATACCGACAATCAACATCAGCATACCGATACCGACCATCACTCGGAATGCAAAAAAAGGTGGTGCCATCGGTGGCCAATCCTCTCGCGGAAAAGCGTTGTACCCTTTAAGCCCGGTGTCCAAATCATGATGCAAGATCAAACTACCCAAGTATGGGATCTCAACCTTGTAATCCATACGACCTTCTTCTTGGTTGGGAATGCCAAACACCACCAAGCCCGCTGGCGTTTCGTTTTCGAAGTGGCCTTCCATGGCCGCAATCTTCAAGGGCTGATACTTCAAGGTGTTTAAGCCCTGAGAGTCGCCAACAAAGATTTGTATGGGTGTCACAATGACGGCCATCCACATGGCGGTAGAAAACATCTTTTTGATGGCGTCAACGTTGATGTTTTTCTTGGCATCTGCACCCATGTGCCGCAGCTTTAACAAGTGATACGCGGCCACACCGCCCACCACAAACGCGGTGGTCAGGTAGGCGGCCAACACCATGTGAGCGAATCGGTGCGGGAAAGATGGGTTAAAGATGACCTTAAACCAATCGACGGGTACGAATTGGCCCACATCGTTGATTGCAAATCCGTCAGGGGTCTGCATCCAACTATTAACCGCCAAAATCCAAAATGTCGACAGAAAAGTACCAAATGCCACCATGCCCGTGGCAAATAAGTGCAGTTTTTCGCCGACTCGCTCTCGACCAAACAGCATGACACCCAAAAATCCGGCCTCTAAAAAGAACGCTGTCAATACTTCGTACGCAATGATCGGCCCCAAAATCGGCCCAACTTTATCGGCGTACACACTCCAATTGGTACCAAATTGGTAACTCAACACAATGCCGGAAACAACACCCATCGCAAACGAAAGCGTGAATATTTTTTTCCAGTAGTTGAATAAATCGAGGTAAACCGTTTTGCGCGTGAAGTAATGCATGGCATTGAGCGCAAACAAGTACGTGGCCAGTCCGATCGTGAATGCAGGGAAAATAACGTGAAACACGACGGTAAAGGCGAACTGCATTCTCGCAATGTTAAGGGCGTCAAACCATTCCATACCAATGACCATCCTTTGACTTATGTGAAACGATTAAAACATGCCATGGTGCAAATCGTGCAACAAACCCACAGCGATTCAGTCGTCTTTGGTTTTTTTTGGATCAGCCTCGCCATCCCACTGCCTAAGCTGTGCCAGCTTTTGTGCAATCTTGGTTTCCAGGCCACGATCCGTCGGCGTGTACCAACCCGGGGCAGCCATGTCATCGGGTAAATAGCGCTGCCCCGCTGCGTAGCCATTGGGTTCGTTGTGAGCGTAGCGATATGCTTGACCATGACCCATTTCTTTCATAAGGCGGGTAGGCGCATTGCGCAAATGCGCGGGCACATCACGCGAGCGGTCTTGACTGACAAAGGCTCGGGCTTGGTTATACGCTTGGTAACCCGCATTGCTTTTTGGGGCCACAGCCAAGTAAATAGTGGCTTGGGCAAGCGCTAAGTCGCCTTCGGGCGAACCCAATCGTTCATAGGCATCAGCGGCGTCATGAACCAGCGCAATCGCCCGAGGATCTGCCAAGCCGATGTCTTCCCAAGCCATACGGATCAAGCGTCGCGCCAAATATCGACCATCAGCGCCACCATCCAACATCCTAACCAACCAGTAAAGCGAAGCGTCAGGGTCTGAACCACGAACGGATTTGTGTAGAGCCGAAATTTGGTCGTAAAAAAAGTCGCCACCTTTGTCAAACCCTTTGCGTGTCTGACTTAACGCCGTGGTGACGAAGACCTCATCAATTTCGTTAAGCGACTGCGCTTGCGCAGCCTGACACAAAATTTCCAGTTGGTTCAGTAGGCGCCTAGCATCGCCATCAGCCGTAAAGACCAGTTGCTTGGTTGCTTCAGGGGTCAGTGTCACGCCCTGCCCCTCGGCGGTAACCGTGCGTGACAAAAGGGCGTCTAAATCCTGCTCATCAATGGCTTTGAGCACATGCACTTGGGCGCGTGACAGTAGCGCCCGGTTCACCTCAAACGATGGGTTTTCGGTGGTAGCCCCGACAAAAACGACCAGCCCAGACTCAACAAACGGCAGCAGTGCATCTTGTTGTGACTTGTTAAACCGATGAATCTCATCGACAAACAAGACGGTTTGCTGGCCGGTTTGATTCAGGGTCTGTTGTGCTGTTTCCATGGCCGCACGAATGTCTTTAACGCCCGCAAAGACCGCTGAAATGGAAATAAAAGCGCAATCAAAGGCATTGGCCATCAAACGCGCCAAGGTAGTTTTACCCACGCCGGGCGGTCCCCAGAGAATCATCGAGTGAGGTTGACCCGCTTCAAAAGCAAGCCTTAAGGGTTTGCCTACGCCTAGCAAGTGACGCTGACCGACTACCTCATCGATATGGGCCGGTCGCATGCGTTCGGCCAGTGGTGCCTTGGGGTCGCGCGCAAACAAGTCGGTCATGACGGCTAATCCAGCCTGATCACGTCAGTGTTGGGTAGGGCTTTAAACTGAAAAGTGTCTGGGGGAAAAGAGGACTGGGCTCGAATATTGGATAAATCGATCTGCGTGATTTGACCAAAGCCATCAAGCAATAAAAGCCGCGCAGGATTGCCTGCTCGCATGCCAATGTCCAACTGGTTTAAGCCTGAATCGGGTTGACGCGGCACCGCTCGAAACCATGACAGGCCGTCTTGATCTGGCAATGGGCTGATTTCAAAGGCTTGATTCATGTCGCCCGTGCCAAACAGGATTGCCGCTGGTGAGCCACCCATCGCGGCACCCGCTGCTCGAACGCTCACTTGGCTCAAGTCCGGATCGTACTGATAAACATTGACACCGTCTGATAGCACCAGCTGGGCGTAGGGCTCACGGATATCCCAGCGAAATAACCCTGGCCGCGCAAAGGCAAAGTCACCAGTCTGCGCCAAGTTGGTTTCGCCCTGTGGGCCAACGGTGTATTGACTGAACTGCCCTTTGGCTGCCGACACCGTTTGCACGAACTGATCAAACGCTTGTTGCGCGGGGTTAGCCATCACCGCGCTCGCGATAAAGCAAGTTGCCAATAAAGAGAACGGGCGCCATCGAATCATCCTAATTCTCCTCGGCTGGACCAGCCGGGGCCAAGATCTCTCGGTTCCCGTTTGATTGCATGGCAGACACCACACCGGAATGCTCCATTTGCTCAAGCAACCGAGCTGCTCTGTTGTAGCCAATGCGCAAATGCCGCTGGACCAATGAAATCGACGCCCGTCGATTCTTAAGCACAATCGCCACCGCCTGATCGTACAAGGGGTCTGACTCCGCATCCGCAAAACCAGTCACATTGTTGATGCCATCGCCGGTTTCACCCTGCACGCCACCTTCAAGCAAACCGTCAATGTAGTCTGGCTCGCCTTGCGACTTTAGCGAATCCACCACACGATGCACCTCCTCGTCAGAGACGAAGGCACCGTGAACGCGAATGGGTAATCCGGTGCCTGATGGCATGTAGAGCATGTCACCTTGCCCCAAGAGCGTTTCTGCACCCATTTGGTCAAGGATGGTGCGCGAATCAATTCGCGAAGACACTTGAAACGCTATCCGAGTCGGAATGTTGGCCTTGATCAAGCCCGTGATCACGTCAACACTGGGACGTTGTGTCGCCAAAACCAAATGAATACCCGCGGCCCTGGCTTTTTGCGCCAAGCGGGCAATCAATTCCTCGATCTTCTTACCGACCACCATCATCAGGTCAGCCAACTCATCGATCACCACCACAATGGTGGGCATCTCTTTGAGTGGTTCAGGGGCGTCTGGGGTCAATGAAAACGGGTTAGGAATCAGCTCCTCGCGCTTGGCAGCATCTCGAATTTTGGTGTTGTACCCAGCCAAATTACGCACACCCATTTTGCTCATGAGGCGGTAACGCTTTTCCATCTCAGCGACACACCAATTCAAAGCATTGGCCGCGTGGCGCATGTCGGTGACGACCGGTGCCAGCAGGTGCGGGATACCCTCGTAGACGCTCATTTCTAGCATCTTGGGGTCAATCAAGATTAGCCTCGTTTGAGAGGCGTCAGCTTTGTAGAGCAAAGACAGGATCATGGCGTTGATCCCGACGGACTTGCCCGAACCGGTGGTGCCAGCCACCAACAGGTGAGGCATTTTGGCCAGGTCAGCCACCACTGGATTACCCGCGATGTCTTTGCCAAGCGCCATCGTGACCAAAGACGGGCTGGCGTGATAGGTCTGAGAACCCAAGATTTCAGACAGCTTCACCATCTGACGCTTGGGGTTGGGCAACTCCAAACCCATCAAATTCTTACCCGGGATGGTCTCAACCACGCGAATACTGACCAAACTTAAGGCGCGCGCTAAGTCTTTGGCCAAGTTCACAATCTGACTGCCTTTCACCCCAGTGGCCGGTTCAATTTCGTAACGCGTGATGACTGGACCCGCTTGGGCGGCGACCACCATGACTTGAACCCCAAAATCTGACAGCTTTTTTTCAATCAAACGCGAGGTGAACTCAATGGTCTCAGGCGACACCGTCACGATCATGTCGGCCGGCGCATCCAATAAGCTGAGCTCAGGCAAACGCTTGTCGCCAGCCTCTTGAAACAAAGTTTGTTGCTTTTCTTTGAAAGCCCGTTCTGATTTTTGTACCGTGGCCACTGCCGGCTCAATACGCACGGGTTGCTCATGCACAATTTGATCATGGCGAGCATCGACATGCTCATGGCGCTGAGCTTGCGCGACTTCGCCCAAACGGCGGTCTTGGCGAGCTCGGTAGGCATCACGGATCCGGATCACCCCACGCTCTAACCAAGTGCCGACCGTTTCACAAACGCTTAACCATGAAAATCCAAAAAACAAGCTCAGACCCGTCACAATCAGCGCCATCAAAATTAAGGTGGCACCAGTAAAGCCCACGGCCTGTGACAACACCGTTGACCAGGCATAACCAATCACACCGCCAGCGCCGCTCGATGCCGCAGACTGGCCAGGCAGTTCAGTGCCCCATGAGGCCAAGCGCAATGACTCTAAGCCCACGGCACCTGCAAGCAGCAGGAAGAATCCCAGGCCTTGCTCCCACCGCACCCTTTCCAAACCCTCAGCGGGTGCGTCCCGAGACACGTGACGCATCAATCGACGCCAACCCGCGCGGACTCGGTTGAGCAGACCAATGACCAACAACCACGCCGAAAAACCAAACAAGTAAAGCAATATGTCGGCCGTGTAAGCGCCCAAAATACCGCCCTTGTTGCTTAACACGGCGGCGCTTGCTGAGTGCGACCAAGCCGGATCACTGGGCGCCCAAGTCGCCAACACCAAGGACAGCCAGGCAGCCAGCAACGCAAACAGCACCCACCGAGCTTCGCGCAGAAAACTGAGCAATTTCAGCTGTAAAGGTGAGGGTCCGTTGCGCATATTGCGCGATGCACGCGAGGTGCGCGGCGTGGGTGTGGGGTCGACATTAGCTTTTGACATGGAGATCATTATAATTTGGTAAGAACAAATAGGGATTCACGAATATGTCTGATGTACGTCACGCTCAAGTATTGATTCTCGGATCTGGCCCAGCCGGTTACACGGCCGCTGTTTATGCCGCCCGCGCTAACCTTAACCCAGTTCTGATTACGGGTTTGGAGCAAGGGGGTCAGCTCATGACCACCACAGATGTCGACAATTGGCCAGCTGACGCCCAAGGCGTGCAGGGCCCTGACTTGATGCAACGCTTTGAAGAGCATGCCAAGCGCTTTGAAACAGAGATGATTTTTGATCAAATCACCAAAGTCGACCTGTCCAAACGCCCCTTCACGTTGACTGGTGATGGCGGAAAAATTTACACCTGCGAGGCCCTGATTATCGCCACTGGGGCCTCTGCCAAGTACCTGGGCCTACCCTCAGAACAAGCTTTCATGGGCCGAGGCGTCTCGGGTTGTGCGACTTGTGACGGCTTTTTCTACCGCGACCAGGATGTGATTGTGGTGGGTGGCGGCAATACGGCGGTTGAAGAAGTGCTCTACCTGTCGAACATTTGCCGCTCCGTGACCGTGGTCCACCGCCGTGACAAGTTCCGTGCCGAACCCATCATGATCGACAAAATGATGGAAAAATCCGTCAACGGTAACGTTAAGCTCGCCCTTTATCGCGAACTTGACGAGGTATTGGGTGACAACACGGGCGTCACTGGGGTGCGACTGCGTAGCACCCAAGGTGAAGAGCCACTTGAGTTGACCGTCACCGGTGCCTTTATCGCGATTGGCCATAGCCCTAACACGGCCATCTTCGAAGGCCAACTGGACATGGAAAATGGCTACATCGTGACTCGTAGCGGTTTAAAAGGATTGGCCACCATGACGTCGGTGCCTGGCGTGTTTGCCGCCGGCGATGTACAAGACCATGTCTATCGCCAAGCCATCACCAGCTCTGGCACCGGCTGCATGGCGGCACTAGACGCTCAACGTTGGCTGGAGAGTGCGCAAGACTGAGCGCGCTGATCCAGTGCTGAGCCCAGAAGACGCTCAGCTGCTGGCTCAGGCGCTGGCTCAAGTCATACCACTGCGAGGTCGTCAGCGGGTCACGCACACCAAGCCTGCCCCGCCCATCCGTTTTCAAAGGCGACAGGCTGCGGTCAGCGAGCCTGACGGTTTTCCGTTATCAGATGGCGATACGAGTGGCCAAGCTCAGGTACTTGAGTCCTTTCATCGGTCGGGCATCTCTAGCGAAACCTTACGGCGCCTTAAACGCGACAGTCACACCGTTCGTGAAACGCTGGATTTACATGGTTTAAACCGTGATCAAGCCCGCCTTTCCGTGGCGCATTTTGTGAATGCAGCCGTCCAACAAGGTGTCAAACGCGTGCGAATTGTGCATGGACAAGGGTTCGGATCCACGCACGGTGGTGCCTTACTACGTCAACAAACAAGACACTGGTTGACCCAAATGCCTGATGTGTTGGCTTTTGTGGGTGCGCCAGCACAAGATGGCGGCAAAGGCGCTGTCTTGGTGCTATTACGGTCGACGTAGCTCAGCGACCATCGCTAGCGTGTCTTGATCGGGACGCGGGGTCGCAAGCGAGACCAGCACCATCACGGCGAAAGCCAACGGGATACCAAAGATACCAGCCGCGTTGGGTTGAATACCCCACCACAAATGAATCGGCTCGCTACGTGCAATACCGAACACCAGCTCGCGCAACCAGGGCTGCGTGATGGCCATGTAAAAAAACGTCATCCCAATACCGGCCAGCATCCCGAACGAGGCCCCCCACTTGTTGGTGCGCGACCAAAACACACCGAGCACCAGCGCGGGAAAGAAACTGGCAGCCGCAAAAGAGAATGCCGCTGTCACCATAAAAATAATGTCGGCGGGCGTTTTGGTGGCGACCCAGGCAGCCGCAAACGCCACGAACAGTAAAAATACCTTTGAAACGATGACTTGCCGGTTGGAATTCATCTCTGGCGAAACAACGCGCACACTAGTGTCGTGGGACAACGCGTTAGAAATTGTGAGCAACAATCCATCGGCTGTTGAAAGGGCTGCAGCCATCGCACCAGCCGCAATCAAGCCAGACATGACGTATGGTAAGCCACCGATCTCGGGGCCCGCCAAAACCACCATGTCCGAGCCCATGTGGATCTCACTGAGCTGCACAATGCCATCAGCGTTGATGTCCGTGATTTCAATCAAGGTCCGATCCAACGCGGACCAATCGTTGACCCAGGTTGGCAAGGCCGTGTAAGCCATACCAACCACCCCATGGTAGATCTCGTTTTTTACCAAGACGGCTAAGGCTGGGGCGGTTAAGTACAGCACCAGAATAAAAAATAACGACCAAAACACCGATTTTCGCGCTGCGCTGACTGAAGGCGTTGTGAGCGATCGCATCAAAATATGCGGCAAGCCCGCTGTGCCCAACATCAAGCAAACCAACAGCGCCAAAAAGTTATTTTGCGCGGCTGACCGTCCTTGCTCAGTGTTAGCAACAAAAGGTTCCGTATGCGGCCTCACCGACTCGGCTCGACGCTTGTACTCATTTTTGAGTTGCGTCCAATCCACTCGCGCTTGTTCTTCAGACTCTGGGTACTGAGCGAGTTGACGCTCGAGTTGTCTGACTTCCAACATCGGCGTGTCAATCGCCCGCGCGCGCAACAGCCGATTGCGTAATGCTTCTTTTTCGGTTTGCCAGGATAAGGGCAAGGCGTCTACCCGCATCGCCATCAACTGTGCTTGAGATTGCCAGTAGGCCCGCACCACTTGCTCGGCCGGGTCTTCTGCGATGACCAGCTCACGCTCATGGATGGCTGAAAGCACCTCACCAGCGGCCACTTGGGGCACCGGTTTACCGGTTTGACTGATGGAGAGCCAAATAACGGGTAGCAAGTAAGCGATCACCAAGATGATGTATTGGCCCACTTGCGTCCAAGTCACTGCGCGCATCCCCCCCAAAAACGAGCAAATTAGCATGCTACCGAGCGCAATAAAGACGCCAAGCTCAAAGGAAATGCCAGTCAAACGTGTGGTGATCAGGCCGACGCCATAAATTTGGGCCACCAAATAACTAAAGGAGCAGGCTAAGGTACAAAGTACCGCAACCATTCGGGGTAAATGGCCACCGTAACGTGCGCCCAAAAAGTCTGGAATGGTGTAACGGCCAAATTTCCTGAGGTAAGGCGCAATCAGCAGAGCCAACAGAACATAGCCGCCGGTCCACCCCAAAATAAACGCCAAACCGTCATAGCCCGAAAGGTACAAGGTACCCGCCACGCCAATAAAAGAGGCAACCGACATCCAATCGGCTGCTGTGGCCATACCATTAAAGACAGCCGGCACACGGCGTCCTGCCACGTAGTACTCAACTGGGTCCGAGGTTCGGCAGTAAATACCAATGGCGGCATACAACAAAACGGTTGCCAGAAGAAAAACATAGCCAATCCACTCACGCGCCATGCCGGCGACTTCAAAGGCCGCCAAGAGACCAATCAGAACCAAAAAACCAAAGGCATATAAAACATAGCGGCGCACCAAACTGGCGTGCCACTGACGATCGTCAGCGCTAAGGTCGTGGTTAGTCATGACTAAGGTGGGTCATTGGCTGCCTCTTGCGTGGCCAATGATTGAGACTCTTGTTGGTCACGGCGGTCCATGATGGCCGCGTAAATGCCAATTAAAACCAAGTAAATCAGCGGCACCCCAAAGGCGGCCAAGGCCATGGATAGCGGCCAACCAAACACTGTCCAATCATTGGGCAGCGCTGGAAGGGCCATCGGCATGAGGCTCACCAGCAACCAAACCATCAAAGTTATCGCGACCAGTAACAAGTTACGCGGCCAATAATCTTTCAACGGTAATGGTTGATTGCGCATTGGGCTAAGCCTGACCAAATTCGGCAGTAAGTGACGACCAGCGCCATCCAAAGAATAAACGGCCGACACTGAGTGCCGGCCGGTTTTTACTTATTTTTTTTATGGTTTGCTGCAAAACGGGCTTTGACCGATGCTGCCAGTCTCGCCATGCAGGGTTTTGTCTCCTCACCCGAATGCTAAGAGTATGCACCAATGCTGGGCGAGGCGCATCAGGGAATGCCCTAGTCCAGCGCATGGCCAAAATTTACATGTTGTCGATCATCACCTGACCGAAGCCAGAGCAAGACACTTGGGTCGCACCTTCAAGCAAACGGGCAAAGTCGTAGGTCACTTTTTTCGACAAAATCGACTTTTCCATGCTGGCAATGATAATGTCAGCTGCCTCAACCCAGCCCATGTGACGCAGCATCATCTCAGCCGACAGGATCTCGGAGCCAGGATTGACGTAGTCTTTGCCAGCGTACTTAGGTGCTGTGCCATGAGTGGCTTCAAACATGGCCACTGAGTCAGACAGGTTTGCACCTGGGGCTATGCCAATGCCACCGACTTGGGCGGCCAACGCGTCAGAAACGTAGTCACCATTCAAATTCAAGGTTGCAATGACATCGTATTCAGCCGGACGCAACAAAATCTGTTGCAAAAAGGCGTCAGCAATCGAGTCTTTGACAATAATTTCACGTCCCGTCTTCGGATTCTTGAACTTGCACCATGGGCCACCATCAATCAACTCAGCGCCGAACTCTTTTTGTGCCAGCGCATAAGCCCAATCACGGAAGCCACCTTCGGTGAACTTCATGATGTTGCCCTTGTGCACAATCGTCAATGAACTGCGATCATTGTCGATCACATACTGAATGGCCTTGCGAACCAGACGCTCAGTGCCTTCACGCGAAACAGGCTTCACGCCAATGCCAGAGGTATTGGGGAAACGAATCTTTTTAACGCCGAGCTTGGTCTGCAAAAACTCAATCAACGCTTTGGCGTCGTCTGACTCCGCCGCAAACTCAATACCGGCGTATATGTCCTCTGAGTTTTCCCGAAAAATCACCATGTTGGTCTTTTCTGGCTCACGCAGTGGTGATGGCACACCCGCAAAATAACGCACTGGACGCAGACACACGTACAAATCAAGCTGCTGGCGCAAAGCCACATTCAACGAACGAATGCCGCCACCCACAGGGGTGGTCAATGGGCCTTTGATCGAAACCACATAGTCGCGTACCGCCTCAAGCGTCTCTTCAGGCAACCAAACGTCAGGGCCATAGATCTTGGTGGACTTCTCGCCGGCATACACTTCCATCCAATGAATTTTGCGCTTACCACCGTAGGCCTTCTGAACCGCCGCGTCGACAACTTTTAACATCACCGGTGTGATGTCTGCGCCCGTGCCATCACCTTCGATGTATGGCAAGATTGGCTCATCGGGCACGTTAAGCGAAAAGTCAGCATTGACGGTTATTTTTTGGCCTGCACTAGGCACTTTGATATGCTGGTATGACATGTAAGCTCCGGTAATGGGTTAATCCAACTGGGCATTTTATCCCGCATTACAACCAAAGGTTTCACAATGTTCGACCCGACCCGCGATCAAGTCAGAGAATTCTTCATCAGCGCCTGGCAACAAAGATTGTCAAGAAGCGTCTCTACGCCACTTCAAACCATGGCTGCCAACCTCATCGAGTGGCACCCGGAGTACCACGAAACGCTTTCAGATCCAGAGGCACTGACGCGAGACTTCAACGTCGAAAACGGCAAAACCAACCCGTTCTTGCATCTTTCAATGCACTTGGCGATCGCCGAGCAAGTCTCTATTGATCAACCCCCAGGCATTAAAGATGCCCATCACCAATTGGCCACACGGTTAGGCGAGCATGATGCCGTGCATGAAATCATGGATTGCTTGGGTGAAGTGGTTTGGCAGTCACAGCGCACGGGCCAGCCTTTGAGTAATGAGGTTTACTTAGATCTGATCTTGCGCCGCGCGAGTCGTGATGACCACTAAAGACACGGGGACCTAAACAGGCCCCCGAAAAATAACGTGCCATGGCGGCAGTGATTTACTTTCGGACCGCCAATGGTGATGGCTGTGTGGCCAACCATGCCGACACGTTTTGAATGTCTTGCTTGCTCATTTGCATCGCAAAAGAGGACATGATGGCGTTATTACGGACGTTGGCTGTCGCCGGCAGTCCACGCGCACCGCGCTGGTAGGCTGTTAATGCGTGCTTAAGGTAGTCAGCGTGCTGGCCCGCCAAAATTGGATAGGATTCGGCAATCGCTTTATTGCCCTCTGCGCCATGACAAGACGCACAGTTAAGGCGTTCCCAGGTGGCTTGGCCAGCCTTCAAGTCAGCCGACAAGGCCGTTGGTGTGATAGCCGCAGCTGCCAATGTAAACACCGTTGTTGCAATCAATTTCATGGGTATCAGACTCACTTCAAATTGGCGTAGTAGGCAGCCAAATCGGCCATGTCTTGCTCAGACAAGGTCGATGAAATGGCAGTCATGGTGGGATGCGTTCTTTCACCCGTGGCGTAGGCGCGAAGTGCCACAACCAAATATTGCTCGTTTTGTCCGGCAATCATGGGAACAGCGTAGACCTCAGGAAAACTGGCTTTATAGCCTGGAATACCATGGCAACCAATACACATCGAGTTTTTATCTTTTCCCGCTGCAAGATCGCCAACCAAAGGGCCACTGGCAACGGCTGCTCCCGCAAAACCCATGGCAAGCGCTAGCATGATGAAACGGGCGACTCGGCCCAACATACAGGGTATTTCGTGTAAAAAAGACGTCATGTTTTTGGCTCTTCCGTTAACAAACCATTTGAAGCAGTGCCATCGACATTGCAGCTTCAAATCTGTTCCCATTGTACGATAATTGAAAGATATGCAGGCAAGCTTAACCCTTTTTATCTAGGACTAACCCTTATGACTTCGGATGTTGACCCCTCTTTGAGCAGCAACCGTTTTGATGGAACCGAGCGCTATGTTGCCACTGACGACCTTAAACTAGCTGTCAATGCCGCACTGACACTGGAGCGCCCGTTACTGATCAAAGGTGAACCGGGGACCGGCAAAACCATGCTGGCTGAAGAAGTGGCTGCCGCACTCGGTCGACCGTTGTTGCAGTGGCACATCAAATCGACCACCAAAGCCCATCAGGGCCTCTACGAGTATGACGCGGTATCGCGCCTGCGCGACTCGCAACTCGGTGACGAAAAAGTTAAAGATATCCGCAACTACATTGTCCAAGGCGTGTTGTGGCAGGCATTTACCGCTGATGAACCAACGGTTCTGCTGATTGATGAAATCGACAAAGCCGATATCGAGTTTCCCAATGACCTGTTACGTGAACTCGATCAAATGGCCTTTCACGTCTACGAGACGCATGAAACCATCACCGCCAAGCACCGGCCGTTAGTTATCATCACCTCCAACAATGAAAAGGACCTGCCCGACGCATTTCTGCGCCGATGCTTCTTTCATTACATTCGATTCCCCGACCGCGACACGCTCAAGTCAATCGTTTCGGTGCACTTCCCGAATTTACACGCTGACGTTTTACGGGCTGCGCTTGATGCGTTCTTTGGTTTACGTGAAGCACCGGGCCTTAAGAAAAAACCCTCGACCTCGGAGTTTCTCGATTGGCTAAGGCTCTTGATTGCAGAAGATATTGATGTCGCTGAAATCGAAGCCCATACCGCAACTTCAGTGCCGATCTTGGCTGGTGCGCTTCTTAAAAATGAGCAAGACGTCCAACTGCTTGAGCGTTTGGCGGCCGCGACTCGGCAAACCACCAGACGACCCACATGAGTACTGTCATCACGCCTTTGACCACCACGGTACTCAGTCGGGGTGAAATCAGACTCGAACCTTTGGGTCTTGAGCATGCTGGCGATCTACGAGCAGCTGCCGCTGACGGCAACCTTTGGACTCTTAGGGTGACCTCGGTACCCGAGCCCGAACAGACTGAGGCTTATATTGAAGCCGCGCTAAAAGGCCACGCCGAAGGCCACATGCTGCCCTTTGCTGTGCGTCATCTCGGCACCAACCAAATCATTGGTTGTACCCGCTATCACGACATCATCGCGGCGGTTGGCCGTCTTGAAATTGGTTACACCTGGTATGCCAAGTCATATCAGCGCAGCTCAGTCAATACGGTTTGTAAGTTTTTACTACTAACGCACGCCTTTGAAACACTAAACGCCGGCGTGGTTGCATGGCGCACTGACAACTTTAATATCGCTTCGCAACGCGCCATCGAACGCTTGGGTGCCAAGCGTGATGGCGTGATTCGTGGCAACGCCTTGCGGCGCGATGGCACAGTTCGCGATACCGTCATGTACAGCATAAGCGCCGGTGAATGGCCCGAAATCAAAGCCCACCTGCTGTATCTTCAGGAACGCCATGCTCGCTGACTTTTTCTATCACCTGCGCGCCCAGCAACTGCCTGTTAGCGTCAAGGAATACCTGACGCTGTTAGAGGCCTTGAGCAAACCATTGATGAACCCTTCGCTTGAAGCGTTTTATTATTTGGCACGTATCACGCTGGTGAAAGACGAATCTCTGTTTGATAAGTTCGACCGTGCCTTTGGCAGCTACTTTCGCAAGCTCGAGAGTAAGGTCCCCGGCAAAAAAATTCCGCTCGACTGGCTGGTCAAAGAATTTGAAAAGCATCTCACGCCTGAACAAAAAGCCGAAATCGAGCGCTTAGGCTGGGATCGGCTCATGTCACTTTTTGAAGAGCGGCTCAACGAACAAAAAGAACGACACGCCGGTGGCAGCAAATGGATCGGCACCGGTGGCACCTCGCCCTTTGGCAACGGTGGCACCAATCCCGAAGGCATTCGCGTGGGCGGCCAATCCTCTGGCAGCCGTTCGGCGGTTAAGGTTTGGGATGAACGCCAGTTTCGTGACTATGACGATCAGCTCGAACTGGGCACGCGAAACTTCAAAGTCGCGTTGCGACGCCTTCGACGCTTTGCCCGTGAAGGCGCTGATCTTGAACTTGATCTTAACGACACCATTCGCAGTACTGCACGCAACGCTGGTTACTTGGATCTTCGCATGGTGCCCGAGCGTCACAACAAGGTCAAAGTACTGATGCTTTTGGATGTCGGTGGCAGCATGGACGACCACATCGGTCGAGTCGAGGAACTGTTCTCTGCTGCTCGCAGCGAGTTCAGAAATCTCGAGGTCTACTACTTTCACAACTGCCCCTACGAGCACCTTTGGCAATCCAACCGGCGTCGCCAAATGGAGCGATTTGAGACCTGGGACATTCTTCGCAAGTTCAACGCCGATTGGCGCTTGATCTTTGTCGGTGACGCTTCAATGAGCCCTTACGAAATCCTACAACCCGGCGGCTCCGTCGAGCACTACAACAAAGAGTCCGGTGCGCAGTGGTTGCAACGGATGGTGCAAAACTGGACCAAGTCGGTTTGGCTCAATCCCGAACCACAGGCGTCATGGCAGTATCGGCAATCGATCGCACTAATTAAGAATATTGTTCAAGACCGCATGTATCCGGTCACCGTCTCTGGTATTGAACAGGCCATGCGACTACTCTCCAAATAACCACCGATCACTCAAGCGATTGCGCCCCGATCGCCAAGGCGATCTTGCCTTGGACGCGCCGTTGGTGCAAATCATCGATCGCTTGGCAGAGTTGTTCCATGGGGTAAGTGGCCGTGATTTGTGGCTGGATACGACCTTGGTGCGTTAATTGCATCAGCGCTCGCATCATGGCGCGCATATCAGTCTCAAAGCGAGCCCGTTCATCAACGGGTGTCCAACCCAAGTACTTGCCAAAGAAAAAGCCATGCAGTGTCAAGTTCTTAACCAGCATGATGTTTAGCGGCAACTGTGGCACACGACCAGCGGCAAATCCGATGCTGATGATCTGCGAGCCCTGAGCGGCTGCCTTAAACGCCATTTCCATCAGATCCCCTCCAACCGGATCAAAGATGATGTTCACCCCTTGAGGACTGGCTGCTTTGATCTGCTGCACCAAAGTCTCATCGGGCGCGAATGCCAGATCGGCACCATGCGCTCGCGCCCGCGCTCGCTTTTGTTCTGAACTCGCACACGCAATCACCCGCGCACCCATGGCACTGGCCAAGTCGACAGCCGCCAAACCCACGCCCGAGCCCGCCCCCAAAACCAAAACCGTGTCCGAGGGCTGCAAACCCACCTTCCATACCAGTGCCGTGTAAGCCGTGCCGTAAGACAACGGCAAGGGCAAAGCATCGAGCATGGTCAAACCAGGCTCAATCGGATAGACCGTGTGCGCGGCAATATTGACATGCTCGGCGTAGCAGCCCCAACGCGACAACCCCAAAACACGATCACCGAGCGCCAAACCACGCACGCCAGGCCCCAGGGCTCGCACCCGACCGACCAATTCGGTGCCTGGTGTAAATGGCAGTGGAGGCTGCGACTGGTAGCGCCCACGAATCAACAAATCGGTGGCATGGCTCACCGTTGCATGACTGACCGTGATGGCGACTTCACCCATGCCAGGCTCAGGTGGCAAGGCCACTTCTGTCACATGGGCGACGTCGTTGGGTGCCCCAAATGCGTCACAAACGATGGCCCTCATTAGATTCCCTTTTGGTTTGGTTTTGGTTTGGATTTAATTTTTTTACGGCGCTTGCTTCACCACACCATCAACAAGCCACTGATCGATACGCGCTTGGTCAAATCCGAGCGAGCGCAACACAGCCACCGAATGCTCACCAATCAGGGGAGCGGTCTGCCCCTCGTGCCTGAAGGCTTCAATGGGCGAAGCAACCCGCAAGAGTTCGCCCACCAATGGTTGAACAACTGGCTGCAATACGCCCAGATGCGCGACTTGTGGATGCGCTTTGAGACTGTCGTAATCACGAACCCTGGCATGCAAAATGTCATGGGTGGTAAAGGTCTTGACCCAGTCCTCAGAGCTGGCTTGTCGCAATATCGCTTGGACATCGGCTTGCAATCGTGCGCGCGCCTGCATGCGCAGGGCGTTGGTGGCCAATGATGGGTCCTCTAGCCAAGTCTCACGATCAATCGCACGACAGAACCTCGCAAACTGCTCGTCGTTGAGCACCACCACCGTCAGTTGACCGTCAGCCGTATCGAAGACACCGTTGGGTGCGCTGACCGCGCCAACGGGCTTAGCCCCCACCATCGAGTGCTCCAGCAACCCCATGGCTTGGAACGCCAAGCAAGATTCAAACAAACTGGTTTGAATGTGCAAGCCTTCGCCAGTGCTCTGGCGTCGATACAGCGCCGCCGAAAGCGCTTGGGCCGCATAAAGGCCTGTCACCACGTCTGCCATTAACATCCCGACCCGCTGGGGTTGATCCTCAGGGGTACGATTCATGTACATCAGCCCACTGTCAGCCTGCATCACCGAGTCTGAAGCTGGTAGAGCGGCGTAAGGGCCATCGGGGCCGTAGCCACTGATCGACAAATAAACCAAATTGGGCACTTGTTTGACCAAGGATTCGTAATCAAGCCCTAAGCGTGCCATCACACCCGGTCTAAAATTGTGGATCACCACATCAAATTGCGGTGCTATTTCAATCAAAAGGGAACGGCCTTCGGGCGTTCGAGCATCAACTGCCAAACCCCTCTTGGCTTGGTTGTATTGCATCGACAAGGCGCTTTGGTCACCGTTAACAACCCCAACAAAACGCCCCCAGTCACCGCTCGGTGGCTCAACCTTAATCACATCAGCACCTTGCACCGCAAACATTTGGGCGCAAGATGGCCCCGCGATGCCTTGACTGATATCCAATATCTTGATGCCCTGCCAAGGTTTAATCACAACCACTCCTTTCGCACGCGTTAAACGCAATCACAACATAGACTCAGTGCCATCCAGAATCAAGGCAAAGGCAGCTAACACAGCGTTATGATGAGCCATTGAATTGAACCAATGTCTGCTCGAGTTATCCAACTGGCATCGTTGACTTCATGTTTATGGAACACCTCATGCTTCGTTTTTTAAGAATCCGCGTCATTGCCTTAACCATGAAACTTATCACTTCTTTGGCCACTGGTCTTTTTGCCGTTGCTTTCGCGTTGCCTGCCTCAGCCGTAACCTTACCTGTGACTCTACCGGCTGGCGTCAAGGAAGTCACCTCGGTGGAGGGTGTGACTGAATACCTACTCGAGTCCAATGGCCTACGGGTATTACTCGCACCCGATGCCTCTAAGCCCTCGGTCACGGTCAATATGACTTATTTGGTCGGCTCGCGTCATGAAAATTATGGTCAGACAGGCATGGCGCACCTGCTTGAACACATGATTTTTAAAGGCACACCGAATATCCGTAACGCGCTTGCTGAGTTCTCTAAAAGGGGGTTGCGCGCCAATGGCACAACCTCAGAAGACCGCACCAACTACTACGCCACCTTTGCGGCCAACCCCGAGACGCTTGATTGGTTTATCCGCTGGCAAGCTGATGCGATGGTTAATTCATTGATTGCGCGCGAAGACCTTGATGCCGAAATGACCGTGGTTCGCAACGAAATGGAACGCGGTGAGAACAGCCCGTTTCGCATGCTTTTTCAAAAGACCCACGGTGCCGCTTTTCAGTGGCACAACTACGGCAAAAGCGTCATTGGTGCACGTTCTGACGTCGAGGGTGTTGATATTGAGCAACTGCAAGCCTTCTACCGCGCCTACTACCAACCCGACAACGCGGTCTTGGTGGTGACCGGACAGTTCGACCCAACGACAACGCTGGCTGTCATTGCCGATGCCTTTGGTGTGATTCCCAAAGCATCCCGTGAATTGCCACGGGAATACACCATCGAACCGGTTCAGGATGGTGAGCGTCGCGTCACTTTGCGACGCAATGGCGGCACGCCGCTGGTGGCCGCCGTCTATCGCATTCCGCCGGCCATCCATGAGGACTTCCCCGCGATTGAATTGGCGACTTTAATACTCAGCGATGCCCCTTCAGGGCGCCTCTACAAAGCGCTGGTGCCCGATGGCCTAGCGAGTAGCGTTTTTGGCTTCAGTCGTGACATGTACGCGCCAGGAACCGTGATGTTCGGCGCACAGCTCGATCCCGGTATGAGCACCGACAAAGCCCTCGGTGTGTTAACGCAAACTCTCGAGACCGTTGCACAGCACCCCATGAGCGCTGAAGATCTTGAACGCGCCCGTAGTCAATGGCTTAACAGCTGGGATCAAGTCTATAGCGATGTTCAGCGCTTGGGCACAGCCTTGTCTGAACCCATCTCACTGGGCGATTGGCGCATGTTTTTTAAGCTACGCGACCGCATTCAAGCCGTTACCCTTGAGCACGTTCAGCGTGTGGCGACAGCATTCTTAACGCCGGCCAATCGCACTGAGGGTATTTATATTCCGACAGATGACGCCGTGCGGGCCCCAGGCGTAGAGCGCAGTGACTTAACGGCAATGCTAGAAGGCTATGTGGGTCGTGAGACATCTGCAGCAGTCAGCGGGTTTGACCCAAGCCCAGCAAATATCGACAAACTGACCCAACGCAAAGTGCTGAACTTACCCAGCGGTCCAGTCCAATTGGCTTTGCTACCCAAAGAAACACGGGGTGATCGCGTCACTGCCCAGCTGCTCATTCGCTTCGCGGATGCCGAGCAATTGAAAGGCAAAGCCACCGTTTCAACTGCGGTCGCGGATATGCTGACCTACGGCACACACGAGATGACGCGCCAACAAATCAACGACCGCCTTGATGCTCTCCAAGCTGACCTTTCCGTCAGTGGCGGTGGCACCAGCGTTGAAGTGGGTATTGCCACCACGGGCAAAAATTTGCCAGCAGTCATCGACTTGGCCTTGCATTTGATCAAGGATGCCAATTTCCCTGAGGATCAACGCAAGGAATACATCTCGCAGGTGGTGACTGGTATTCGAGGTGCCATGAGTGAACCCGGTGCATTGGCTTCAAACGCCCTGGCTCGCTACGAGAACCCGTGGCCAGCCGACGACATCCGCTATGCCCCGACGTTTGAGGAGTCCATCACCCGCTACGAGTCGATAACCAGAGACGCGTTGGTTAAATTCCACGAAACGTTTTACGGTGGTGGCCACATCACAATGGCGGTGGTCGGCTCCTTCGATCCCGAACAAGTCGTTGCAACGCTGACAGACTCGCTTAAAAACTGGCGCGAGGCCCCAGCTTACACGCGCGTCAGTGACCCTTACCGCGCAGCCAAGCCTACCCTGATTCGGATCGACACACCCGATAAGGCCAATGCGGTGTTTTCAGCCACGCTGCCCTTGCCACTACAAGACACTGACCCAGACTACCCGGCGCTGGTGATTGGTAACTACATGTTGGGCAGTTCAGCCAACTCTCGGCTTTGGATGCGTATTCGAGAGCAAGATGGCTTGTCATACGATGTGCGCAGTCAATTATCGGCTTCGTCCTTTGAGCCCGCTGGTCGTTGGTCTATTTCCGGCATTTTTGCGCCCGACAGCTGGGTGAAGTTTGAGACAGCCCTCAACGAAGAGTTACAACGGGCGTTGACTGACGGCTTTTCAGATGAAGAGTTGGCTCAAGCCACCAGGTCTTTGTTGAATCTTCGACAGCTGTTTCGTGCCCAAGACAATGCTCTCGTATCGGCATGGCTTGACTACCTAACCCAAGACCGAACATTTGCTTGGTCAGCGGCCTTCGATGAGAAACTCAAGGCTTTGGATGCAGCCACGGTTAACGCCACCATGCGCAAGCACCTAGACCCCAAAGGGTTGGTGCGAGCGTTAGCGGGTGACTTTTGAATTAAGAAAAGAACGCCTTAACGCGATCCGTCCAAGACTTGCTTTGCGGCGAGTGGCGATCACCGCCCTCGCCGAGTGATTGTTCAAATTGACGCAGAATATCTTTTTGTTCTTCGGTCAGTCGAACTGGTGTTTCGACCACCACATGGCAATACAAATCGCCTGGGTAGCCTGCCCGAACACCTTTGATGCCTTTGCCACGCAATCGGAAAGTCTTGCCCGACTGGGTCCCGTCGGGAATCGTGATTTCTGCTTTACCACTCAGTGTGGGCACCTGAATATCACCGCCTAGGGCTGCTTTGGTAAATGGGATCGTCAACTCGCAATGCAAGTCATCGCTTTCTCGTTGGAAGATATTGTGTGGTTTGAGATGAATCTCAACAAACAAATCGCCCGATGGCCCACCATTGACGCCAGGCTCACCATTGCCGCTTGAACGAATCCGCATGCCGTCATCAATACCGGCTGGGATTTTGACTTGTAAGGTTTTGTTTTTACGCACGCGACCCTCACCACGGCAAGGTGTGCAAGGATCTTTGATTTCTTGGCCCGATCCATGACAAGTCGGGCAGGTTTGCTGCACACTGAAAAAGCCCTGTTGCATGCGAACCGCACCGGCACCACCGCAAGTGCGGCAGCTCGTGGGTGAAGTACCCGGTTTGGCACCGGTGCCAGCGCACACGTCACAAGACTCCCAACTCGGCACTCGGATTTCCGTTTCCAGTCCGTTGGCCGCCTGCTCCAAGGTGACTTCCATGGCGTACTTGAGATCAGCACCCCGATAGACCTGCGGACCACCGCCACCACCTCTGCGTGCTCCGCCAAAGATCTCCCCAAAAATATCGCCAAACGCATCAGAAAAAGCCGCGCCACCCGCACCGCCGCCCATGCCCGCCGCATTGGGATCCACACCCGCATGTCCGTAACGGTCATAAGCACCCCTTTTTTGAGGATCCGATAAGACCTCGTAGGCCTCTTTGGCAGCCTTAAATTTCTCTTCAGCGTCTTTATTACCGGGGTTTCGGTCAGGGTGCCACTTCATGGCTAGCTTGCGATAGGCTTTTTTCAGCTCATCATCTGAAGCGTTCTTAGCAACCCCAAGGGTTTCATAAAAGTCACGTTTGGCCATCTTTACGCTTTAGTTTTCGTTAACAACAACGCCCGGAGACCCTAAGCGGGTATCCGGGCGCCCCAATCGGGACCGCAGTACTTTACGAACCGTCGCGTTTGACTTCTTTGAAGTCGGCATCCACAACATCGTCCGAGGACTGAGTTTCACTGGCACCGCCATCTTGGCCCGCCGCTTGCGCTTGGGCCTGCATGTCGGCATACATCTTCTCACCAAGCTTTTGTGCCGCTGTCGATAGGGCTTCCACTTTGGCGTCTAACTCAGGCTTGTCAGCGTTGTTCTTTAACGCCTCTTCAACCTCAGTTAGCGCACTTTCGATGGCCTCTTTTTCACTGGCTTGAAGCTTATCGCCATGCTCAGCCAGTGACTTACGGGTTGAATGCACCACCGAGTCGGCCATGTTTCGAGCCAGTGCCAATTCAGCCATGCGATGATCTTCGGCCGCATTGGCTTCAGCGTCCTTGACCATGCGTTGAATCTCTTCTTCGGTCAGCCCAGAGTTGGCTTTAATCGTGATCTTGTTCTCTTTGCCCGTGCCCTTGTCTTTGGCTGAGACGTGAACGATACCGTTGGCATCAATATCAAAGGTCACTTCAATCTGCGGCAAACCCCGGGCGGCTGGCGGAATGCCTTCGAGGTTAAATTCACCGAGCATCTTGTTGCCAGCGGCAATTTCTCGTTCACCTTGAAATACTTTAATCGTCACAGCCGGCTGGTTGTCATCTGCCGTTGAAAACACTTGCGAGAACCGGGTTGGAATCGTGGTGTTCTTGGTAATCATCTTGGTCATTACACCGCCCAAGGTTTCAATACCTAGTGATAATGGTGTGACATCGAGCAGTAACACATCTTTGCGGTCACCCGCCAACACCGAGCCTTGGATCGCAGCACCCGCAGCCACGGCCTCATCTGGGTTGACGTCTTTGCGTGGCTCACGACCGAAAAATTCTTTGACCTTTTCCTGCACCTTGGGCATGCGGCTCATGCCACCAACCAAAATCACATCATCAATTTCGCTGACTTTGATGCCCGCGTCTTTGATGGCCATACGGCAAGGTGCCATGGTGCGTTCAATCAGATCTTCGACCAACGATTCGAGTTTGGCGCGTGTGATTTTTAAGCTCAAGTGCTTAGGACCGGACGCATCAGCGGTGATGTAAGGCAAGTTCAATTCGGTTTGCTGGCTTGATGACAGCTCAATCTTGGCTTTTTCAGCAGCCTCTTTCAAGCGCTGAAGAGCCAACACATCTTTGGAAAGATCAACGCCTTGCTCTTTTTTGAACTCAGCAATCACGTAATCGATAATGCGCTGGTCAAAGTCTTCCCCGCCCAAGAACGTGTCGCCGTTGGTTGAGAGCACTTCGAATTGCTTTTCACCGTCTACGTCTGCAATTTCGATGATTGACACGTCAAACGTACCACCACCCAAGTCATAGACCGCAATCTTGCGATCGCCTTTCTCAGATTTGTCCATGCCAAAAGCCAATGCCGCCGCTGTTGGCTCATTGATGATGCGCTTAACGTCAAGACCGGCAATGCGGCCGGCGTCTTTGGTGGCTTGGCGCTGGCTGTCGTTAAAGTAGGCCGGGACGGTAATCACGGCCTCAGTCACGGGGTAACCCAGGTAATCTTCGGCGGTTTTCTTCATCTTGCGCAGTACATCGGCCGACACCTGAGCAGGCGCCATGGCTTTGCCTTGGGCCTGAACCCAAGCATCGCCGTTCTCAGCCTTAACAATTTTATAGGGCATCAGGTCGATGTCTTTCTTGACGGCATCTTCGTTGAACTTGCGTCCAATAAGACGCTTCACCGCGTAAAGTGTATTGGTTGGATTGGTCACGGCTTGGCGTTTTGCTGGCGCGCCGACCAGCGCTTCGCCATCTTCCATGTAGGCGACGATTGAAGGCGTGGTACGCGTGCCTTCGGCATTCTCGATAATTTTGACTTTGCCGCCATCCATCAGAGCGATGCAGCTGTTGGTGGTGCCTAAGTCAATGCCAATGATTGTGCTCATGATTTTTGTACCTTTAAGTGAGGCTCAAACAGTAAATGTATTTGTATAGAAAGTGGGGATCATCCCAATAATTTCAAGCACCCTTGACTGCCGCCATTTACGCCGCGACGGTCACCAAGGCCGGGCGAAGCACCCGATCGGCAATTAAGTAGCCCTTTTGCAGAACAGCCACAACCGTGTTGGCCTCTTGCTCAGAGGGGACGGTTGCAATGGCTTGGTGATGGTGCGGGTCAAACTTCTCGCCCGTGGCTGGTGCAATTTCTTTTAAATGATTGCGCTCAAACGCCCCCGTCAATTGCTTAAGCGTGGCATCAATGCCTGTACGAAAGTCCTCGTTGCTTTGATCGGTTTGCGTCAGCGCTGCCTCTAAACTGTCTCTGACAGGCACCAAGCTTTCAGCGAATGACTCGATCGCGAATTTACGGGCTTTGGTCACCTCTTCGGCTGAGCGGCGACGCACGTTTTCCATCTCAGCCACGGCTCTCAAGGCCTGATCTTGAAATTCGGCCATCTTTTCTTTGGCTTTTTCAAGCTCAAACTGAAGATCGATCGGTGTGTCAGGTGCATCTGGTGCTTGCGCATCCGTCGGTGTCTCGGGCGCTACTGGCGTGGGCTCATCGGCGTTTTCGTCTTCAAGACGCGCGTCGTGAGGGGTTGTTGTCATGGGGTATCTCCACAATATTAGGCGTTCATATAATGGAAATGGGGACAAACGGGCGGTTTTCAAGGGGCGATCCTAGCCTTTGCTTATTACCCCGTGATGTGGTCCTCTTGAGTGGGCCAACCCTGCAAATGTTGCTCGACCATGGAGGTCAGCGCATCAATCCACGCGGGATCGTCGTTAAGACAAGGAATGTAGCGAAACTGCTCGCCACCAGCGGCCATAAAGGTATCCTTGACTTCGACGGTGATTTCTTCCAATGTCTCCAAACAATCAGCCACAAAACCTGGGCACACCACATCAATTTTGGTAACGCCAGTCTTGGCAAGTTCTTCAAGTGTGGGCTCCGTGTAGGGCTGCAACCAAGCAGCAGGACCAAAACGACTTTGGAAGGTGACTAAAAAATCGTCATCATTAAGACCCAAACGATCGGCCAAGGCGCGTGCCGTCTCGTAGCTGTCTCGACAATAGGGGTCGCCGAGCTCCGTGCATCGCACGGGCAACCCATGAAAACTCATGACCAGTTTTTGCGGGCGGCCGTTGGTGGCCCAAAACCGTTGAATTTGATCAGCCAGTGGATAAATATAGGCCGGATCGACGTGAAAACGCTTGATAAACCGCATCGCAGGCTGGTTACGCAGGTGCGAGGCCACGCGGGTCACCTCATCGACCACGGTCGCTGTCGTCCCTGATGCGTACTGGGGATAGAGTGGCACCGTCAATATATGTTCACAGCCTTTTTCGTGCAGTTCGTTGATGGCCTCACGAATACTGGGTTTGCCATAGCGCATGGCAACAGCGACTTCGACGTGATGCCCGCGCTCAGCCAAAACTCGACTCACACCCTCAGCTTGGCGCTTGGTATAGACCAACAAGGGCGAGCCACCATCCATCCAGATACTGGCATAGCGATGCACGAGCTTTCTGGGGCGCGCCAAAAGAATGGGGCCATTAAGAATGGGCCACCAGAGCAACTTGGGGATTTCAATGACGCGTGGATCAGACAAAAACTCTCGCAAGTAACGCCGAATGGCACTTGCCGTGGGTGCATCAGGCGTACCCA
>CALBEY010000020.1 GCA_937888805.1 uncultured Burkholderiaceae bacterium
ACTGCTGAATCAACATCAACCCACCTGAAAGGTTTGTTCCATTTCACGGCGCAGTTTGTAAGCCTGTAGGCTGTCGTCAACCGCCACATCAGCCCAAGACAGGGACTGTCCGGCTTTCACAGGTCGCACGACTTTTAAATTGTGTGCCAAACCGAGTGGTAAGCCACCAAACGTCAATGACTTTTCGGCTTGGAACAGTTTGCCCACAACGGTGTAGCCGCCTTCACCATCGAGCATCTCGCCAGGTTTTAAGTCGCGCTTGGCCGTGGCCACCACATCGGCATTCAAGCAAGTCGGTGAGCCCGTTGATTCGCCGCGCAAACCGACTGATGCCACAGAAATGCCCACTTCCAAGCCAATCAAATGCCAACGTTTGTAAAGGCAAGCGTAGCGACCCGATGGGTCGGTGCGCACCATGTACTCTTTAAAGCAATGGCGGATGTAATCGGTGTCACCTTCAAACACCACAAACACCCCAAACCGTATGTCGTAAGGAATCACCCGACCATCACGTTCAAGTGACGACACCACTTCGACTTGACCTTTGCGGTGTAAGACACCCCCTTCCTCGATAGGTCGGCACACAAAGGGAATGTCATCCACGCTCGCTGGTGGGTAGGTGAGACCCTCGGGTGGGGCAATGAGTCCCGTGGCATTGCAAATGGCCGTTGATTCGATCGCAGGTTTTGAGCCATCGAGAAACGAATTAAACATCTTGGGATTCAAGCCACCGAGTTCCGCTTGCTCTGGCGTTAGGCCATAGTGTTGCCAAACGGTTTCTGGTGTTGATTGCGCAAAATGCGGTAACCACTTATGGCCACGCCCAGCAGACACCACCTCAAAACCCGCCGCTCTTGCCCAGTCCACCAAGTCGCAGACCAAAGCGGGTTGGTCGCCATAAGCCAAGCTGTAGACCACGCCGGCTTGACTGGCGCGCTGCGCCAAGATCGGGCCACATAACGCATCGGCTTCGACGGTGACGTTAACCACATGCTTGCCTTTAGAGAATGCGTACAAGCAGTGGTCAACAGCAGCAATCGGTGAGCCTGTGGCCTCAATCACGATGTCCACACCGGGGTGATCAATCAGCGCTTGCCAATCGTCAGTGATGTGGGTGTTGCCTGCTTTGTGCGCGGCGTCTAATGATTCGGCACCAAACTGTTCAGCTGACCAACCCACCCGCGCCAAGTTGCGTTGTGCGTTCGCGGGTGACAGGTCAGCCACACCAACCAAATGGATGCCTGGCGTTTTTGGGATTTGGGCCAAATACATTGAGGCAAACTTACCCGCACCAATCAAGCCGATACGCAGGGGTTGGTTTTGAGCTTGGCGCTCACGCAGCTTGGCGTACAGATTCATGGTTTGTCTCCGGGCAATGGATTTTTTTGAAATGATTGGTCGATTGGGACCAAGACACTATAGGGTTGCCTTCACTTTAAACCGAAAAAACGAAATTTCACAAACCATGAATCTAAAAAAAGGAACGACACAGTTCTCAGTAATAGCCAATTTCCGCGACCTCAACATCGGCTTGGTGATCGCGCCCAAAAGCCACGATGGCAATCGATTTGATCTTTTGCGCAATCGGCGTTTCACGCAGCAAGCTGCTAGAAAAACCGGCTGATGGGTTAAAGGCTGACCAGGGCAGTTTGACGACTTGCCAATCTGCACCCGCTTCAAACTTGCCCTGGTAGTACTGCCACGGTAGCAGCGTGCCTGAGGTGCGCAGATGCACAAAATACGGCTGCTGATTGCCCCTGACTTTTAACCAAATGCCTTGGGCGTTGTCTGGCAGTGGTTGGACCAACGGCAGGCGAGCTTGAATAAAGCCACCCCTGTTTTCTGTACTGACCGTGCCACTGAGTTTTAAAACCCCAAGGCCTTCGATGGTCTCAAAACGCACTTGACCTTTAGACACCCCACCCATCACCGTATCGGCGATGTACTCCCAGCGCGCTGGCGCACCTGCACCAAAGTTATCGATCACGGTTTCAGCTTGAGAAGGATTGGACATCGATACGCTCGCAAATGAAACACACACAATAAGCAACAGCTTACGCCAAAGGGGTTTGGTGGCAACAGAACGGGTATTTGAAAGATCGTTCATGATGTTATCCAAGGGTTAGGGGTACGCAAGCACTGTGATTGAGGAAGATTCATGAATCGCCACATCAGCTGGTGAGCGCTCACCTACCATCTCCTTTGCTGCTCTTGTGGTGACTTTTCTAAAGAAGACTTGCAACAATCAAGCCAGCATGTAAAGAGGGCTTACTGATGTGCCGCTTGATTGAAGAGGTTTATACAAGATGGCCTTTTTACGGCGAAGCCTAATAGTCTTATACCTGAAAAAGTCTGGACTACCGGTTAACCGCAAGGCGGGTGCAGCGCTAATGTTCCTTGAGATGTGACACTAGTTTTGACTTTTAGGTCTTTCAAACCCCCAACCCTTTAAAGAAAGCCGCTAGGTTGTCAGGCAAGGTGTCGTAGTGGTACCCGCCTTCTTGCACGATCACCATGGGTAGATTCAGTTGGCTGACTTGCTGGGCCAGCCGTTCGATACCGGCCGTGGTGACACGGACTTTGGACTGGGGGTCTTCTTCGTAGATATCAAACCCAGAGCAAAACACCAAGGCGTCGGGTTGATAAGCCTCGATGGCTTTCAGGGCAGTGTTGAGCCGGTTAAAAAAGACAGACTCATCTGAACCATGCGGCATGGGTAGGTTTAGGTTAAAACCAAGACCTGCGCCCGTACCGGTTTCGTCTTCAAAGCCCGCAACCACGGGATAGAAATTGGTTGGGTCGGCGTGAACCGAAATGTAAAACACATCAGAGCGGTCGTAGAAGATTTCCTGCACGCCCTGGCCGTGGTGTACGTCTGTGTCTAAGATGACGATCTTTGCGTAGCGCTGTTGTAATACGTTAGCCGCCACGGCTGCGTTGTTGATATAACAAAAGCCCCCAGCCGCGTCACGACGCGCGTGATGTCCTGGTGGTCGGCACAGTGCGAAGGCGCGTTTATCCCCAGCCAGTACCGCGTGACTGGCTGCAATGGCCGCTTGTGCAGCCCAGTAGGCAGACGTCCAAGTGTGTTCGCCCACCGGGCAGCTGCCATCGGCCAAGTAACGGGCGGTTTTACCCAATATGCCACGCAAAGGGTTGCGCTCGCGCACATAAACGTTAGACATGACCTCATCGCCCCAGTCTGGTCCGAGTGCTGTCCATTCTTTCCAAGCCGTTTGCAAGAAATCCAAATAACCCGCGTCGTGCACGTTCAGAATCGCATCGAGGCCGTGGTCTTTGGGTTCAAGCAGCAACCGATTCATGCGTTCAAAGCCTTCGACCAACTTGGCGGCGCGAATTGGCAGCTCTTGCGGCGGTCGCATTTGGCCGCGTGAGAGGTAGGTTTTGGGGTGATGCAGGGCTTCGTTGGGGTGATAAAAAGATTTCATGATGGCAGTCTCTTGGCCACAGGCTTGGCACTGGGGGTGTTTGTGGGGCGCCACTGTGTTTGATCAACAGTGAAGGTCAGTGTTTGTGGTTGGTTGCTTGAGTCCGTGTACTTCAGTGTCAGTAAATCGCCGAGCAGGCGACCGTCGACTTTGATGGTTGGGCTTTTGGGGTTGTTGGGCTGGGACAGTTCCCCATCGACAAACTGAAACGACTGTTTCAAATTGATTTCGCCAGTTGTATTGTCTGCGAATCCTGGCAACCCGCTGATCTGCCAGCGCCCCGCAATATTGCTCGGCACGACCCAGAACATACCGATTGTGCCATTGGGGGCTTGCACCGCGTTGTCGGGAATCCAAAGCCCCATGCCAAAGCTGTTAGACACCACTCGAGTGCCTGGCTTCATTTTGAGTAGGGTCGGCTTGAGCTTCATGTTAAGACTCTCAAGCAAATAAAGCGTGACCACCGTGGCGCTCGAGAAGTCCTCTTCAAAAATATCACCCGTGATAATGGTGACCTTGTTTTGAAGACCAGCTTTCTCGACATTTTGACGGGCAAAGTCGGCCAATTTCGGGTTGTACTCGATGCCCACAGCCGTGGCACCATAAACGCGCGCAGCCTCAATGGCGATCCGTCCATCACCGGCACCGAGGTCATAGACCCTGTCGCTGGCTTGGACATTTGCCATGTCAAGCATGGCCAGCACCAAGGGGTCGCTGGTGGGCATCCACATGACATCCTTGCCGTGTTGTGCCTGTATGGGCTTATAGGGCTCGTTCGGGTTTTGTGCGCAGGCGCTCAGCAGTAAAGACACCAACAGCACAATGAGCGGTGAAAAAAAGACTGGCCGTGAAAGTAAGCGCGGGGTCTTGGCGGTTTTGATGGGCATGGTGGCAACAATACGAACTGGTGGATGCGACCACATGAGTGTAAGGCACGTGCGCCGCCCAACGCACGTGCTTTTCTCTTAGACTATTTAGGTGCTTTCAGACTTATAGGATGGCTGTTGTTCGGCTCGCTGGGCGGCCTTTTTACCGCTGACGTAAAAGTCGTAAATGGCCAAAAAAACACCAAATACCAAAAGAACAAGTAATGGAAATTCGGTGATTTTCCAGATGTAGGGCACTAAAAATGCCACCAGTAACACCATCGAGATAATCGCAGGTATTTGTTTCATGGACTTATTCTCCAGTGATTCGGTCGAAATTATCAAGTAACCAACGGCTTGTGCGCAGCAGTCGGCCATCGTCGTGGCGGGCCCCCACCAGTTGCACGCCAATGGGCAGTCCTTCATCAGACTGAAGCAGGGGTAGGCTTATGGCGGGCATCCCGGTATAAGACCACAAGGCATTCATGATGGGGTCGCCCGTGCTGTCGAGCCCTTTGAGCGCAGGGCCGAGTGCGGCGGGCGTCAATATGGCGTCAAAGCGCTCAAAAAATTCGTCAAACCCAGAGGCGGTTGAATCAATCGCGTCTTTGGCCTTCAAATAATCGACCGCTTTGGTCTCTCGGCCACGCTTGACAATGGTCATCACCCGATCGCTGACCTCTTCGGACGAATGAACCAAGTGTTCATGCATGGCGGCCGCAAATTCCGCATCGACAATGGTTTGTAGCCGTTTAACCGCAACCCTAGCGACATCGGGCAAATCGATGGTCAGCACATGATCACCCATTGCCTCGATCAAGGCCTCAAACGCCTCTTGCGCACCTGAGTCCATTTGATCCCAAAACGGCGTGCGCATGAAAACGAACTTCGGGGCGAACGGTGGCTCTTGTTGGCAGGTGGACAACAAATGCCGCGGCAAAATACCCTTGGTGATGGGGTCACTGTCGTCGGCACCAATCATGACTTCGGTGACCAGCGCCACGTCTTCAATGTTTCGACCAAAAACGCCGACTTGGTCCAAGGTTGTTGACAGTGGCTGCATGCCAGCACGGGAAATTAAGCCCCGCGTGGGTTTGAAACCAATTACCCCACAATAAGAAGCGGGTCTGATAACCGAACCGCCGGTCTGACTGCCGATTGAGACGGGAACCATACCAGCGGCGACAGCGGCCGCACTGCCGCTTGAGGACCCACCCGGCGTGTGTTCTAAATGGTGGGGGTTACGCGTGTCAGCGGCTTGGCCCAAACAAAAGTCCGGCAGTTTGGTTTTACCGAACACCACGGCACCTGCTTCACGCAGCTTCTTGACGGCTGTTGCATCCCAACGCGGTTGGCGCCCAGCCAGGCTCTTGGAGCCATATTCTGTGGGCATGTCAAACGTGTCAAAGGCGTCTTTGACCGCCACAGGTACACCAGACAAACGACCAACATCACCACCGCGTGCACGACCTTCATCGAGCAACCGTGCCTGCATTTGAATCGAACCACGGTCAAGGTACGCAAAGGCGCGGATCGATTCGTCAGTGGCTTGAACATAATCCAGAAACAGCGTTGACAGTGCCTCGGCACTGACAGCGCCACTCTGAATCATTTCGGCGATGCCGCGTGCGGTTAATTCTTGTAGGCCCGCATTAGAAGTGTTTTGTTGATTCATGGATTACTTACTTTGCAAGAAAAATGAAGGGTCAATAACGCCTTCTGGCAGCGGACCGCTTTCAACAACCTCTTTGTTGTAAAGCATATCCGGCAACAAGGTCACGATCTTTGGCTGCACATAAACCAAGATCAATGTTAGCAGCACCATACCTAAGAATGGGAAGCAGCCTTTGAAAATGTCCCATAACTCAATTCCTTTGGGGGCCACTCCCTTTAGGTAGTAGGCCGACATGGCCATGGGCGGCGTTAGGAATGAGGTTTGCAAGTTAATGGCAATCAACAAGCCGAACAAGAGTGGGTCCACATCAAAGATAACCAACATGGGCAAGAAGATCGGCACAAAAATAATGATGATCTCACTCCATTCGAGTGGCCAACCCAAGATGAAGATAATCAACTGCGCCATGATCAAGAACTGCAGCGTACTCAAGTTGAGCGACAAAATGAAGTGTTCGATCAGACCTTCGCCACCCAAATAAGAGAAGACCGAAGAGAAAGTCCACGAACCCACAAATAACCAACACACCATGGCGGTGGTTTTGGCGGTGAGGTAGACCGACTCACGCATGCGATCCCAGGTAAATGCGCGGTAGGCAACAGCAAGCACCACACCACCGAGCGCACCCATGGCAGCGGCCTCACTTGGAGTGGCCAAGCCAAAGAGAATCGATCCCAGAACGGCCGAGATCAGGAAAGCTAGCGGGAAGAAAGCCGTCAACAGTAGCTTGAAACCCTTCCAAAAATTCACGTCATCCACATCTTTGGGTTTTGGGGCCAAGCTTGGGTTGATCAAAACGCGCACGATGATGTAAACCAAATACAAACCAGCCAGCAAAAATCCAGGAATCAGTGCAGCGGCGTAAAGTTTGACCACGGATACGCCAGCGGTTGCCGCGTAAACAATCAGCATGATGGAAGGCGGTATCAAAATCCCGAGCGTGCCGCCAGCGGCAATAATGCCGCTAGAAAGCTTTTTGTCGTAACCCGCTTTGAGCATTGATGGCAGGGCTAACAAACCCATCAGCGTCACCACAGCTCCCACAATGCCGGTTGCTGTGGCAAACAGCGCACATGTCACCAGCGCGGCAACCCCCATGGAGCCTGGCACATGTCTGAGCGCAATTTGCAAGCTTTCAAAGAGCCGTTCTAAGATGTTTGATCGTTCAATGATGTAACCCATGAACAAAAATAGTGGAATTGAAATCAAAACATCATTGCTCATCACACTGAAGGTGTTTTGCACCAACAGATAGAAAATATTGTTATCCCAAAAAGCCATGGCGGGATCGTAGTAGGCGTAGAACCCGAATCCCACACCCATTGCCATCAGCGTGAATGCGATAGGGAAGCCCAAAAAAATAAAAATGATAAAGAGCCCAAGCATAAATAGGGCAATGACTGGATCGCTCATTTGCGGGCCTCTTGATCGGTGCCGTGGGTTTCGAGCAGTATTTGCTCTAGTTCTTTGATATCCTCGTCGCGGTCTAGCCACTCGCCTGTCTTGATGCAGTGAAGGCAACGACACACCTCAGCAGACCCTGCTAACAAAAGACTGACACCAGCAAAGAAGATAATCGCTTTTAGCGGCCAGACGGGGACACCGGCTGGGCTGTTGACACTGACCTCTTGAATGCGCATGGATTCGAGCGCATAAGTCGCCCCAGTCAACACAAGCGCCAAAATGCCAGGAAAAAAGAATAAGACGTAAAGCGCCAGTTCAACTTTGGCTTGAGTGGTCGGCGACCATTTACGGTAAATGAAGTCACCGCGCACGTGAGAATTTTTCGACAAGGTGTATGCACCTGCCATCATAAATAGGGCGCCATAGAACATGTAACTCATGTCGTAGGCCCAAGACGTCGGTTGGTTTAGCACGTATCGCATAAATACTTCATAGCTTGTGCCCAGCGTCAACATGACGATGCACCAGCCAAATGAGTGAGCGAGGGCTTTAGATAGACCGTCTATCCAGCGAATATAGCCAACCATGTGACTCTCCACGATTAAAAAAGAGACCGCTAGCCAGCAGCGGTCTCTTTCGGACGATCCCCTTAGGTATGCTGCTGGCCTATGGGGTCGAAATTGCTTAAAAAACGAGCTTTTAGAATGGCAACTTGGTTTTGAAGACGTGCTCGTAAGCCGCCTTGTAGTCAGCGTCGTTCAAGAAGCCGTAGTAGGCCACGCGTCGTGCCCAAGCTTTTTGCGATTCAGCCACTTTCTTGAAGAATGGATCTTCGGCTTCCAGTTTTGCACTGATCTTGTCCCAAGCGGCAAGCTGAGCATCGAACACAGCTTTGGATGTGCGGACAACGCGGACTTTATCCTTCACGATCAACTCTTGTAAGTCACGTGAGTAGTTGTCTTGAGCGGTCCAAGTGTTCGAAGACGAAGCGGCTTCAGCGGCGTACTTCAGGATGGCTTGCAAGTCAGGTGCCAAGGCATCGTACTTGGTCTTGTTGAAGACGATTTCGAAGAATTCCATCGCTTGGTGGAAAGAACCCATCGAGTAGTACTTGGCCACGTCTTGCGCACCGAAGCGGCGATCTGAAGTTGGGTTGTTGAATTCGAAAGCATCAATCACACCACGTTCCATGGCTGGCACAATCTCGCCACCAGGCAATTGGGTCACTTTCATGCCCATTTCTTGCAGCATGTCAGCGGCCAAACCCACGGTACGGTATTTGTAGCCAACCATTTCTTTGGCGTTTTGTGGCGGCATGTTCTTGAACCAGCCAAATGGCTGTACTGGCATTGGGAACGCAAAGAAGCCCTTGATGTTGAGCTTAAGTTGTTTAAGCAGTTGGTCGTACAGTTCGATACCGCCGCCCTTCTGAATCCAGCCCAGCGTCTGTTCAGCGTTAGCACCCGTGACTGGGCCCGAACCAAACAGAGAAGCCACTTTAGACTTACCGTACCAATACACAGCCACAGTATGACCAGCATCGAGCACGCCGTTGGAAACGGCATCAGTGACTTCGAAAGGCTTAACAACCGAACCCGCGGTCAAATAGTCAATACGTAAACGGCCGCCGGACATTTCATTGACCTTGGCCACATATTGCTGGGCCATTTCGTTAAAAATGTCATTGGCACCCCAAGCACCTTGCATTTTTAAAACCACGGGCGACTGGGCAACAGAAATCATGGGGAAGCCAGCCAAGGGGGCGGCCACGGCGACAGTACCGGCTTTCTTAAAAAATTTGCGGCGTGATGAGGCTGTGTCAACTTTTTCAGTTGAGACGGTCGTTGACGCTTTCTCGATTGTTTTCATGCGTTGTCTCCAAACAGCAATAATTAACATACGTTGTTTTAGAACTACTCGGTCATCATTGTTCTTGCTGCCATGTTGGGCAATTGGGGTTTTCGCCTAAGTATTAGAAATAACTCGATTTTTTTGAAGTTTTCAGGTCCATTTGTCAGTCCGGCGTAAGTTATTTGCTTGGGTGACTTTGGTGCGACGCACCATCTGCGATGGGCCAGTGCGTTGAACAAGAATCAGCAATGGCAAACAAGTAACCGGTTTATGATGACTGAAGCGTTACATTAATGGATTCAAACCGTCCAAGTCAGGCTTTGGTTTGGTTTTTGGCTTGTTGTTAATCGCGAGGATTAAAAATGAAAAAAACGTTTCCAATGATTCGATGTGCATCCGGCGCGTTGCTTATTGCCGCGCTAACTTGGGGTGGCGCTGCCAGTGCGCAGTTCAAAGTCGGCTTCATGGCCACATTATCTGGCCCTGCTGCGGCGTTAGGGCAGGACATGTACGACGGCTTCATGTTGGGTTTAGAGCACTCGGGCGGCAAGTTCGGTGGCGTTGAGGTCGAAGTGATTCGTGAAGACGATCAACTCAAGCCCGATTTGGCCGTTCAAACAGTGAATCGTTTTATTGAGCGCGATCAAGTGGATGTGGTTGCCGGGGTGACGTTCTCAAATGTGATGATGGCGATTGCCAAACCCTTGGCTGATTCGAACACCATTTTCATGGGCACCAATGCGGGTCCGGCCCCTTTGGCCGGTGAGCGCTGCGCGCCGAACTTTTTCTTCGTCTCCTATCAAAACGACCAACAAGCCGAAGGCGTGGGTAAGTACGCGACGGATAAGGGCTTTAAAAACGTTTATTTGATGGCGCCTAACTACCAAGCCGGTAAAGACGCCGTCGGTGGTTTCAAGCGCTACTACAAAGGTGCCGTGGCCGGTGAGGTCTACACCCGTGTGAACCAGCCCGATTACTCCGCTGAGATCGCCCAGCTGCAAGCAGCCAACCCCGATGCGGTTTTCGTCTTTTACCCTGGTGGCATGGGCATTAACTTCATCAAGCAGTTCCGCCAAGCAGGCCTGTTGGACAAGATCCCACTGCTGTCAGTCTCAAGCTTTGACGGATCGACCTTGCCAGCCTTAAAAGAAACCGCACTTGGTGCGATTTCTGGCTCGTTCTGGGGTGCGGATTTTGACAATGCCGTCAATCAAAAGTTTGTCACCGATTTCGAAGCCAAGTACGGTCGTATTCCTTCGCAATACGCAGCCCAGTCCTACGATGGTGCGTTGCTGCTTAATAGCGCCATTAAAAAAATCGGTGGTCAGTACAAAGACAAAAATGCCTTGATGGCGGCGCTGCGAGCCGCTGAGTTTGATTCTGTCCGTGGTGATTTCAAGTTCAACAAAAACGGATTCCCGATTCACGACATGTATGTGTTTGAAGTCGCCCCAGATGCCAAGGGACGCGTGTCACACAAGACCTTGCAAAAGACGTTACCAGCGCACCCGGATTCCTATGTGGGTCAATGCCCGCTTTAAACCGGCTACGCTGTGACGCTTAATTTGGTTTTGGGCCAAGCGCTTAATGGCCTGCAATTTGGCATCCTGCTGTTTTTGATGGCAGCCGGTTTGACCTTGGTGTTTGGCATCATGAGCTTTGTGAATCTGGCACACGGCTCGCTTTACATGTTTGGCGCTTACTTCGCCGCCACGGTGGCCAGCCACAGCGGTTCGTTTCTACTGGCCATTGTTTCAGCCATGCTGTTGATATTCCTGCTCGGTGCTGCCATCGATCGAGCAGGGCTGTCAATCTTGCACCGGCGCAGCCACCTCGATCAAGTGCTGGCTACTTTCGGTCTGGTGCTCTTTAGCAACGAGTTGGTGCGCGTCGTATGGGGCAATGCGCCCATCTACATGGACGCGCCAGACTACTTGTCTGACGCGGTCAATATCTTTGGTTTGAATTACCCCGCGTATCGTTTTGCGATCATCGTTGCCGGGCTTTTGGTGGCTTTGGGTTTGTATCTTCTCATTGAGCGCACACGCATCGGGATGTTGATTCGCGCGGGTGCCAGTAACCGCACGATGGTGTCAGCCTTGGGTGTCAACATCGCTTGGCTAAACCGCTTTGTCTTCGCGCTAGGCGCGGGCTTGGCGGGTCTGGCAGGCGCTTTGGTGGGGCCGATTCTGTCGGTCGAGCCTGGCATGGGTGAGCCTGTTTTGATTCTCACCTTGGTGGTGATTGTGATTGGCGGTATTGGATCAATTCGAGGGGCTTTTTTTGGGGCGATCGTGGTGGGCTTGGTGGACACCATGGGCCGAGTGTTTGTCCCCATTTGGTTGCGCGCCGCTTTTGATCCCGCCATGGCCACGGCCATTGGCCCGGCGCTGGCTTCTATGCTGGTGTACCTCTTGATGGCGGTCATCTTGGCCTTCAAGCCCGAGGGCTTGTTCCCCGTGCGGGCAAGGGGCTAGGGCAATGGCCGATTCAATCACCGCATCTGCAACCGTACCGATCCCTGAGCGCGTTGATCGCCGCGTTTGGGTGGCTGTCTTTTTGATGCTGCTGTTTGCACTGGTGCCCCTGTATGCGTGGTTGGCTGATGACGTGTACGTGTTGACGTACTTTGGTCGAATGTTGATCTTTGCGTTGGCGGCTGTGGGCTTGAATTTGATTTTGGGTTTTGGGGCGATGGCAAGCTTAGGCCACGCCATGTACTTCGGCTTTGGGGCGTATACGGTCGGGATTTTATCGACTTGGGGATTCACCAATGGATGGTTGCATTTGTCAGTGGCGCTGGTGGTGACGGTTCTCATTGCGATACCGGTGGGTTGGATTGCCTTACGCACGCGTGGCATGGCTTTCATCATGATTACCTTGGCCTTCGCGCAATTGTTTTTTTATGTTTTTGTGAGCTTGCGAGCGTTTGGTGGCGATGAGGGCTTAAGCCTGACTGAATTGAGCGGCTTTGGTGCACTCACCGGTAACAAGTACGCCATTTACCTCTCGTTGTTGCTCACCTTGGTGTTGGTGCTGTGGTTCACCCATCGTTTGGTCAAGTCGCGATTCGGGTTGGTGCTCAGGGCGTCGCGCCACAATGAACCGCGTTTAAATGCGCTTGGTACGGCCAGCCAGCCCTACCGCTTGGTGGCGTATGTGTTCTCAGCCCAGATCTGTGCCGTGGCGGGGTTTTTTATGGCGAACCTAACTGGGTTTGTGTCGCCATCATTGATGAGTTGGTTGATTTCTGCTGAGTTCATGGTGATGGTCTTACTCGGTGGCATGGGGACAGTCTTTGGGCCGGTGATCGGCGCTGCGGGTTTGCTGTTGATTGAAGATGGCTTAAAAACAGTGACTGAGCATTGGCCACTGATTTTGGGGCCCTTGATTGTGTTGGCGGTGATCTGGTTGCGGCAAGGTTTGTGGGGACTGATGGCACCTTCGGGCGGCAAAGCAGCCTCATCTGCTGATCAAGGGGATCATTGATGGGGGCTGCGCCGTTTGAAGTGACAGGCAATGAACCGATGCTGCTGACGGTGGATTCATTGGTCAAGCATTACGGTGGCTTGTGTGTGACTGACCACGTGAACCTGTCCGTTGCGCAGGGCGAAATTCACGCGTTGATTGGTCCCAATGGGGCGGGTAAAACCACGCTCATCAATCAGATCACGGGTGCAGTGGCGAGCGACTCGGGTCGTATTTATTTGAGTGGCCAAGAGGTGACGACTTGGTCGATGGCCAAGCGTGCCCGTGCTGGCATGAGCCGGTCCTATCAAATCAATGCGTTGGTCGCCAGTTTTAGTGCCCTGGAAAACGTTTTGCTCGCGGTTCAAGCCGGGCGCGGGCACAACTTTCATTTCTTCAAACCCGTTATGCAAGAGCAGCAAATGGTGCAAGCCGCGCATGCCTTTCTTGACCGTGTCGGGTTTGGTGATGATCGCAGCCAAAGGGTGGCGGCATTGGCTTATGGACAGCAGCGTTTGGTTGAAGTCGCCATGGCCATGGCCACCCACCCGCGTTTGTTGTTGTTAGATGAACCCATGGCTGGTTTGGGTCCGACCGAGTCTGAGCGCATGATTGAATTGCTCGATAGCCTGCGGGCTGACTATGGAATGTTGCTGGTCGAGCACGACATGCAGGCCGTGTTTGCCTTGGCTGACCGCATCAGTGTGCTGGTATACGGACAAGTTTTGTTATGCGATACGCCAGCCAATGTTCGCGTGAGCGAGTTGGTTCGTGAAGCCTACCTTGGCGACGAGGATCTTCAATGAGCGAAAAACAACAGCCGTTGCTTGAAGTCAAACACCTACAAACAGGTTACGGCGCCAGCCAAGCCTTGTTTGATGTGTCATTGACCGTGCCTGCCGGGCAGTGCGTGAGCTTGCAAGGGCGTAACGGCATGGGCAAATCCACCACCGTCTCAGCCATCATGGGACTGTTACCGTGCTGGCAGGGCGATATTCAGTGGCAGGGCCAAAGCGTGGTGGGACGTGAACCCTTTGAGATGGCGCGTTTGGGCATTGGTTTGGTGCCTGAAGGGCGCCAAGTGTTTCCAAACCTCACCGTGTGGGAGAACTTGGTGGCCACGGCGGCCAAGCCAAACAAAAAAAATACCCACTTGCCCCCAGCCCGAGCCACCTCGAGCTGGGACCTTGATCGGGTCTTTGCGCTGTTTCCAAAGTTGGCCGATAGACGCAAGCATTTTGGCAGCCAGTTGTCTGGTGGCGAGCAACAAATGTTGGCGATTGCTCGCGCTTTGATGACACACCCCACGTTGTTGATTTTGGATGAGGCCACTGAAGGCTTATCACCACTGCTGCGACAAGAAATCTGGCAAGCACTGGCGACTTTACGCCACGAGGGATTGTCGATCTTGATCACCGATAAAAATATCAAACAGCTCTTGACCTTGTGTGATCACCATGTGATTGTTCAAAAAGGTCGCACAGTATGGTCTGGTGACTCCGCGCAGTTCCGTGCCGATGCTGACTTAAAACAGCTGTATTTGGCGGCATAACTGGCTGGTGTTGCGATGGTCCGCCCACGTGATACGCTCAAATTAACAGCAATGAAGATTGGCTTGGGGGTCGACTCCGAGCCTTAAAGTGCGAGGATTTAGTCGATGAATAGTCATGTGTCAGGCACGAGCGTTGAGTTAACAGCGGTTTCGTTGGCGTATGAGGTTTGTGGCACGGGACCGGCGTTGCTTCTACTACACGGTTTCCCTCAAAACCGTGCCATTTGGCAGCCGGTTAAAGACGTTCTTTCGAAACACTTCACGCTCGTCATGCCCGATTTGCGTGGTTACGGTGCTTCGCCCAAGCCCGCGAGCGATCCCGAACACCTGACCTATTCCAAACGCGCCATGGCCCTCGATTTGATGGCACTGATGGATCGATTGGGTCATCAGCAGTTTGGTGTGGTTGGACATGACCGGGGTGCTCGCGTGGCACACCGTTTGGCTGCAGATCACGGCTCGCGCGTCACGCGCTTGATGCTATTGGACATCTCACCGACGCTGGCCATGTACGAGCAAACCACCATGACGTTTGCCGCGGGATACTGGCACTGGTTCTTTTTGATTCAAGCTTATCCCTTGCCTGAGACCTTGATCGGCAAAGAGCCCATCTTCTTCATGAATGAATTCATGGTCAAGCGCTATCCTGGCCGGCATGTGTTTGAGCCGGCGCGTTGGGAAAGTTACCTCGCCGGTATGCAGGACCCTGCCTGTCTGCACGCCATGTGCGAGGATTATCGCGCGTCATTCACCATTGATCTTGAACACGACCGTGCCGATATTGCGGCCAAGCGCAAGCTAGCAATGCCGCTGCGCGTGTTGTGGGGCAAGCATGGCATGATCCAGAAGTGTTTTAAGCCGCTCGATGATTGGGCCGCTGTGGCCGATGACGTGTCAGGCCAAGCGGTTGACTCGGGGCACTACATCCCAGAAGAGTTGCCCGAAGTTTTAGCCGCTGAAGTGCAGGCATTTTTTGTGTGATGGTGCGTTTGCTGCCATTAAGTGCGTCATGACTGAAAAGCCCGCAACGGACTTGATGGTCTTGTCAGAACTGGCCTCACGGGTTGTGGCGTATGAGGCCTTTTGGGATGTTAGAAAGCCATATTTAAGCTAAGTGTCAGCGATTGATTAACGATACTTCCTGATGAGGTGCCTTGATTGGTACCTGTCCTGGGCCCGTCAATGGCATCACCACCGAAAGACCATGGTCCGCCCCAATTCGTGGTGTGGTTACTTGTTTTTGATATGGTGTAATTTAAGTCTACAAACCAGTTCTTATCTAAAAAATATGTTCCACCAATCATGGCTGCGCCGCCCCAAACCCACTGCTTGACAGCATAACTGCTCGTATTTCCAAGGCCAGTAACAGCAGTGGGTATACCAACAAAGTTAGCAAAACCTGTCAGGCTATTTAACGACGTTTTTATTTGTGAATAGGTTGGGCCAGCCCCTGCATAGATATAGCTTTTTTCAAATGAATGGCCAATAAAAGGCATCAATGAAAATTGTTGTTCTATGCTTTGTTGGTATGACCTTACCAAATAATTCCCATTGAAGGGTGTATAAATACCGCCTTGCGTGTAACCGCCCGACTGAGGAATCAATTGATTGTTGACAGTCGAAGTGGCTTGTAAGTTGTTATAAGAAAACTTTGTTCCCCACAACCATTTGCTTGCTGAAAAATGTTTGAAGAATCCAGCGTGAATTGAGGGTGAAAAATTGTTTTGCGATGGCAGGTGCACATCAGTCCCGCCTTCAGCGGAACCCGTAATAGAAGCTTTGGTTGAACCCACTGGCGGCGTGTAAGGCGGGGAATAGCTTGTGCCCTTGCCCCATGTGCTTTGGTTATCAAAATTAGTTGAATTTGCACTGCCACCGATACCAATAAAAAATGCTGATTGAGGGACTAATGATGCAGGGGGTTTCTGTGCATTAGCAAATGCCCCCGTCAAACCTAAAATCAAAACACCTGTGTAAACCAATAATTTGTTCATTTCAAGAAGCCTTTGCTCGATTGTACCTTTGGCAAAAACATGGTTATTGGAGGCTTCGCAGGTTGGTTACATACCCATGTTAATGATTAGTTGTTAGTGCTCAAACCAGCAATTGTTCACAATAGTATGTCGTTACTAGGTCGTTAACACGATTAACGTTGTCTTTGCAGATAAGGGGCTCGATACTTCTCACGTTAGTTTGATTTGAGACACCAGCATTACCAATCAAAGAGTAAACCTTTGGGTCAGTCAAATCATGAGCGAGAAGGCTATATCCGTGCCACACTGGGTTTTGACCAAGCGCGGCGCCTGCGTGCAAGCGACTATACCTTTTTCCATGATCGGGCAGACACTGATGGCCTGTTTATCCAGTTGGTATGTTTTTTTGGTTTGGTCTAACCGAACTTATAATTTGGTCATGCCCTAAAAAAACCACCGCCGCTCAAGGAGGTTTGAGCGGCGGTAAGAGCTTGTTTAGTGAAGGTGGTGTTTGCTTACAGTTTGATCTTCAGGCGATGGGAGATTTCACCAACAATGCCGCGGCGGAAGGCTAGAACACAAATCACGAAGATGGCACCCATTGCAATCGTGCTCCAGCCACCTAAGTTTGCGAGATAGTTCTGCAGGTTCACGATCACGGCCGCACCAATCATTGGGCCCCAGAGGGTGCCAATGCCGCCAAGAATCGTCATCAGCACGGCCTCACCCGAGGTGTGCCAAAACACATCGCCCAGCGAAGCCAGTTGCAGCACCAGAGCTTTGAGACTGCCACCTAAGCCAGCCAGTCCGGCTGAAATTGTGAATGCCATTAGTTTGTAGCGATCGACGTTATAGCCAAGCGAAATGGCTCTCGGTTCGTTTTCTCGAATGGACTTCAGGACCTGCCCGAATGGTGATTGGACGACGCGTTGGATCAACAGAAAGGCCAATAGCAACACAGCCAATGAAAACCAGTACATATTTTGTGAGGGCATCAAATCGATGAAGCCAAACAGCTCGCCACGTGGGACACCCTGAATGCCGTCCTCGCCATTGGTGAAAGGCACCTGCGTTGCGGCAAAGTAAACCACCTGTGCCAAGGCTAGGGTAATCATCGCAAAGTAGATGCCTTGTCGGCGGATGGCCAATAAACCAAAGAGGTAACCCAGAGCAGTCGAGGCAACGACACCCAAGAGGATACCAAGCTCAGGGGTCAAGCCCCATTCCTTCATGATGTGGGCTGTTACGTATGAAGCGGTGCCGAAAAAAGCGGCATGCCCAAAAGACAGTAGTCCTGCGTAACCCAGTAGTAGGTTGACCGATGCTGCAAAAATCGCGAAGCAAAATACCTTCATTAAGAACAGGTCATAGACCAAGTCTTGAAAGGGCACTAGCGTGAGCAGCACAAAAATAATAATAGTGACTTTGTTTAGCGCAGTCGTGTTCATCATCCAGCCCTTTAACGAACTTTGCCAAACAGCCCGGCGGGCTTAAGCAGCAGCACAATAATCATGATCACAAAGATCGACACCGATGAGGCTTGTGGGTAGAAGACCTTGGTGAGTCCTTCAATCACACCAAGCGACAGCCCAGTGATGATGGACCCCGCAATGGATCCCATCCCCCCGATCACAACTACCGCAAACACAACAATGATGAGTTCAGAACCCATGGTGGCTGTGACCTGGTAGATTGGCGCGGCCAACACACCAGCAAACGCGGCCAACGCACAGCCCGCACCGTAGGTGAGGGTGATAATCAGTGGCACATTAACTCCCAACGCTTGAAGCAATCGGGGGTTTTCTGTGCCGGCCCTCAGTAAGCTGCCGAGTTTGGTGCGTTCAATGAAGTACCAAGTCGCAAAGCACAGCAATAAGGCAACGCCAACAACCCATAGGCGATACCAAGGAATAAAGAGTTCAGCCACGCGCATGCCACCGCGAAACATATCCGGTACGGGGTAGCTGTTACCGAGCGCGCCAAACCAGTGTCTAAACAATCCCTCAATAACCAATGCCAAACCAAAGGTCAACAAGAGCCCGTAGAGGTGATCTAGGTGGTAGAGCCGTTTGAGCATGGTTTTTTCAATAACAATGCTCATGACCCCAACGATCAGTGGGACTAAAACCAAAGCAAGCAAATAGGGAACTTCAAGCTCGGGCATGCCGATCCAGCTACCCAATTGGGTTAAACCAATCCAGGTAAACATGGCTCCCAGCATATAAAGCGCACCGTGTGTGAAATTAATCACGTTCAGTAAGCCAAAAATAACCGCCAGTCCTAGGCTGAGCAAGGCATAAAAAGACCCATTGATAAGCCCAATCAATAATTGCGACGTCAAGGCTTGCGGCGATATGCCTAACAGCTCAAACATGAAGTTCCCCTAACCCTATCTATTTATTACGAGGGCTTTTTACCCGTGACCAAATAGCACTTGGAATCTGCCAGTGGCAATGAACCTTCAGCCGCTGGAAGCACACGTGCGACAGTGGCAATATCATTACGGTTCTTGGATTCCTTGGGTGACTTAACCTGCAGCAAATACATGTCATGCTCAAACTTACCGTCGGCACGTATCACGCCCTTGAACAGACCATCATCAATGGGCGTGGCTTTTAGATAAGCCATGACCTTGTCAGAATCATCCGTCTTGGTCGCTTGAACGGCCTTCAGGTAGTTCATGGTTGCTGAGTAGACGCCAGCTTGAACGGACGTCGGTGCAACATTTTTGAAACGGGTCATGAAGCGCTTAGAAAAGTCACGGTTCGCATCAGAGAAGTCCCAGTACCAACCCACTGTAAAGTTCATGCCTTGCGTCTCACGCAGACCCAAAGCGCGAATATCGCTGGTGAACATTAGCAATGGCACAACCGTTTGCTTTGAACCCATGATACCGAGCTCCGCGGCTTGCTTGACTGAGCCAATCGTGTCGCCACCGGCATTGGCCAAAGCGATGACTTCAGCGCCTGAGGACTGAGCTTGAGCCAAATATGAGGCGAAGTCGGTGGTTTTGATGGGGTGAGCCACGCTGCCCAAAACTTTACCGCCATTGGCATTAACCACGGATGAGGCGTCGCGTTGCAGCGTGTGACCAAAGGCGTAATCCGCTGTCACAAAGAACCAGCTTTTCTTGCCACCAGCAACCACTGCGCTTGCTGTGCCGTGAGCCAAAGCATAGGTATCATAAACGTAGTGAACGGTGTAAGGGTTGCAACGTTCGTTGGTAATGGGCAGCGAAGCTGCACCAGTCACAAAAGCGATTTTCTTGCGCTGGTCGGCTACTTCCATGGCAGCGAGTGCTGAGGATGTCGACACGTTACCCATCAACACATCGACTTTGTCGCGGTCAATCATTTCACGGGCTTGTGAACCGGACAGGTCAGCTTTGGACTGCGTGTCAGCTGATGTGATGATAATTTCTTTACCCAAGACTTTGCCGCCAAAATCTTCGACAGCCATTTGGGCGGCTAACAGTGCACCAGGGCCTTCAACAGCCGAGTAGATGCCTGACATGTCTGTCAAAACACCAATCCGAACACTGTCGTCGGTAAATTGAGCTGAGGCGGCGCCTGCACTCATCATGAAGGCAGCGCCGATCATCTGCGCTAGTAGCGATTTTTTCATTTTTAATGTCTCCTTGAACTGACTGTGTTGCTGAAAATGAGCCCTAGCGCGTTTAAACGCCAAGTAACGTTTCCAGTTCTTCACGGCTTTCTTCAAGCCGATCTTTTTCCACCATCTTGACGACCTGACCGTGTTCGATCACATAGTTTCGGTCGGCGAGTTTGGATGCAAAGCGGAAGTTCTGCTCAACGAGAACGACCGTAAAACCTTTTTCTTTTAGTAGGCGCACCACATCACCCAGTTTTTGCACGATGACAGGCGCAAGACCTTCAGTGATTTCATCGAGCAGCAACAGGGGCGCACCAGTGCGCAAGATGCGAGCAATCGCCAACATTTGCTGTTCGCCCCCAGAAAGTCGGCCGCCAGGGCTGTTGCGCCGCTCTTCAAGGTTTGGAAAGATTTTGTAGATCTCTTCAAGGCTAACGGCCGAGCCTTCGCCGACTTTTGGTGGCAACATCAGATTTTGTTCGCAGGTCAGACTGGCAAAGATGCCGCGTTCTTCTGGGCAGTACCCGATGCCCATGCGTGCAATTTCATGTGTTTGCTTGCCGATGACTTCAACGCCGTCAACCTTTACTGAGCCTTTGGCCATGCCGATCAGACCAAGAATGGCGCGCAGGGTACTGGTTCGACCAGCGCCGTTGCGCCCGAGCAAACAGACCACCTCACCTTTACCGACCTGCAGGTTGATGCCGTGCAGAACATGAGATTCGCCGTACCACGCGTTGAGGTCTTTGATTTCTAATGCAAGAGTTGTTGACATGAGGCTTTTGGCTTGTTTCGAAGTGTTGCAGCTGTAAAAAATTAGTGGCCTGCCAGTTCTGCATCTGCTGAACCCATGTAGGCTTCCATCACTTGGGGATTCTTGGATACAGTCTGATAGTCGCCTTCAGCAATGACTTCGCCACGCTGCAAAACGGAAATCGTATCGGCAATATTGGCAACCACGTTCATGTTGTGTTCGACCATGATGATGGTTCGACCAGCGGACACTTTTTTGATCAGTTCCGTGACCCGCTCGACGTCTTCATGACCCATGCCTTGCGTGGGCTCATCGAGCAACATGACTTCTGGGTTGATGGCCAGGGTCGTTGCAATTTCCAGAGCCCGCTTGCGTCCATAAGGTAAATTGACAGCTTCTTCGCTGGCAAATTCAGTTAGGCCCACTTGTTCGAGTGCATCTAAAGCGCGGTCATTCAAAATGTTCAGTGTTTTGTCGCTTTTCCAGAAATGAAACGACGTACCGAGACGTCGCTGGATGCCGATGCGTACGTTTTCGAGGACGGACATGTGCGGAAAAACAGCTGAAATCTGAAATGACCGCACAACACCTTCGCGTGCAATCTGCGATGGCGAGTGCTTGGTGATGTCGGTACCGTTAAAAATAATGTGTCCCCGGGTTGGGGGGTGAAATTTGGTAATAAGGTTAAAGCACGTGCTTTTACCGGCACCGTTGGGGCCAATGATGGCGTGAATGGTGTTACGTTTGACTTTGAGGTTGACATCATTGACCGCAACGAACCCCAAAAATTCCTTGGTTAGTCCGCGCGTTTCTATGACATATTCACTTGAATGTTCCATTAGAAATTTATAGTCTGGCTAGGGCTTGCTTAGCAATAGCAAAACCATCGGACTTACCCTTAGCAAGACTTAATCACACAAATAAATTAGGACGTACATTAATGCTCAAATTGACTGCCATTATGTTTTAGAAATTTTTTGGTCGTACGTTTTAATCGGTGTTGTCATTAACGACCGAACAAACCTTTCAGCACATTGCCAAGACCTGGCACGGCTTTGTTTATTTTGTTTGTGACGTCATCATTGAGCTTGATTTTTGCCAGTTCTGCCGCCAGCGCACTGATATCCACACGGTAGGTTGGCCGATCGATCGGACCACTGAGACGAATCGGTACCGTGATGCCTCGCAGGGCTTTGAGCTCGACACCGCCTTGTCCATCGGCGGTGTCGACAACCGCAACTCGAGCCAAGTAGTTCAGTTGCCCGGCTGCCATATCAATGGTGCCGTTGCCTTGAATACGGAACAAGGGTGCCTTGATGCTGAGGTCTTTGTTCTCAGCCACCCCATTTTTGATGACAGCAGTGGCGCTTAATTCGGCGAATCGGGTCTGCCCGTCGGCGGTCGCGCTTTGTGAGGCCGTTCGTCCCAGTGCGGCTCGTACGCCTTTTAAAATGGCTTGTAAGTCCACGCCCTTGACGGCACCGTCTTTAAGTTGCAACTCCAGCTGACCGGTTAATGACCTCAGCATGGTCGCACGCTCAGTGCCTGTTGCCGACACATTTGCCGTTAGGTTGCCGCGACCAGACAAGGCTGACGTGGCTGACAAGCTACTGAGCAAAGCGGCAACATCAACATCACTGATTGACTCGGTCATTGTTACGCTTTGCGAATTGGCATCGATCTTCAGGGAACCTTGGATTTTCCCATCCCAAACGTTGGTTTGATGTGGCCCCACTGTCAAGCGACCGTCATGAAGTTTGATACCCGTCTTGAGATCCGTTAGCAGTGCGTTCTGGGTTTTTATGGTGTCAATGCGCAGTTGGCCAGTGGCGGAATGTCCATACAAGACAGCAAAATCGAATTGGCTCGCCTGTGCGTCCTTGGTTACGGGTGAAGTCGCCGTGCTTGAGGCTGCTGCGCTTGTCGGGGCGCTTGATGCGTTGCTATCGATGGGTTTTGTGACAGCTGCGGGCGTGTGGGTCAATGATGTGACATCCAGGTTCTCAAGGTGAGCATCAAAACCAATCAATGGTTTCTTGAAATTTTCGATATTGACCGAAAGTTTGAGCGGTGATGCGTTGAAGCCACCAGAAAACGTGCCTTTAATCGTTTCAGGTTTGAGATGAAGTTCTACAGGTCCGCTTAGTACCAAGTGCAAAGGTTCTGGGCTGAAACTGGCGTCAGTCATGACCAGGTCAAGCCCAATCGTTTTAAGCGTTAGGGTCTGTTCACGCCATTGCCACTTGGGCAGGGTGATATTGCCTTTGATAAGCCGCGCACCATGTGTCGCTTGGCCACTGATGCTGAGCGCTTGACCGCTGACTTCGCGGTTGCTCAGCACCCATTCAGGGGCATCGGCCTTTAGCGACACGGTCTGTGGGGGTGATGCGATGTGGTTGATTTGTGCTGACGCTTGGGCCTTGATCGTGTCGATTAGGTATTGGCCAGTCTTTAAATCAGCTTGGGCATTAAAGCCTAGGTCAAGGCGCATGGCTTTTAGGTCTTGCCAGAAGCCTTCAGCGCTTGCTTTCACCTCAGAGAACGTCAGACGTTGAGCCTTGAGTGCCAATTGGTAGCGAGTCGAGAACCCAATCATGACGTCAGCCTCCGGCAAGGCCGTTTGTAGCCGAAACGAAGTTGTCAGCTCGCCACTGGCGTTCGTTGCCAAGCGTCCGGTCGTCACGGCAATATCAGTCAGATCCCAGCGCTGCTGACTTTGTTGATCCACAAAAACAAAACGGCTATTGCTGACGTTTAGCGCTTCGATATCAATCAACAGTGGCCTGTTACCGGAATCCAAGACTTTATCTGCCAGTGGCGGTTGACTTGTTTGTTCACTGGTGCCGTCAGCCGGTGGTTGGGTCGAGTCCATTTTCGGCTTGATGCGATTGAGCAAATCTTCAATATTGAGCGTGCCTTTTGCATGACGAATCAGGCGGATGTTTAAACCCTGAACGTCAATGCCATCGACTAAAACCTCACCCTTTAAAAGGGGCAGTAAGGCCACTGAAAGACGCGTTAAGCGCAACCTTAGAAATGGTTCGGTCCCGACATTTGGTGCGCCGTTAGGTGTCGCGTTTGGTTCAGACAGGCTGGCTTGATTGATCACAGCGCCAAGTCGCGGAAAGACAGTGACCGCAATATCACCCTCTATTTTTAGGGTTCGGCCAGTGTGTTTTAAGACCAGTGATTCGATGTCTGTTTTGTAACGGTTGGCATCAAAGGTCGCAACAAACACAGTGGCACTAATGAGAGCCAGCAGTCCCAAAACCAAAAGGCCGTAAAAGCCGTAGCGCAGAACTTTCATGATCAAAATACCCATTGAACGTTAGGCCAAGCGATGATGGCCACCACGCTTTTCGGTCGACTGGTTACCTCATGATTTGAGCGCTACGTTATTAAGCTTGTTTAACGTTTCGGGCCATTGGCGATTTTGCGCCCCCTGCAACAAAATTCGACCCCAAGATACCCAGGCATCCCAGCCGATGCGTTTGTCCCACGAGTTACCCCAACAGGTCAATAGATGCAAGCCATGAGCTGCCGCTGTCTGAGCTTGGTCGTAGGTTTTGTTGGTTAAGAGCAGTTGCGCCAATAAGAGGTAAGGCTCTGCCACCCATGGGTTAAGTCGAATCGCTTGCTCGAGCGTCATGATGCTGGTTGAACTGCAGACCAGCGGTTGGTTTTGTTGAACCACTGACCAATAGAGCGCGCAAGCGGCTGCTTCGTCGGACTCGGACAATTCGTGTTGGCAATGATCGAACACCGACGGCAGTGGCACCAAACCCTCGAGGGCAGGGTGTTTAAGAACCTGCCCCAATCTGGAAATCTGACTGATGCGGTAGGCGGTGGGTCGCATGGGGCCAGGCCACAAACCCGCTGCCCAGTGCAGGCCCGTGTCGCGCGGCGCGTGATTGGGGTAGCCAGAATAAATGTCATCTTGCCAGCTATACCACTGCTCGCAAGTGTCAGCCATGGTGACCACTGTAAAAATCGCCACATCGCGTGCTGAAAGCACGATGGGTGTACCGTCGACGTTTAGTGTGAGTTGTCCATTGCTATCAGGCCCTGATTCAAGCAAGGCTTTGACCAATGGTGCTCGCGGCACGACACAGTACAAGTGAATCAGGCGTTCGATATCTTCGCCCACCAGCGCTTGCACGCGGCCACGTTCAGAGTTCGGGTCAAACTTCACGATATCGACTTGGGCATTACCGTAGACGCTGTGTAACAATCCCAACAGTCGTGCTTCATTGGGTTGTTGCCAGAGCGTTAGGGTGCGGGCCACGCCAACCAAGTGGTGTCTGAAAGTGCCCGCTTTGTGCCAGTCTTGACCCACGCCGCTGCCAAGAACCACTGGCATGATGGGCGCAAGCGCCGGATCGCGGGTCAGCCATTCATCGTCTAACAATTCAATGGCTTGTTCTAATGCCGCAGGCGTTAAGGTGTTCAGGTCTGTTTTCATGGAAAGCGCTATAGTGAATCGTCAATCGTACCCAAAGCGTAGTGAATCTGATGACCCAGCGCAAGCACAAGATTTGTCAGGAAATCCGAGATGTCTAGATGGTCGCAGTGGTTTAAGTCCAGTGCAAACGTCAAGTCTCGCGATGAGTTCGATCGTGCCCGGGCATTGGTTGATGCAATCGACCGTGGCGGTTTACCCCTGATGCCCTCCAAGATTAACGGTATTGCCCGTGAATTGGGGCTAGAGGTCTCGCGCAAAGCACCGATGACGGAAACCATTGAGCGCATTCGCGCGGCGGTCGCCAGGCAAAAGCATCAAGATGGCCATTCTGATTAAACAATGGCGCTGTCTCAATTCACTGTTTTTCACATGTTGCAGTTGGAAACCCCCACTGTGGAGTACTCTCGCTTATTGCACTGGCGTCACAAAGAAGGCTTAGGTGTTACGCCCTGTGACAACATATTTTTAAATCATTCCTTATGGCGGAGTTTCAAATGACAGCACAGGCTCATTCGCGTACCCGAGTTTTGGTGGGTGGCGTCGCAGGCAACGTATTGGAATGGTTTGATTTTGCTGTTTATGGATTTTTTGCTGTCACCATCGGTAAACTTTTTTTCCCAGCTGAGGATCCCGTCGCCCAAGTCATATCGGCTTTTGGCATTTTTGCTGTCGGATTTCTAATGCGCCCAGTGGGTGGCATGGTATTTGGTTACATCGGTGACAAATTTGGTCGCCACAATGCGATGCTGATTTCTGTGGCTGCGATGGCCATTCCGACATTTTTGGTGGGCATGCTGCCCACCTACGCCACGCTAGGCATTGCGGCGCCATTTTTGTTGTTGTTGCTGCGCATGATCCAGGGCCTTTCCGTGGGTGGTGAATACACAACCTCGGTTGTCTATCTTTACGAGCGAACACCCAAGTCATCACGCGGGTTGGTGGGTTCGCTGTCGGTAAGTGGTGCCGTACTCGGTATTTTGCTTGGCTCGGCTGTCGGTGCGCTTTTGGCGGCCTTGCTTGATCCTGAGCAACTAGCGTCATGGGGTTGGCGCGTGCCGTTTTTGAGTGGTTTGGTTTTGGGATTGGCCGGTTTCTGGTTGCGCCAGGGTGGCGAGAGCATTAGTGCTGAGCGCCCAACAGTACACAATCCATTGAAAGATGCCTGGAACAATCACCGAAAAATCATGTTGCAGGTCAGTGGTCTGTCCATGGTGAACGCTGTTGTTTTTTACCTCGTTTTTGTTTATGTGGTGAGTTGGTTGGAAATGGTCGATGGCATTGCGCCGGCGACGTCCCTTGAAATAAACAGTGCAAGCCTGGTGTTGTTAATCGCCGTAATGATATTGGCCGGTTGGTTGTCCGACAAAATCGGCGCCCGAATCATCCTAATGACTTCTGTGATCGCTGTGTTTGTGTTGGCCTGGCCACTATTTTGGTTGATGCACAGTCAGCATGACTTGACGATTCTTGCAGGCCAATTTGGCTATGCCGTTATTATCGGTGGCTATCTGGGTGTGTTGCCCGCCTACATGGTGAGTATTATCCCTGCCGCTGTTCGGTGCACGGCAGCCGGCTTAAGTTACAACATCACGCTCGGCGTCGCGGGTGGCTTAAGCCCGATGTTGGCCACTTACTTGGTTCACCGCACGCAAGATGATTTGAGTCCAGCCTATATGATCATGCTTGCCGCTGCGATCAGCGGTGTCGCGCTTTTATCCATCGGTAAAGATGACCATAAGCGCGACGCATAAAGGGTTGTCCGAAGGTGGCTTGGGCACCCCCTAGGTTGACAACATTCTTTTAGAAGTGATCCATGACAGATTTGGCACCAAGGACTACTGAAGCCATTTTGCAACCCGGCGTTAAGCGCCGAGAAGTTTTTGGTTGGGCGCTGTACGACTTTGCCAACTCGGGCTACACCACCGTTGTTTTGACGGCAGTGTTTTCTGCCTATTTTGTTAGCGGCGTGGTGGGTGATGCCACGCTTGGTACCTTTTGGTGGACGCTTACCCTTAGTGCCTCTCATTTTTTGGTGATGCTCACCATACCCTTCATGGGGGTGTGGGCTGATCAGCACCACTCACGCCGACGGCTGCTCTGGTTAACCACGGCAGGGTGCGTGGTGAGCACCGCAGCGCTCGCTTTGGCTGGACCAGGCACGGTTTTGTTGGCCGTGGTTTTGGTGATTGTCTCTAATGTGTTTTTCAGTTGGGGCGAATCGTTAATTTCATCATTTTTACCGTCATTGGCTCGACCTCATGCCATGGGTCGCGTGAGTGGTTGGGGCTGGGGTTTTGGCTATGTGGGTGGGATGCTGACGCTTGGACTGTGTCTGGCATATGTTCTTAGTGCGCAAGCGCAAGGACAAAGCGCTGATGCCTTTGTGCCAGTGACTTTAATCATCACAGCATCTATTTTTGGATTGGCCGCTGTCATTTCTCTTTCGTTACTCAAAGAAAGAGCGCCACTGTCCAGGCAAAACTGCCAGACACCCAGTTCTTGGCGGCGCGTCTATCAAACTTGGCAGCATGCCCGCCAATATCAAGATTTTTTATGGTTGTTGGCCTGTACGGTGATGTACATGGGCGGTGTGGCTGTTGCAATCGCATTAGCAGCGATTTATGCCCAACAGGTCATCGGTTTTGACGCAACCGAAACCATGGTGCTGATTTTTGTATTGAATCTGGCCGCCGTGCTGGGCGCTTTGTTACTGGGTTATGGACAGGACTGGTTGGGGCATAAGGTGGCGTTAGCGCTCACTTTGATCGGGTGGCTTGTGACGTGTCTGCTGGCCGCATGGGTCACCACCAAAGGTGGCTTCTGGGTTGCTGCTTCAATAGCGGGACTGTGCATGGGCGCCAGCCAATCGGTTGGCCGCGCCATGGTGGGTTTGTTGGCCCCGGCCAATCGCTTGGCGGAATTTTATGGTCTGTGGACTTTGGCCACGCGCGTGGCCAGCATCATCGGCCCGCTGATGTATGGACTGGTGAGTTGGCTTAGCGACGGCAATCAACGCCGGGCAATCGCAGCAACGGGCTTGTTGTTTGTGGCGGGCTTGATGCTTTTGATACCGCTGCGGCTGGGCCGCGGTCGGGCAGCCGCGCAAGCAGCCGATACCCGAGCCGTCTCGCAATAAGTGCACAGCGGCTGGGCTAGCGTACCGCGGACAATTGACTGATCGGCAGTTTCATGCGGGTTGGTTTGTGTAGCAACTCAATCAAAACCATGGCCCGACTTTCGCCGTCATCCATCTCGTAGATCGCCTGCACGCCTTTGAATGGCCCCTCTTTAATCTCAACGGCTTCGCCGGGTTGATAGAGACTTTTGGGCGATTGGGTGAGTCTGTTTTCTTGGTCGCGTAATAAAGCGATGAGTTCATGATCAACCCGCGCGGGCGCCATGCCGAAACTCACCAATTTACTCACGCCGAGCGTTGATCGAATGGGTGACCAGCTTTTGCCCGAAAGATGGGTGTCGAGTTCAATGAATAAATATCGAGAAAACAGTGGTTCTCTCACCACTTCAAGCGACTGCTTGGTGAGTTTTTCTTTGGTAAAGGTTGGCAAGAAACAGGTAAACCCTTGACGTTCTAAGTTTAACTGAGCCCGCACTTCTTGCCGGGGTTTTGTGTGTACGACGAACCAATCCATAACGCGAGTGTAAGCTTAAATTTATTATTTTTTCAAATCGTCATTTTATTCACCAGTAACTTTCATGGCGTGTTTTCTTGCTACTCTAATGTTTAGTTCTTAATCATGAGTATCGGCGTCAGTCACTCGCTGAAACCAGACAAAAGTAGAGAGGTTCCCAAATGTTGCTCTATGACATGCGTACGGCCATGAACCCCCGCCGGGTGCGTATTTTTTTGGCTGAAAAAGGCCTTCAAATCCCGATCCAAGCGGTGGACGGCAGCAAAAATGAAAACCGCACAGCGGCTTTTTTGGCGATCAACCCGCTCGGAAAGCTACCGGTGTTGCAACTCGATGATGGCACTTATATCAGTGAATCCATTGCCATCTGTCGGTATTTGGAAGCCCTTCATCCTCAAAACCCTTTGTTTGGTGAAGACCCCAAGACCCAAGCGATCGTCGAAATGTGGACCCGTCGACTCGAATCGGAAATGGTGCTCCCGTTAACCAGTGCCTTTAGACACACCGGTGCGTATTGGCAAGGTAAGCTTGAGCAGAACCCAGTACTTGGCCAGTGGTGGCGTGAGCGAGCGCTTGAGTCCTATGCATGGCTAGATCAAGTATTGGCAGATCGAGCGTTTGTGGCCACTGACCGATACAGCATGGCGGATATTGTTTTGCAATGTGCTTTGATCATGGCCAAACCAACGGGCACGCCAATTCCAACCGATTGCACCCATGTCAGTCGTTGGTATGCTGATGTGAGTGCGCGACCCACGGCACGTGCTTAAAGTGGTGTGACGACTGTTTTTTCATGTCTTAGGATTCATCAATCATGTCTGAGCGGGTGTGTTTAATTATTGGTGCTGGCAGTGGATTGGGTGCAGGCTTGGCTCGAACCTTCGCCGCTGCTGGTTTAACGGTCTGTTTGGTGCGACGACACTCAGAACCCCTGCAACCACTGCTTGATGACATCAGATCGAAGGGCGTTGATGCGCATGGTTTTGCCGTTGATGCGCGTGACCCTGCAGCGCTAGGTGCGTTGTTTGATCATGTCGAGCAAACAATTGGACCAATTGAAGTGACGATTTTCAATGTGGGGGGTAATGTGCGGGCAGGCGTTTTAGAGACATCGGCTGAAACGTACTTGAAGACTTGGCAAACCAGCGCGCTGGCTGGATTTTTGACTGGACAACAGGCGGCTCGTGTGATGCAACCTCGTGGACGAGGAACGATATTGTTTACGGGCGCCACCGCAAGTATGCGTGGTGGGCTTGGCTTTTCTGCGTTTGCTGCCGCCAAAACGGCACTTCGAGCCTTCGCGCAAAGTTTGGCCCGCGAATTTGGCCCGCAAGGCATCCATGTTGCGCATATCGTGGTCGATGGTGGGATAGACTCCCCTCGGATTCGAGAGCAGCAACCCGAGCGAGTCGCGGCTGCTGGCGAGGATGGGTTGTTGCTGCCAGAGCATTTGGCAAAAAACTATTTGATGCTGCATCAGCAGCCAAAAGACGCGTGGACATTTGAATTGGACTTGCGCCCTTGGTGTGAGCGTTGGTAGAGTAGGTACATGACAATCATTGACGCTGTTGGCGTATCGGCCTACTTAAATTGTGAGGCCGTACCTGCTGACCGACCTTATGCGACCATCGTTGGCGCTGCTTTAAGTGATCACGGGTTTGACGCCGCGCTGCAAGAAATTGGTCATTGGCCAGGCTACCAACCCACGCCCTTACATCGGTTGAGTCAGTTGGCGACTCGATTGGGTTTGGAATCGATTGTTTATAAAGATGAGAGCCAACGGTTTGCCCTTAAAAGTTTTAAGGCCCTAGGTGGTGCCTATGCGGTGTTTCGGTTGATCCAAAAGGCGATCGCGCTCCAGTTTCCCGGCGTTCAGGCAACCGTTGCAGACATTCTCTCAGGCCGTTTTAAAGAGACCGTTGCTGCGCTCACAGTCACTTGCGCCACGGACGGCAACCACGGTCGATCAGTGGCTTGGGGGGCGCAAACGTTTGGTTGTCGTTGTGTCATTTACGTTCATCAGGCCGTCAGCCAAGGGCGGGCCGATGCCATCGCGGCCTTTGGTGCCGAAGTGGTTCGGGTACCGGGCAACTATGACGATTCGGTGCGACACGCCGAACAACAGGCAAAAGTCCATGGCTGGACAGTGGTGTCTGACACGACCTATGAGGGCTATCGCAAGATTCCGATTGATGTCATGCACGGCTACGGTGTCATGGCTCGTGAAGTGGTGGCTGAAATGCCCACCCCGCCAACACACGTGATTGTGCAGGCTGGTGTGGGGGCGTTTGCGGCGGCGGTCTGCGCGACCTTTTGGTTGGCGTGGGGTCCCCAACGGCCACAGTTTATTTTGGTGGAACCACAAAATGCGGCCTGTTTTTTTGAGAGCGGCTTGGCGGGCCAGCCCGTGGCCGTTGCCGGTGAGCTCGACACGGTGATGGCTGGCTTGGCCTGTGGGGAAGTGTCAGCAGTGGCGTGGGATATTTTAAGGTTCGGTGTTCAGGCTTACGCCACCTTGGCTGATGACTTTGCCTTGCAAGCCATGAGCCTGTTAGCAGAACCGAGCGCACCCGATCCAGCCATCGTTGCCGGTGAAACCGGCAGCGTCGGTCTTGGCTTGTTACTGGCTATTGAAAAATCACCTGAGCTCAAGCAGCTGTTGGGGCTTAATGCGCACTCTCGCATTTTAATCCTGGGAAGCGAAGGCGACACAGATCCAGCGATTTATCAGTCGGTTGTGGGCCGCTCGGCCGAGCAGGTGACGGCATGAGTCAGGTGCGCTTGGAGATCAATGCGAAACGCATGATGCAACGCTTGCAGACGCTAGCCGCTGTGGGCCAAACCGCCGATGGGTCGTGTTGTCGTGTGGCATTAACTGACGAAGACCGTGCTGGGCGCGACTTGGTGGTGCAGTGGATGACTGATTTGGGGTTACAAGTATCGGTTGATCCAATCGGCAATATCTTTGGCTATCGGCCAGGTCAGCGCGAGGATTTGGCGCCTGTGATGACCGGGTCACACATCGACACGGTGCGCACCGGTGGCATCTATGACGGCAACTACGGTGTTTTGGCGGGCTTAGAGATTGTTGAGTGTTTAAACGAGGCCAGTCAGCAAACGCAGCGAGGCCTGGTGGTGGCGATTTTTACCAATGAAGAGGGCGTGCGTTTTACGCCCGATATGCTGGGGTCATTGGTTTATGCCGATGGCATGACGTTGACGCAAGCATTGGCTTTGAGCGATAAGCAGGGCGTCACCCTAGGGGCTGCCCTTGAAAAAATCGGTTACGCGGGCACCGCGCCATTGGGCATCCACCGACCCCATGCGTTTGTTGAGCTTCACATCGAGCAAGGTCCGATCCTTGACGCAGAGAAGCGGCAAATTGGTGTGGTTGAACACCTGCAGGGCATCTCATGGCAAGAAATCACCATTGGTGGACAGGCCAATCATGCAGGTACCACCCCGATGACATTGCGCCATGATGCTGGTTATGCGGCAGCTGCGGTGATGACCTTCGTCCGAGAACTTGCGCGTGAGATGGGCGGCCATCAAGTGGCCACCGTCGGACAGATCAAGCTCACCCCCAATGTGGCCAATGTCATTGCCGCGCAAGCTGTGTTGACTGTTGACCTGCGTAATACAGACGAATCTTTGCTGAACGTTGCGCGGGATCGCTTGGCAGGGTTTCTAGAGCAATTGGCGCAAGCCGAGGGTGTGTCGATCGAGGTGTCGGATAAAGTGCGGTTTGCACCGGTGAGTTTTGATGTGAGCTTAACGGATTTGGTTGAGCAACAAGCCGTGAGTTTGGGCTACACCAACCGGCGTCTTAATTCAGGTGCAGGCCACGATGCTCAGATGCTCAGTCGAATTTGTCCCTCAGCCATGATCTTTGTGCCCAGTGTGGCAGGCATCAGTCATAACCCTGCCGAGCACACTGAGGCCTGCGACTTGGCAGCGGGCTGTCAGGTGCTTTGCCAAACGCTTTTGGCGCTTGCCAATTAAAATGGGATAGCCGGCCAAGGGCGATCAGTGCTAGTCTGATGGCTCACAGAGGCACTCACTCTAATGGGATATTTAGACGAATGAACATGCAAATATGGTGTAAACGATGGACTGGCTTGTCTGTGGCGATGATTTTTGGGGTGGCATCCGTGAGCGCTTTCGCTCAATCAGCGGCGTTACCACCTGGCGTATTTGCCACCGTTAACGGCCAACCACTAAGCGATGCCTTGCTTGATGTGAATGTTGCGGCCAATGTCACCCAAGGTCGTGCTGACACGCCGCAGTTGCGTGAGGTGATCAAAAACGAACTGGTGGGGCGTGAGGTGCTGGCGCAAGAAGCTCAAAAATTAAAGCTTGATCAGACCGGTCAGGCGCAAGCGCAAATGGCACAACTGCAACAAAACTTTTTGGCCAATCTCTTGCTTAATCACCACAACACAACCAATCCAGTCACCGAAGCTGCGATTAAGGCTGAGTACGACGCGTTTCTCAATAATATCAAGGGTGCCAAGCAATACCAACTCAGTTTGATTGTGGTGCCAACAGAAGCCCGCGCCAAAGAAATCATCACTGAGATTGGCAAAACCAAGGACAAAGGTCTGTTCGCCAAACTGGCCGCAGATGAATCGATTGATGCGAGCCGGGCCGATCAAGGTAAGCTCGATTGGCTCTTGCCTGAGCAGATGTTGCCTGCCGTTGGCAATGTGGTGGCCAACCTCAGTGAAGGTCGTGTCAGTGCGGTGCCGATACAGACCCGTGCCGGATGGAACGTGATTCGCGTGGACGGCATTCGTGCTTTTACACCGCCGCCAATGACTGACATTGAAAGTCAATTGCGCCAGGCTGTGACACAGAAGCAGCTTTCAGCCTATATCCAGAAGCTGCAGTCTCAGGCCAAGATTGTTCAATGAAGTCGTTAGAACATCACGGGCCAATTGGTGATGTTCTAACGCCCCATGCTGTAAAACTCGGCATTGGGTTTCATTTCGGTGGCACTCGCTAACCGGTTGCTCATCGCAAAAAAGGCCGCGATGCTGGCGATGTCCCACAGGTCTTCTTCTGAAAGTCCCGCTTGGCGTGCGGTTTGTCGATCACGATCGCTTAAGCTTGCCGCATCGCGCGAGACCGTCATGGCGTAATCCAGCATGGCGAGTTGCCGCTCAGTTAAATCAGCGTGCCGATAGTTGGTCGCCACTTGATCTGCGATTGTTGTGCTCTTGGCTCGAATGCGCAAAATGGCACCGTGAGCCACCACACAATATAAGCAATGATTAGCACCTGACGTAGCCACCACAATCATCTCGCGTTCGGCTTTGCTTAACCCGCTCTCGCCATCCATTAAGGCATCGTGATAAGCCATGAAGGCGCGAAACTCTGCGGGTCGACGCGCCAAGACAAGCATCACATTGGGAATGAAACCGGCTTTGGTTTGTGTTGCCAGCAAACGGTCACGGATGTCTTCAGGCAAGTCAGTTAACGCGGGAACGTCAACGCAAGCAATGGCTTCATTGGGGGCTGCGGATGTGTTCATAGTGAGTTGTGCCAAACAAGATGTTGGATAATCGATTTCAAGCAAGAGCCTCCTTTGCCGACAGATAAGTTCAGACATCGGGTAAATGCGGGGTCGCGCATACCAAAACTCTGTGTTTTCCTATTCAGAATAAGAGGAAGACTTTAATCATCATAAATCAGTTAAATGATATTCGGATTCAATGCGTTAGCTAAAAAAGGTTGGTCTGTGGCAACGGCGACCTTTCCCTCAACCATTTGAATCCCACTTGGATTAGCACTCTTGACGAACGGTTTGCGGCGGCGCATCTTATGCTCCACAAGTAAAGTAAATAGACAGCAGGTTGGAACGACGTTACCAACACCGAGTTGGTAACACTTTTATTGATACCTTCAAGGGAGACAGAAAATGAAAAAAATACTTTTAGGATTGGCCGTGTGCCAAGCCATGGCGGGCATCGCTGTGGCGCAAGACATAAAAATTGGGGCTGCTTTTCCATTAAGTGGTGCCAACGCAGAGTACGGTGAGATATTTGCCAGTGGGACAAACTTGGCTGTCGAGCATGTTAATACTGACAAGATGCTCAAGGGTAAATTGGTCCTTGTTTATGAAGACAGTCAAGGACTTCCGACCGCCGGTGTGGTGGCAGTCAACAAACTTATTAACGTTGAAAAGACACCGTACGTACTCTCGGCCTTTACCGGGGTTTCAAAAGCAATTGCGCCGCTAGGAACCCGTAACCAAGTGGTGATGGTTAATGGTGGTGGTGTCGGTCCAGACTTGGCGACATTGAGCCCTTACTTTTGGAATGTGATTCCATTGGCTAACTTTGAAGTCAAAGCCATGGCGCCCTACTTGGTCAAGGAAAAGGGTCTAAAACGTATCGCCATGATTTACGTTGATGATCCGCTTGGTGATGCAGCGCTGCAAGAGATGAAAACCGAATTAAAAGCCAATGGTGGGGAGTTAGTTGGTGCCTTTTCAATTCCCGTAGCGGCACAACAGTTTTCAGGGGTCGCAGCTCGCGTACGCGACACAAAGCCTGACGCGGTTTACATCGCCACTTATGGCAATCAGCAGGTTCAGTTGGTTAAACAATTGCGTGATAACGGCGTGAGTCAACCCTTGGCGAGCTACTCGGCTTTTTCAACGCCTTCGATGTTGAAGCTGCCCGAGGCTGAAGGCGCCATTTTCACCAGCCAGCAGATCAACGTTAACAACCCAGACCCTAGGACCAAGCGCATGGTTGCTGATTACCGAGCCAAATTCGGTAAGGATCCCAACATGTATGCGATCAACTACTACAACGCCGTCTTAACCTTTGCGGACTTGGCTGCTGCTTTGCAAAAGGAAGGAAAGCCATTGACAGGGGCGAACTTATTAGAGATGCGCAAAAAAACGCCTTCGTTTGATTTCGTGGGTGCCAAAGTTTCGTTCGCCGATGATGGCACCGTTAAAGCGCCAATACAAATTAACGAAATCACTGGTGGCGCTTCAAAAGTAATCAAGTAAGCTCAATAGTTATTGGTCTTATTGCACTTTTAGAAGGAATCGTCGTCCCATGTTGTACTTGCAACTGTTGGTTAATGGCATTCAAACGGGTGCGTTATACGCGCTGATTGCCGCGGGTTTCTCTTTGATTTTTGGCATGACCCGAATCTTCCATGCAGCACACGGGGCGACGTTCACGATTGCGGGCTTTGTCTTTTACGAGTTTTATGCCGTTTTAGAATGGGGACTGATTCCTTCAGTTTTGGCATGTGCGGCTGCAGCTGCATTATTTGGGGTGCTCCTGAATCGCTGGGTGTATGTGGTGATTCAGCGCCATGAGGGATCATTCTTTACTGTCTTCGCGGCCTCGTTTGGTGCTGCAATTGTGGTGCAAAATCTGATCTCGATCTTTTTCGGTAAAGGCATGGTCACCGTCTCGACACCTTTGAGCCGAAGTATTGAATTAATGCCTGGCCTATACGTAGCACCTATGGCATTTATTGCTGTCATCACAGCCATTATTTGTTTTGCGTTACTTCACTACCTTTTTACGCACACCAGCATGGGTGTTGCATTGCGCGCGCTTGGTGAAAATCCTGTCTTGGTAGACGTCTTTGGCTTAAACCCGAAAAGTTTGGGTAAGTATGCTTTCCTCATCGGCTCTGTTTTGGTTGTTCCTGCGGCAATCTTGACTGCAGCCACATCAGGGCTTAATCCAGCCATGGGTCATCACGTCATGATGATCAGTATTGCAGCCACTATTGTCGGTGGTGTCGGCAGTTTGCGAGGCGCAGCCATGGCTGGGCTGTTATTTGGCTTGGCAGAAAACTTGTCACTGGCCTTTTTTGACCCACAGTGGAGCGAGGCTGTGACATTTGTCATCTTGTTCCTTTTCATCATCTTTCGTCCGGGCGGTTTCTACGGGCGAGCCATTGTGTCGTAATCGCCATGCTTGCTTACTTACAAAACATAGTGGTTCTATTTTCGATTAATGCCATCTTGGCATTAACGCTTAATTTCATCATGGGGTATGCGGGGATTTTCTCCTTAGCGCATGCGGTCTTTTTTGGAATAGGTGCTTACACAGCCGCCTATGTGGCTTTGAACTACACCGACTCTTTGGTTTTGTGCATGCTTGCTGCTATGGGGCTTTCAGCGGTCATTTCCATGGCTTTGGCCCTACCCGCCTTGCGCGTCAGGGGAGAATATTTTGTAGCTGCTTCTTTGGGTCTACAGATGATTGGCGTCACCATTTTTTCTGAGTGGAAATCAGTGACTGGTGGCTTGGGTGGGATGGTCGGTATCCCATCGCCGGTCTTCCTTGGTTACACGTTCAGATCAACCACAGATTTTTTGATTTTGGCTGGCGTGATTTTGATTGGCATTTTGGTCATTACGTCATTGCTTGTAAGGGGTAGTTTTGGACGCAGTTTGATGGCTATCCGAGACAGTGAGTCTGCGGCGCAGGCCTACGGTAAGTCGGTTAATACTGTCAAAACGTTGTCAGTGGCTATTTCGGCTGGATTGGCGGCTTTGGGTGGCGTGCTATATGCGTTCTATATGAGCTTTGTGAACGTTGAGGTCTTTACTTTGGATATGTCGATCCTGCTCATGGCCATGGTCATCATTGGCGGTACGGGCACTTTAATTGGCCCAGTGGTGGGCGCTGCGATTGTCATGGCACTGCCAGCGGCGCTGACTTATCTGCCCTTTATTCCGCCTGGTGAACTTGGAACAATCCAACAGATCATCTATGGATCTGCCATGGTCATTCTAATGATGTATCGACCGGGTGGCGTGGTTGGCGCGCGTGCAAAGGGAAAATCGACATGACTGCGGCTCAAAACTTAACCGATCCCGCCAAGATTCTTCTCCAAGTCCGAGGCTTACACAAGAATTTCGGTGGTTTACAGGCGATAACCGACGTTAATCTTGACTTGCCATCAGGTGTCATCACAACATTGGTTGGTCCCAATGGCGCTGGTAAAACCACGCTTTTTAATATGATAACTGGGCATTTGGTGCCCTCTAGCGGCACAGTGCATTGGCTCGGTGAGTCTTTAAATGGGATTGCACCTTGGCGAATCGCCAGAAAAGGTATCGCTCGTACCTTTCAGGACCTTCGCCTTTTTAACCACATGACGGTTCAAGAAAATATTGAAACGGTTATGGAACGCAGCAGTTGGTTATGGCAACGTCGCTCGGTTGCCATGAAGCAAAAAATTGAACAGGTGCTTGACGAGACAGAGCTCGCCAGTAAAAGGCATGAGCGTGCTGTTGATTTGGCTTATGCTGAGCGAAAATTCTTGAGTTTGGCTCGAATTATGGCGGGTGACGCCACACTTTGGCTACTAGACGAGCCCGCTTCTGGTCTTGACCCGCGTTCCTTTGATCGTTTTGTGGCGTTGCTCAAAAGCTATGCCCAACGCGGTGTGACGATTTGCATCATTGAGCACAATCTAGACATTGTGATCAGATTGTCCGATACCGTTGCCTTTTTGGATCAAGGCAAGCTCTTGGCGCAAGGGTCGTCAGAAGATATTTTGAAGGATCCCCATTTGGCTGCTATCTATTTTGGAGATCGCTAAAGATGACAAGCGCTTCGTGGTTTCTCGAGGGTCGAGGATTGCAAGTGGGTTACGGGGGGCGTCCAGTCTTGGATGAGATCGACGTGCGGCTCGGCCATAACGAGGTCCTGTGTCTGATCGGACATAACGGTGCCGGTAAGTCGACGCTGTTAAAAGCGCTATTCGGGTTAATCCCTGCTAGCCAAGGCTCTGTTGGGTTAAAGGGGAGTGTTGTTAATCCAGTGAACCCTCGCAGCATGAATGCTGGCGGTGTGGCGCTCGTGCCTGAGGGTCGCGGTGTATTCCCTGGCCTTTCAGTTGCTGAAATTATGCGGCTCGGTTTTTGGGCAGCAGGCGTCAGACCCAGCGAACAAAGCGCTCGTTTGGACTGGGTCTTTGAAGTCTTGCCGATGATTAAACAGTTTTATCAACAGCGTGCGGGTACGTTGTCAGGTGGTCAGCAGCAAATGGTTTCTCTAGGCCGAGCGTTGTTAAGTCAGCCTCAGTGCTTGTTGCTTGATGAGCCTTCGATTGGTTTAGCGCCCAAGTTATTTCAGGACCTTTTGGGGCCGATTAAGGAATTGCAGGTCGAAAGAAAAATGTCGATTTTGATTGTTGAGCAAAACGTCAAAGAGGCGTTGAAGATTTCTGATCGCGTCATTGTGATGAAGTCAGGAAAAATAATCAAAGAGGGCGCTCCCGAATCGTTCAGCGACAATGCCGAATTAATGGATTTGTACTGATCAGCGTCTCGTAACTATCACCAACGAGGAATAGTCATGCAGTGGTCAGTAGATGAAATCGCCATGCTGCGAGAGACAACACGTCGATTTGTTAGGGAACGACTGCAACCGCTAGAAGCCAAGATCGACGCCGACGATGAGCTACCGGTCGTTTTGGATGCGGCCATCCGTCAAGAAGCAAAAGCATTAGGGATCTACGGGTTTAATTTCCCGTTATCACTGGGTGGCCCAGATTTACCGACCGAGGCAAAGGCAGTCATTTATGAAGAAATCACACAAACATCCATGCCACTGGTCGAAGCTTTGGGGCATTTGCCATTGACGCTGGCTTACTGCAGTACCACTCAGCGTGATTCACTTTTGGCGCCAGTGGTGGCCGGCACAAAGCTAATCACTTACGCGTTAACAGAAGCCGCTGCTGGTTCGGATTTGTCTGCCGTTCAGACGCGTGCAACGCGTGTTGAAGGTGGTTGGCGTCTGACCGGTAGCAAACAATTTATTTCCAATGCAGAAACAGCAGATTTTATTGTTGTATTGGCGTGCACTGATCCCACAGCCAAACTTAAGAACAAGCTAACGACTTTTGTGGTGCGTCAAGAAAACCCTGGTTTAAAGGGTATGACGCGCTATAAAAAAATGGGTTGGCGGGGCTATCAATTGAATGGTTTTTCTCTGGATGATTGTTTCGTACCGGACGAAGATGTTTTGGGGGCAGTCGGCGAAGGGTTCTTAGTGATGATGAGTTGCATTAACACAGACCGTGTTTTTTCTGGCTATCGAGCGCTCGGTATTGCAAAGCGTGCCCAGGCACTTGCGCTTGATTATGCCAAAGACCGTCGCGCGTTCGGCGCTCGTTTGGCTGATCACCAAGCGATCCAGTTCATGTTGGCTGATAATGATGTTGAGCTAAAAGCCGCTAGTTTGTTGGTTAAGGAGGCATTGGTACTGACTGATCAGGGGGTGCATGATGCGCGTATTGCTGCCTCGCGTGCCAAACTCTATGCCACCGAAATGGGTTGTCGAGTCGTCGATCGCGTGATGCAGATATTTGGTGGCATGGGCTATATGACGGAACTACCCATCGAGCGGTTTTATAGGGATGTGCGCGCATTTCGGATTGGGGAAGGCACGTCTGAAATGCAGCGCCTTCAAATCGCTAGACATATTCTGAGTGAGTAGGAGTCCGACGTGATCGCATCAGCACCCTCAGCAAACACATCATTTAGTGATTTGTTAGTTAAAAATCCAGAGGACATGGCTTTTGAATGTCTGGCCGCGCAGGCTACTCGTAGGCAATTACAGCAAGCGGCTGATCATTTGGCGGGGTATCTCAAGTCGCTGGGAATTAAGCGGGGTGACACGATTTGTGTTTGGTTGCCCGATGGTGGTGTTTGGTTACAGCTGCTTTTTTCCTGCGCGCGTTTGGGTGTTTTGATGGTGCCCATCAGTACCCGTTTTCGGCAAGAAGAGGCTCTTCATGTCGTCAAAACGGCCAATCCCAAATTGATTTTTGTACAGCCTGAATTCGTTAATTATGACTATTGGGCAGTGGCGCAAGAAATCGCCCAAGCTGTGCCATCTGTTGAACATGTGATTGCCATTGAACGTCCCGCTGAACTTTGGGATGCAAGCGCATATGAAGCGATCAGCGTGGACGAGGGACAATTAAATGATCGCCTATGTACTTTTAGTACTTCAGGCACAACAGGAAATCCAAAGTTAGCTGTACACACACAATGGGGTATTTTTCACCACGCCAATAATGTTGCGATTTTCACGGACGTTCAGCCTGGTGATCCGTCGCTCTGTGCGCTACCGCTTTATGGTGTGTTGGGGTTCATGCAAGCTTTCAGCGCTTTAGCAGGCGGTGGCTATTGCGTTGTGATGCAGACTTTCAACACCGTTCGCGCTGCTCAATTGATTGAACAGCACCGCGCCACGCATTTCTATGGTGGTGAGGGGTTGTTTGATGATGTCATGAGCGTGCCTGATTGTTCAGTGAAGTCTTTAAAGGTGGTCGGTTTCGCTGAGTTCGCTGGGCGCGGATTAGAAGTGACTGAAAAGGCGTGGCGAGAGATCGGTGTTCCCATGACAGCACTTTACGGTTCTTCTGAGTGTTTTTCGATTATGGCAGGTCAGCCTCGTAGCGACGACTGCAGCGCTCGCGCGGTACCTGGTGGCAAGCCGATCACACCAGAAATAGCGTTTCGTGTTGCTGATATCGATACCGACGTGGTGTTGCCAGAGCATGAGCGTGGTGAGTTGCAATTTCGTGGCTATAACGTCATGAATGAATACTTAAATAATCCTCAAGCCACAGCAGATGCATTCACACAAGACGGTTGGTTTAAGAGCGGTGATCTCGGATATCGCTATGGTGATCGCTTGGCTTATTTGTCGCGAATCAAAGATACCTTACGCCTTCGAGGCTACTTGGTAGATCCGGTTGAGATAGAAGAGTTTTTGGCAAGACACCCTGACGTCAAAGACGCGCAAGTGGTGGCTTACCGGCATCCTGAGCGTGGTGATGTGGCCGTGGCCTTTGTCAGAAAGCTAGCCGATTCATTAAACGATCATGCCCTGCATGAACACTGCCGTGCCGGTCTTGCCAATTACAAGGTACCGTCATATTTCGTTTTTGTTGATGATTACCCCCGCAAAGAAGGACCAAACGGTCTAAAGATTCTTAAAAACAAGCTGCGTGACAGTGCGCAAGCGATTGTTATTCACGACATTGAGAGCGAGCGAAAAGTATGAAGCGAACTGAGATTAAATCCGATATTGCATGGAGTGCCCCTGATCGAATCCTGATCCATGGACACAATCTTTGTGATGACTTGGTGGGCAAGATTGATTTTGGGCAAATGGCTTTTTTGCAGATCTTTGCCCGCCTCCCCAAAGACGAAAACGAGCGACGAATGTTCAATGCCGTCATGGTGATCCTAGTTGAACACGGCATAACACCGTCATCGTTGTCGACGCGTTTGACATTTTCTGGCGCGCCCGAATCAGTGCAGGCCGCTGTGGCTGCGGGACTGTTGGGTTTGGGGTCAGTGTTTGTAGGCTCTTTGGATCAGGCTGCCAAAATGTTGCAAGAGGCGATCACCGATCCTAATAACCCTGGCGACCTTGAACTCAAGGCAAAAGCGATCGTGGACGATTTTCTGGATCGTAAAGCAATTATTCCTGGTATTGGACACCCGTTTCATAAACCGATTGACCCGCGTACGGTGGCACTGTTTAAAGTCGCCAAAGAAACAGGTTACGACGGGCCCTATGCCACACTCATTACTTTGATTGGGCAAAAGGCAGAAGAGCGAACTGGAAAGATTTTGCCTGTGAACGTGACGGCGGCCATGGCTGCCGTGGTGTCGCAAATGGGTGTGTCGTGGCGTTACTGTCGAGGATTGGCCGTGGCTGCTCGAGCCGTTGGTCTTGTTGGGCACATTATCGAAGAAATCAGGCAACCCATGGCTGGAGAAATCTACATGCGCATCGAGCATGAAGCGGGCGCCCATTTGGCACCAAAGCAATAATGGCAGTCACCATCGAGAGACAGGGCGATGTGGCTATTGTTTGGTTGGATGAGCCAGAGACTCATCATGCGCTTTCTGTCACTTTGGTGACGGCGTTCTTAAGGGCGCTCGATAGTGAGTCGGTTCGCTCGGCACGGGCTTTGGTGGTGGCGTCTACGGGCCCTTATTTTTGTGCGGGCGCCAATATCGACGATTTAAAAAACAGTTGGATGGATGGCTTAGCGCCAGCGTTTGAACCGGGTCGGGTCTTTGAACGTTTGGCAACAGACCCTCGACCCGTGATTGCCGCGATCGATGGCGCTGCCATTGGTGGTGGTTTTGAATTGATGCTGAGCTGCGATCTCGCCATTGCAAGCCAAGACTCGTGGTTTAGTTTGCCAGAAGTGCAGCACGGCGTGATTGCCAATACGGCATTGCAGCGGTTGCAACAAATAGTCGGGTTAAGAACACTGCTTTTTTTTGCTTATACCGGCGATAAGCTTTTGGTTCAACAGGCTCATGCTCATGGACTGGTCAATGAGGTTGTTGCCAGTGGGCAATCTGTACCCGCTGCAGTGGCTTTGGCCCAGCGAATTGTCAGCAGTGCAGCCCCTGACGCGCTGGCATTGACCAAGCGCTATGCCAATCATTATGCGCATACTGATTGGGCCACGGTGGACACTTCATTACGTGAGACGTCTTCAGACGAGTGGCAGGAGGGGTTGAATGCATTCACCGAAAGGCGCCGTGCAGATTACAGTCAGCGGTGGCAGTCAAAGACTGCCTTGTCAACCAAACCCAAGTAAACGCGATGTTGCATACATATTTAGATGACGACACTGGCATATTGACGCTTACCTTATCGCGAGCGCCGGTCAACGCCCTAAATGAGGCGATCTACGATCAACTTCACCACGCTTTCATTACCGCACAAAAAGACCCTAGTGTTCGCGCAGTGGTGTTGGCTGCTGATGGTCAAAAAGCATTTTGCGCGGGCGCTGATGTCAAGGAATATGCTGACCTTGCGCACAAAGAGGCCGAGGTAAAGCAATTGAGGTTTTTACTGCGTTGCTTGATTGACGTGGTTAATTGTCCCAAGCCTGTCATTGCAGCAGTTCATGCGCCTGCGATCGGGGCGGGATTGATGTTGGCTTGTGCCTGTGACGAGATTGTGCTGTCGCAAAGTGCTTGGGTTTCATTGCCCGAATCCAAACTCAATCTACCCACCCCGATTGGTGCCGCGATTGCTGCCCGACGATTTGATCCTAGGGCCATACAAACGCTGGTCCAGCGAGCAGAAAGGCTCAACGCAGAGCAATGCCTAGCGGCTGGTTTTGCTGACCAAATCGTGCCCCAAGATGAGGTCATGGCAGTGGTTCAGCAACGATTAACGGCTTATGCAGACATCCACAGTGATGTTTATGCCGTCAATAAACGTTGGCTTAATCGAGACGTCACAGCCATCCTTCAGGCTTCGTGTGATTACGTGTCTTAAACCGGGACGTCACCTTTGAGGGTGATTCGGTGTAACAAGCGTTTGTGGCCGTGATAGTCGTTAACCGGATTGTGCAATACGCAGCGGTTATCCCAAAGTGCGATTGAGCTCTCTTGCCAGTTAAATCGGCACGTGAACTCTGCTTTGGTCTGATGCGCGAACAGAAATTCCAGTAAAGGCTGACTTTCTTGTTCAGTCCAACCCACAAAATGCGTGGTGTGAGCGGGATTGACGTACAGTGTTTTTCGGCCAGTTTCAGGATGAGTTCGGATCACAGGATGCTCACCGACCAGTGCTTGATTGGCTTTGTCAGTGGCTGAGTCAGCCACACGGTCTTCGCGGGTTTTGGTGACTTCAGCTTTGGTGGAGCAGTTGGCCGCTTTCAGTGTGCTGAGTGTCTTTTTTAGCCCGTCGGAAAGGGCGTCGTAGGCAGCGTAACCACTGGCAAACAAGGTGTCACCGCCTTTTGGGGGTAGTTCGCGAGCGATCAACATGGTGGCCATGGGTGGGGCGTTGAGATAGGCCGTATCGGTATGCCAGATGCCACCAAAGTTGTGTTTCTCGTGTGGCAACTTCAGCACTGGGATGATCATGGGATATTCGGGTATGCCTTTGACAAACGGATACTCAACCACGTCACCAAATCGCTCGGCAAATGCCTGAAAGGCACTCGGTTCAAGTGGCTGATTTCTAAAGAAAACAACGCCGTGTTCAAGCCAGACCGCTCGTATGGCTTGAACATCTTCGTCTGAGAGGGGGGCGGTGAGGTCCACGCCATGAATCTCAGCGCCAATGGCCCCGGCTATCGGTTTAACGTCAAGTGATAAGTTTGTGGTTGTCATCTGCTGTTGTCTTCCGGTCGAAATAATTGTGTTTTTCAAATGAAGCCAAGTTGTCAAATCGATTCGCTTGGCAAATCTTCGCGGGCGCGTTTGGCCGCTTGTTGTATGGCGGCAGCCAGGTGTTCGACTGGCTGGGCCCCCTCAACTAAAAATTTGTTGTTCAGAATAAAAGCCGGTACGCCATGGATGTCGAGCATTTTGTAGCGCGCCTGGGCTGCGCGCACGTCTTGTGCGTATTCGTCATCTAGTAAGACTTCGCGGGCTCGATCCGTGTCAAGCGCAGCTTGGGCGACGGCCGCAAGCAAGGTGTCTGGCTCATCCATGTCCTCCACGCTGGTGAAGTAGGCCGCTAGCAGGGCTTTTTTAAGCAGAAGTGCAGATTCAGGGCTCTGTTCGGTCTGGGCCCAATGAATCAAGCGGTGACAATTGAAGGTGTTGTAGACATGTTTGCGACCCTCTGGGTGAAAAGCAAATCCCACTTCGGCAGCCCGGTCATAAATACGCTGTTGGTTGATTCGCACCTGTTGCGCTGAAATGCCGTACTTGTTCGCGAGGTAGCCAATCACCTCTTCGCCGCCGATGGGCATGTCAGGATTGAGTTCAAAGGGTTGTAGATAAACACGAACCACGATTTGACCGCGCGACATTTTATCGGTGATCGCAATCGCCTTTTCTAAGGTCGTCAAGCCAATGGCGCACCACGGGCAGGCCACATCTGACACCATGTCAATTCGCACAACATCGCTCATGTACTTTCCTTGGGTTTTGGCCAAAGTATCATTTGGCTGCACCTAAACAATGCAATTTTTACACCATTTTCCGCATCAAACACCTCAGCATCCCAGACTTGGGTATTGCGACCCAAGTGCTGGGCTCTGGCCACGCAGTGAACTTCGCTGCCTCGGGTCGTGCCTAAAAAATTACTTTTCAGTTCGATCGTGGTGAAGGAATGTGCCCCAGGCGGCAAATGTGCGACCGTTGCATAGCCACAGGTGGTGTCGGCAAGCGCAATCACGCTGGCTGCATGTAGGTAAGTGTTAGGGGCAAAATGAATGCTTTTAAGCGCCATCAGACTTTTCACTTCTTTGGACTTCAATTCTGTTAACACCACCCCCATCAGGCCCGGTAAATTGTCATTCGAGCGTTGGTTCAGTATTTCTAAGGTGATGTCATCGCGTAGCTTGGTCATTGCTTTGTTTATTTACTTGTTAAGGATTTAATCTTTGGTGAGCATAATGGTTAGGCGAGCTCGCGTCAGCTTGTTTGCGCACCTTCACATGTTAGCCCGCTGAGTTGCCCTTAGGTCGCGATCCGATGCGAAACCACCACGCGTAAAGCGCGGGCACAAATAGCAGGGTAATGGCCGTGCCAACCAACACACCGCCAATCAAAACGTAGGCCAAAGGTCCCCAGAAACGATCGAGGGTGAGCGGCACGAATGCCAGGGCTGCAGCCACAGCGGTTAACACCACGGGGCGAGCCCGTTGTACCGCTGCTTCGATCACTGCCTGCCGCGGCGCCATCCCCTCGAGGGCGTTATCCGCAATCTGTTGGGTCAATATCAGGGTGTTGCGCATCAAAATGCCAGCCAAGCCAATTAGCCCCAAAAGCGCCACAAAGCCAAACGGTTGAGAAAACAACAACAAAGCCAATACCGCTCCGATCAACCCCAGTGGTGCTGTGGCCACCACCATAAACATCCCAGAAAAACTGCGCATCTGTAGCATGATGAACACCAACATCAGGGCGACCATCAGGGGTTGGAGTTTTTGGATGGAAGCATCGGCTTTTGCCGACTGCTCAATGGATCCGGCAATGCTGATGGCATAACCCTCGGGCAAGTCAGCACGCACTGATGAAAGCGCGGCCCAGACGGCCATGGCCACATCGGGTGGTTGCGCGCCTTTTACATCGCCATTAACGTACAGAAAAGGCTGACGGTTGTAGCGCTTGATAACGGGATCTTCAAACGCAATGGTGGCTGTGCCGAGTTGTGTCAGCGGCACCTTGGTGCCGTCTGGGGTGATGATTTCTATGCCTTCGAGCAATTCGCCACGAGTGGGTGCCATTCGTGCGCGGACTTGCACGCTGCGGGTGCCTTCACGCACGTTGGTCACGGGTACGCCATTGAGTTGGAACTGTAATTGCAAGGCCACCTCGCGCGTTGTTAAGCCTAAGGTCCGTAAGACTTGGGTGTCCATGTCTAGGTCAAGGGTCGGTGCGCGTTCGTCCCAATCTAAGTTGGGGTCGACCATGTGAGGGTTTTGTTGCATCACGTTACGCACTTGATGGCCTATGGTGCGTAAAACCGCGGTGTCGGGGCCCGTCACCCTAAAGCTCACAGGCCAATCCACGGGTGGCCCAAAAAGAAGGCGCGCGACCCGCACCCGCGCTTGAGCATAAGTGCCTTCGGCGATTCGACCATTGAGAAATTCGATCAATGTTTCTCGGCTTTTGTCGTCTTGGGTCACCGCAATCATCTTCGCGAAGCCCGGGTTGGGTTGTTCAGGATTGGCGGAAATAAAAAAGCGAGGTGCGCCAGCCCCTATGTAGGCCGAAAGGGTTTCAATTTCGGGTCGGTCGATGAGATCCCTCTCTAAGGCACGAACAACCGAATCAGTCACGCCGATGGCTGAACCCTCCGGCAAATAAACGCTGATTAGAACTTCGGGCCGATCAGAGCTTGGGAAGAACTGTTTTTCGACAGGCCCAGCCATGCTGGCAATGCTCAGCACCAGAGCGGCCAATGTGGCAAGGACGACACGTTTGCGTCGGGTGACGCACCACGTGATGATGGCGCGCAGTCGTTCATAGCCTGGGGTTCGGTAAAGCAAGTCGTGTGCGTTGTGTGGGTCTTGTGAACTTTGTGCGTTTTGTGCTGAGTCTTGTTTGATCTCAGGCAAGATTTTGACACCCAGATAGGGCGTGAAGGTCACGGCCACCACCCACGACACCAAGAGCGCGAAGGCCAGTACCCAAAAAATGCCACCTGCGTACTCACCAACCGCCGAGCGCGCAAAGCCGATGGGCACAAATCCGGCCACCGTCACCAAAGTACCAAATAGCATCGGGGCCGCTGTCACCTCCCAGGCGTGGCTTGCCGCCCTAACGCGATCCCAGCCCTGTTCCATCTTAACGATCATCATTTCAATGGCAATGATGGCGTCATCAACCAATAGCCCTAGCGCTATGATGAGTGCGCCCAAAGATATGCGGTCAAGGTTCATGCCTGTGAGTTTCATCAGCACAAAAGTCAGGCCTAGGGTCAGGGGAATTGACAACCCAACAATCAAGCCAGCGCGCAAACCAATGGCTAAGACGCTCACCGCCATCACAACGGCCATGGCCACCAAAAACTTGATTTGAAACAAGTCGACGGCCTGTGCAATGGCATCAGCCTGGTTGGTGATTTGGGTTAAAGACATGCCCAGTGGCAGTTCCTTGCGCTCGAGCGCGAGAAAGGCTGATAGCCTTTCACCAAGCGCCAACCCGTCTTCACCGTCAGCGGCAACCACACCGAGTAGCACGCTGTCTTGGCCGGAGGCTCGGATCATGTAGGTGGGTGGCTCCTCGTAGCCCCGTTCTACCTCAGCAATGTCGCCTAATCGAATGACGCGGTTGTTGACGCGAAGCGGCACGTTGGCCAAAGCTTGTAGGTCTGTTAAGTCTGCGTCAATCCGCACGTAAACACGAGCGCCAGCGGTTTCGATTTGGCCCGCAGGCACCAAATCGTTGTTGGCTTGTATAGCGGTTAAAACATCAGGCGCTGAGAGCCCGAGGTTAGCGAGTTTGGCGCGATCAAAGTTGATGTGCAGTCGTTGTGGTCTTTCGCCCAACAAAAATACTTTTTGTATGCCCTTAACGCGCTGCAATCGGTCTCGAATGTTATCGGCATCTTTGACCAATTCTGACATCGGCAGACCGGGTGCCATCAAAGCAATCATTGAGAAATAGACGTCTGAGAAGTCATCATTGATAATGGGGCCAATGACACCGGCTGGCAGGCGAGGTGACTCGTCTAGCATGCGCTTTCGGACTTCGTAGAAGAGGTCTGGCACGATGTCGCTGGGCGAAAAATCTTCAAACTCAACCATCATGTCGGCGCGACCCGGTCGAATGGTCGTTTCGACTTTTAAAAAATAATCCACCTCTTGAATACGGCGCTCGAGGCGATCGACGACTTGGGTCTGCAATTCATCGGGTGTGGCCCCTGGCCAAAGGACTGAGACCACCATAACCCGAACGGTAAAGGGCGGGTCTTCGGCACGCCCGAGCGAGTTGAATGCGTACAGACCCGCGATGATGGATAAGATCAGAAAAAAAAGCGTGACCGATCGTTCGCGAACAGCTAGCGCCGACAGATTCGGAAAACTCATGGTGCTGGACTGGGCTGAACCTTTACGGCCATGCCTGGTTGTATGAGATGGGTGCCCATGGCGATCACTGGTGCACCGGGTGCCAAAGTGGATTGCACCTGAGCGTTCTCAGTCGAAAGTGAGAGCACTTGAACCGGTACCGCTTGCGTGAGACCGTCAACCACGATCCAGACCTGTGCGCCCTGACCGCGTTCGTCTAGGGCACCAAGCGGCACACGAATTACGTTTTGGCCAGGCTCGCCAGTGGTGATGGTGAGTTGTGCCACAGAGCCAATGGGTAGAGCCGTGTCTTGACCGAGCAGGGTGTATCGAGTGCGAATGGTGCGCGATGCGCGGTCAGCTGCCCCGGCGACTTCACGTAAGCTTGCCTGCCAACGTTGATTGCCGCTAGACACGACGCCGCTGGCAGGCGCTTTTAAGCCCTGTGGCAGAAACACTTCAATATCAATGGGTCCGGCCTGTGCAAACAGAGCCACCGCAAGGCCAGGTGTCACCACTTGACCCACTTCAGCCAAGGTTTCAGTCACGATGCCATGGTCTTGCGCTTTGAGCGTGGCGTAATCCACAGCAAAACGGGCTTGTTGTGCGCGCGCGAGTGCAGCATCCAATCTAGTCTGGCTTTCTTGGGCGATTTGTTCGACGCGATCTAGGGCTTGTTGGCTGATGAATCCAGATTTTGAAAGAGATTGACTGCGTTGCAATTCATCTTGCGTGGTTTTAACGGACGATTGTGCCGCTGAAACCTCAGCTTGGGCCAGTGTCAAGGCTTGCTCGAGATCGCGCGGGTCAAGTGTAAATAGGGTTTGACCGGGAGTGACCACATCGCCAGCTTGTACCAAGCGGCGGTCAATGCGACCCCCGACTTGGAACGAAATTGGGTTTTGTCGGACGGCTTGGATCGTGCCTGACAAGACCAGTTGAGGGTCGATTGCCACTTGCGCGGCCACAGTTTTGACGATCGGTCGCGATTCGTCAATCGTGCTGTCTATTTCAGGCGCATCGCAAGCGGTCACTGCTATCGCTAAGGTCATCAAACCCAGCAATCGCCAAGCCGAAGAAAAGCGCGAAGATATCAGAGACGAAATAATTGGCATGATATGGTTTTGTGCGTCGCAACACTCAATTAGACCAGAGAGAGGGCATTGTGTGTTCAATCCAGCACAGATTGAGCGCCAGTTTGTTATCTTTGACAGATATCCGATTAAAGGCTCAGGCGAATGTCGGGTCCACGTGATAAATAAAAAGGGAAAGTGATGAGATTAGTAGTAATCCCCGGTGATGGCATCGGTCCAGAGACGGTCAGCGTGGCCGTGAAGGCCCTTGAAAAAGCGGCTCAGCAAAGCGAAGCGGTACTTGAGCTGGTGCATGAGATTGCTGGGCTCGACAGTTTGGCGCAACACGGCATCTCCGTTCGCCCTGAATTGATCAAAACGATCGAGGCTGCTGATGGCTTAATGATGGGTCCCATGACGACCCATCAATTAAATGATGAAGCCAAAGGCCGGATTAATCCGTCTATGTTCTTTAGAAGGCACTTTGACTTGTATGCCAACATTCGACCGGCGCGAACTTTTGAAGGGGCGCCGATTCGGGTCAAGCCCTTTGACTTGGTGGTCGTTCGAGAAAACTCCGAAGGTTTTTATGCGGATCGCAACATGGTGTCAGGTGGCAGTGAGATGCTGGTGACTGATGATGTGGTGGTGTCGCTGCGACGGATCACGCGCGCGTGCTGCGAGCGCATTGCACGCCGTGCGTTTGAGCTGGCCATGACGCGGCGCAAGAAGGTCACCATCGTTCATAAAGCCAATGTCTTAAAGATTGGTGACGGCATGTTTGTACAAACATGTGAGGCCGTGGCCCGAGAGTTTCCTGATGTGACGGTGGACTCGGTGATTGTTGACGCCATGATGGCGCTCGTTGTACGCCAACCTGAGCGTTTTGATGTGGTTGTCACAACCAATATGTTCGGTGATATTTTGTCTGACCTGACAGCCGAATTGGCTGGCAGTCTCGGGATGGCCGCATCCATCAATGCCGCTGATCACTTTGCCATGGCGCAAGCCGCTCACGGCTCGGCACCTGACATTGCCGGTCAAAATATTGCCAATCCTTTCAGCCAGATTGGGTCAGCAGCGATGCTGTTAAGCTGGTATTCACAGCGCACGGGCAAGCCTGAATACCTAGAGGTGGCCCAACGACTTGAGGCTGCAATGGTTAAAACCATACGTGAGGGCAAGGTCACGCGGGACATGGGCGGTAACTTGGGCACGGATGCCGTTGGACGGGCGTTTTTAGCAAATTTATGAGTGAATGGAAGAGAACGTCATGACGATCAAAAGAGTGGCAGTCGTGGGCGCGGGTTTGGCGGGTTTGACCTGCGCACGTGAGTTGACCCAAGCGGGACTGGATGTGATCGTCTTTGAAAAGTCACGCGGTGTTGGTGGCCGGTTGTCAACGCGACGCGTTGACTGGGCGACGTTTGACCACGGTACCCAATACTTTACTGCTCGAGATCCTGTTTTTATGGATTGGATCAGTGGATTGATGGCCCTAGATATCGTGTCGCAATGGTCGCCGGTGATGAGCAAACCCAATCCGGCCGAACCTTGGTACGTGGCTAACCCGGGGATGAATTCACTGGCTCGGGCGCAAGCCAAAGATTTGAACGTGGTGCCCAATACGCGTGTTTCAGCCATTCAATGGCAGGGCAGTCAATGGCAATTGGCCTTTGAAGAGGCGGCAACTGAAATCGCTCACGACACGGCTGCTGACACCGCCCCTGAGACAACATTCGATGCGGTGGTGGTTGCTGTTCCCAATGAGCAGGCCGTGCCTTTGTTGCAACCGCATCGGGCTGAATGGGCGGCGAGCTTGGCCGCCATTGCTTTATTGCCCTGCTGGACCGTGATGCTCAGTACCGAGCCTGTGGCGAGCACGCTCCAAGCGGGCCAGCCTAAGTCGGGCCCGATCGGTTGGTGGGCTCGCAACGACAGTAAGCCCGATCGATCAAAAAATGAGCGCCAACAAGACTGGGTGATTCAAGCCAATTCGACGTGGACTGAGCAGCACTTAAATGCCGATAAAGCGGTGGTCATCGGCGAATTACAAAAAGCGTTGTTGGCGCAACTCGGTGTTGCACAAATGGTAAATACTCAAACGGCCATGGCGCACCGTTGGCTCTATGCGCGTCGAACCCCGGGTCTGGCTACATTGGGTTTAAGTTTGTGGCACGCGCAGCAGCGGTTGGGCGTTTGTGGTGACGGATTGACGCATAGCCGTGTTGAACAAGCGTTCTTAAGCGGGCGCGACGTGGCCATGTCTATTTTGAATGAGCGTTCATAAGGCTGCGACCAAGCCACTAAGAAAAAGCCGTACTCTTTTTAAAGGACCGAATCATGACTGTTTTGACCCAAACGTTTGATGAGAATGCGCGCGGGGTCTACATCATCACTGTTACCCCTTTTACTGAAACCGGTGCACTGGATCTCGAGAGCACCGATCGAATGGTGGATTTCTACCTTGAGCAGGGCGTTGATGGTTTAACCGTGTTGGGCATTTTGGGTGAAGCCCCAAAACTGACGGCGCAGGAATCTGCGCACTTCGTCGAGCGCGTCATCGCTCGAATCAATGGCCAAATACCGGTTGTGGTCGGTGCCTCGGCGGCGGGGTTTGCGTCAATGGGCGAGCTCACACGACGCGTCATGGATATGGGGGCGGCTGGTGTCATGGTGGCGCCCGCTCACCACGTGCGCACCGATGATCAGATCAGATCTTATTTCGCCATGGTTAACGAGACCTTGGGATCTGATGTGCCATGGGTATTGCAAGATCACCCCAACTCAACTGGGGTGCAGATGTCCTCGGCGGTGGTGATGCAAGTGATTGCGCAGTCGCCGCGCTGCGTCATGCTAAAGCATGAAGACAGCCCTGGCTTGGGTAAGCTCTCAGCGATCCGGGCGGCTCAAGCCCAACAGACCTTGCGCCAAATTTCTATTTTGACGGGTAATGGCGGTGGTTTGTTCTTACCTGAAGAGCTGGATCGTGGCGCCGATGGCGCCATGACCGGCTTCGCGTTTCCAGAAATGATGGTGCAAGTTTGTCGAGCCTTTGCTGCCGGTGACAAGGACCGAGCCTTTGACTTGTTTGACGCGTATTTGCCGTTTGCCCGTTATGAGCAGCAAGCAGGTATCGGTCTTGCCGTCAGAAAATATGTCTTGGCCAAGCGTGGCGTGATTGCCACAGCCGCCCTACGCAAGCCTGGCCCAGCACTGTCGGCCAAAGACATGGCTGAAATTGAATACTTGCTGGCTCGCCAACAACAGCGACTGAACCAACTGGCTTAACGGGGAAAACACGTCATGACCGACACCACTGCCATCAACATGTCACTCGATCCCGTCGTCGTGCAAACGCTGCAGACGATTTCGACAGCCACCATTACCACCATCCTATTGAAAAAAGGGCTGCGTAATGTCTGGCTGCGTGGCACGAGCCCGATTCGTCCGGGTCAGCCTCGTTTGGTGGGCCGTGCCTTTACCATGCGGTTTGTGCCGGCGCGTGAAGACTTGGCCACCACCGCTTCTTGGAACTCACCAACGTCAACACGCGCTGCCATTGAGGCCATGCCGGCCGGTTGTATTGCCGTGGTTGATTCGATGGGCGTGACCGATGCTGGTATTTTTGGCGATATTCTTTGTGCCCGCATCGCCAAACGTGAAGTTACCGCATTGGTGACAGACGGCGTGGTGCGAGATTTGGCCGGTGTACTGCAAACAGGACTGCCCGTGTGGTGTCGTGGCGCGGCTGCCCCACCAGCAGTAGCCAGTATGACTTTTGTGGATTGGCAACAACCGATTGGCTGTGGTGGCGTGGCGATATTGCCAGGTGACGTGATTGTGGTTGACGACGACGGTGCCGTGGTCATCCCGCAGGCTTTGCTCGAAGAGATTTTGGCTGTCGCACAAGAGCAGGAGCGCCTCGAGGCTTGGATCATCAAGCAAGTCGAGCTCGGTCATCCCTTGCCTGGCTTGTATCCACCGAACGAAGCCAATCTTGAGCGTTACCGTCGCGAGCAATCGTAGCGGCAGTGCAACGTTAGGTACAAGGCCCGCGTTGCGGTCAGAGAGGCCGGTTGCAAGATCTCGTCGAGTTGTGCCTTGGTTAGTAGGCCTCGCTCAAGCACGATATGTAGACCCGTTGCCCAGTCTTTAAGGCTGTTTGGGTAACCTCGGTGGCGTGTTGGTATCCGATGTGTGGATTCAGGGCGGTGACCAAGACGATGGAGCGATCCATGTGTTCTTTTTAAGACATCAAGATTGGGCTCGATGCCATCTACGCAGTGGATCTCTAGCGTGTGAAAGGCATGGGCCAAATGAGAGATGCTGCGAGACATGGAATAGGCGATGATGGGCTCAAAGGCATAGCGTTGCAATTGCCCGGCTTTGCAAATGGGCTGCTTAAGAAGTGTAAATAATTCTTAGGACTATTATCGAGCGCAGTGCGGCTTTGGTCGGTAATGCGTGGTGATTAGTTGCTTCGCGTCACGCCAAAGGTGCGAAAACTCAAAGCCCGGTTGCCATCGCCTTGATAGATGCGCAAGGTGGCTCTTGTGGCTTGAAACTGGTTCGGTAATGTCAGCTCACCACTCAAATTTTGGTAGTGACCCACAGAAAATGGCACGACCAAGGCCTTGATGGCACCTGTTTTGCCATTCGGATAGCGACCTTCGAAGGTGACTTCAATGCGCCCATCATAAGTGGGTTGTTGGTCATTTTCTTGGACGACTAGGATGTGATAACTCAGTGTCTCACCGTTATTGGGCTGCACGAAGCTCGCACCTGAAATACCCACTGGATCCATTTTGACATTGCTGGTGATGGCTTTTAAAAACATGGACACTTCGTCTTGCAAGGGCTTGACGCGTTGTTGCAGTTTAGAGAGATCACTTTCAAGCGCATTGATCGATTGGTCAGCTTGTCCCTGCGCAGTCTTGAGGCGACTTTGCAGTGTCGTGACTTCGGCTTGAAGCTGCTGACGCTCAAGCGACAGTGAGGCCAGTTCGTCGGTGAGACGTTGTGATTCAATCAAGGTGAGCCGTTTGGGCCCGTAACTGGCCTGTAGCATCAAGACACCGCCACCACCGATGAGAATGCCGATCACCAATAAAGTGAACCAACGCGGCAATCCTTTTGAGCGGCGACGTGTGTCGTATGGCGACGGCTTAAAGACCTGGCGACGCGATCCCCGAAAAATTCCCATGCGACTGATTCCCTGACGTGAATAAAAGAGGTAACAAGGCCAAGTCGGCTTTGTTACAGCTGTAAGGATAACGCTAAGCGGTCGATGGTGTCCTAGCGTTGCAACAAGTGGTTGCAAATTAACTCAACAAAGCTGCTGCTCAAGCGCCTTGAGACGTTCATGGGTGCCGACATCCATCCACTGTCCAGTGTGCAACTCACCGGTGACCCGACCTTGCGCCATGGCGTCTTTGAGCAGTGGCGCTAAGGCGCTAGGCTGGTGGCGTGAAACATCAGCAAAAAGCTCAGGGTAGTAAATGCCCAAACCCGCGTAAGTAAACAGTGGTGGATCGTGAGGGCTCAAACGGCCTTGCGGGTCGATGGAAAAATCACCTTTGGGATGGTGGCTTGGGTTTGGCACCAAAACAAGGTGCGCCCGTAAATCAGCCGGTGTCGGTGTCTTACTGACCCAATTCAAAGCGCTTTCAAGCGGCCAGTCACACCAAATATCGCCATTTAGAACCAAGAAGGGATCATTGCCTAAAAGCGGTAGGGCGTTTGCAATGCCGCCCGCTGTTTCAAGGGCCGTCTGTTCTGGTGAATACCGAATGCTGACCCCCCACGGGTCGCCATTACCCAGCGTGGTTTCGATTTGTTCGCCCAGCCACGCGTGGTTGATGACCACGTCATGAATCCCAGCTGCAGCCAGCCTTTTTAAGTGCCAAACGATCAGGGGCTGACCCGCCACCAGTAGCAGTGGCTTGGGTGTGTGGTCTGTCAGTGGTCGCATGCGCTCACCGCGGCCAGCCGCCAAAATCATTGCTTTCATCTTAAAAGGTCAAGCTGGTTTGTGGCTCGATGCCATCAAGGCGATCGAGTAGCCGCATCAACGGTCTGAAAACACCATAGCGGTTCCCTACTTGGCGTACGTACTGAAGTACCCGCGGCAAATGGTTCAAGTAAGCTGGCTTGTGATCGCGTAAATTCAAGCGCGCAAACACCCCAAGAATGCGTAAGTTCCGTTGCAGGCCAGCCCATTCGTATTGTTTGTAAAACACCGCAAAATCAGCATCCACAGGCAAGCCTGCTGCTCGGGCTCGCTCCCAATAACGGATGGCCCAATCAAGCTGTTGTGGCTCCTCCCAAGTGGTGCGAGCATCAAACACGAGCGAGGCGATGTCGTAACTGATGGGGCCGAGCAATGCGTCTTGGTAATCCAGTACGCCTGGGTTCGCTCCTACACCAGGATCATCACACACCATGAGGTTTGGCGAATGAAAATCGCGATGCACCAAAACTTGTGGTTGATTGGCGATTTCGTTTGCCAAAGTTTCGAAAATCAATGTCAGTTGGGTGTTTTCTTGGGTCGTGAGTGCCACGCCATGGTGTTGTTGTACAAACCACTCAGGAAAAAGCTGTAACTCATCAATCAAGCGTTGACGATCAAGCACCGCCAGGCCACCGGTGTGGGCGAGTTGTAGCTTAACCAAGGCGTCTAGCGCATGCAAGTAGTGGCTTTGGCGGGCTTGATCGGGCCAGCCTTCGACGATTTTGTCGAAATAGGTGTGTTGGCCAAGGTCGGTTAAAAGTAGGAATCCCTGCTTAAGGTCGTTTGCCAAAATTTTGGGTACCGTTACTGAGGCGGCTTGCAAGCGCTGTGTCACATCGATAAATGGCTGGCAATTTTCTTGGGGTGGCGGTGCATCCATGACGATGAGTGTTTTTTGTGCCGTGTTTACACGAAAATATCGCCGGAAACTTGCGTCGCTTGACGCTGCCTTTAAACTGTCCAAATCCAAGGCAAGTGATTGATCCAAATCGCTGAGCCAGTGCAACAGGGCACGGTCTCGGTCGGTGTGAAGGTGTGGTTTGGCAGTGGATTCGGTGTGGCTCATGGGTGGTTTTGTTTGGCTATTGTGTTGAGGGTTTGACCGATCTCTATAATAGAGCGTCTTTTGTGCCATTGGGCGCACCCATTGTTTGAGAGTGCTTTGATGTTGTTGCTTGATTGGAGCCCCGTTTGAGGGGCTCGTTTCTGAAAAGACCTTCTTTTGCCCTGTTCTGGTTGGCAATGTCGGCGCTCGTCTGGGCTCAAGCGCCAGAGCCAGCGCCTGACGCGGCGACCCAAATAATATTAAGGGGTTTGACGGTCTCACCCATGCTAAGGCCTGTGACTGTGCCTGACAGTGAATTGCCTGTTTATCTTGGGGCTGAAGCCATGCAAAGCGACGACGAGCGTAACTTAACCCTCGACGGGCAGGGGGTGGTGCGGCGTGCCGATGGTGTGCTGAGTGGTGATTTTTTGTATTACAAGCAAAACACAGAAGACGTCACAGCCATTGGTAATGCTCGGCTGGTGCAAGACGGTAACATCGTGATTGGCCCATCGATGCGTTACAACCTAGATACCGATGTCGGCGATGTCGACTTTCCTCAGTTTTGGTTAGACAACGGTGGTGCTGGGGTTGGTACTAAGGCTGTCATGACCAATCGCAACGAAATGACGATCACAGACGTCACCTACAGCGGTTGCCCATGCCCAGATCCCGCCTGGTACATCAAATCGAGCAAGGTCGATCTGAATTATGACGAAAACGAGGGTGTGGCTCGCAATGGCGTGCTGTTTTTCAAGGGCGTGCCACTTTTGGCGTCGCCATACCTCACCTTTCCACTGCGGCCCGAACGCAAGTCAGGATTTTTATTGCCAACGTTTGCCACGACCAACCAGACTGGTTTTGACCTGACTTTGCCTTACTACTTGAATTTGGCCCCCAATTACGACGCCACCTTGGTGGCGCGCCCCATGAGTAAGCGTGGCCTGATGCTGGGCGGTGAATTCCGGTACTTGAATCCGTCTTCCAGCGGTCAATTCGCTGGCACCTATCTCAATCGCGACAGTGAGCTTGGCACGGATCGCTGGCTGTATAGCCTGCAGCACAACCAGTCCTTTGGTAGCGGTTTTACAGGCGGCTGGAATGTCAGCGGTGTGTCCGATGACGACTACTTCAAAGACTTTTCGCTCTTGGCCATCAACGAGGCCACCACCACCTATTTGCCGCGCTCTGTGTTTGCCGGGTGGTCCAATCGCGATTGGCAGGCGAACGTTCAGTACACCACCTTTCAGACGCTTGGCGACATTGTGCCGCAATACAACTTAGTGCCTGGGATTACGCTTAATGGCGCGCGGTTTGATCAAAACGGTTTTGATTTGAAATCAGAGAATGCAGCCGTCTGGTTTGATCGTCCCACTGACAGGCAAGGTCAGCAGTTTGGTCCGGATGGTCAGCGTTATGTGTCCTACAACTCGGTTTCGTTTCCGATGGTGCGTCCGGGCTGGTACATCACCCCCAAAGTTGGCTTACACACCACGCGCTACGAGACAGAATGGTATCGACTGTCGGGCGTGGGGGGACGCGAATCAAGCAACAATCGGGTCTTGCCCATCACCTCAGTTGATGCTGGTATGACCTTCGAGCGCCCAACATCTTTTTTTGGTTTGGATGCGATCCAAACCTTAGAGCCTAGGATTTACTACCTCAATGTGCCTTATCGTGACCAATCGAATTTGCCCGTCTATGACACGACGCTGTCTGACTTCAGCTTTTCGCAAGCTTTTCAAGAGAATATCTACACCGGGGGTTGGGATCGCATCGCCAATGCCAACCAGCTAACGCTAGCCCTGGGTTCGCGTTTGCTTGATGAGGAGACTGGGTTTGAGCGTGCGGCGTTTGCGGTGGGACAGCGGATTTACTTTGTGGATCAGTTGGTGACGTTGCCAGGTGAAACACCGCGCTCTGACGTTCGCTCGGAATTTTTAATCAATGCTTCAGCAGAGTTGACTGACACGCTTAGTGCCACCATCGATTTACAGTACAACCCATATGATGGTAGTTGGGATCGGGCGCAAATCGTCGGGCGTTTTAATCCTAAGCGAGCTGCGACTTTATCCGCGTCATACCGTTACCAACGCAACCCGACAGGGGCCTTTCAGCCCCAGGGTCAGGAACAGATTGGGTTGGCCTTTCAGTGGCCTTTGAGCGCTAATATTTATTCTGTCGGTCGTGTCGATTATTCTTTGTTGAATATCCCGGCGCGCAATGTGGTGCCACGCGTGACTCAAGCGATTGCAGGACTTGAGTATAAAGGTGACTGTTGTTGGGCAGCGCGTGTCGTTTATCAGCGTTACGCGATTGATCCAAGCGAAGTTAACGACGCCATATTTTTCCAGCTTGAACTGTCTGGTTTGGGTGGGCTCGGTCAAGATCCCATGGGTTTATTGAGAAGTAGCATTCCGAATTTCCAAAACATCACACCAGCGATCAAGCCGGTGGGTAAGTTTGAAAGGTATGAATAATGATTTTGATGAAACGCGCAGCCGCCTTATTCTTTGGACTCCTGCTCTTAGCCTTATCGGCCCAGACCCATGGTCAGGGTCTCCGTGGCTCGAACGAGGCGCCAGTGCGCGCTTCTGTACTCGTTGATGGCATTGCTGCTGTGGTCGGTGGCAACGTGATTACCGTGCTCGAGGTTGATCAGCGGGCCTCGCTGATTGCCGGCGAAATACGTAACAGCCGCCAACCCATGCCTGCGCAAGATGAAATCAAACGCCAAGCACTCGATATGTTGATCACCGAGTCTCTGATACGGCAAGAAGGTGAAAAAATGGGTGTTCGGATTAGTGATCAAGAGTTGGCGCGAGCCGTGGAAAGTGTGGCTAAGCGCAATAATGTCACCATTGCTCAAATCAAAAATCAAGTCAAAGCCGTTGGCCTCACATGGCCTCAGTACGAAGATCGGTTGCGCCGCGAAATGACAGTTGATCGGGTCCGACAGGCGATGGCAGAATCAACCATTCGAATCAGTGATGCCGATGTTGATGTTTATTTGAAAGAGCAGGTGGCACGCAAGGCTAGTGGTTTAGAACCGCCACCCCCACCGCCACCGCCACCGCCGAAGCCTCAGCCCGTGCGGCCACTGGTGATGCAGCTTGCTCAAATTTTTATTCAAGTCCCCGAGTCAGCCTCGGAAGAACAAGTGGCGGCATTGAAGAAACGGATTGATGGCATTCGTGCCAACCTACGTAAAGGTCAAGACTTCGCCGTGCTTGCCACAGAGAACTCAGATGGGCCTGAGGCCTCGCGAGGCGGTGACATGGGTGTGAGACCCGCTGAGGGCTGGCCTAGCCTTTTCATTAACAACGCGCGAAATTTGCAGGCGGGACAGATTTCTGGCGTGCTACGCAGCCCCGCTGGTTTTCATATTTTGAAGGTATTGGGTCGCGCTGGTGGCGTGCAGCCTGCGCCACCACCACCACCCGAACCGGTTCTCAGGACCGTGCCCGACGGTCCCTTGATGGTTGATCAAACCAAGGCGCGTCACATCCTGATTAAAACCTCTGAGGTAATGAGCGATGATCAAGCCCGGCAACGCCTAGAAAACGCCCGCCAGCGGATTGTGAATGGTGATGAAAGTTTTGAGGCGGTTGCTCGCGCCGTTTCTGATGACGCCTCAGCGCCGCAAGGTGGTGATTTGGGTTGGCTTAACCCGGGGGATACTGTGCCGCCGTTTGAGCGGGGAATGAACAGTTTGGACGTCGGCCAGCTCAGCGAACCAGTTAAAACTGAATTTGGCTGGCACCTGATTGAAGTGCTAGAGCGTCGCTCCCAAGACATGGCGGATCAATACCGGCGCAACCTCGCTCGTGAGGAGTTGTTCCTGCGCCGTGCGGCCAGTAATTTTGACGCATGGCTACAGCAAGTGCGTAACCAAACCTTCGTTGATAATCGCATGTTTCGGCCAGATGCCAAGTGAGGGGTCAGTCAGCAAACCATCAGGCGAGACAGCGATTCGGGCAGAATTTTTTGGTCGATTTGGGTGTGATTGAACAAATCGTTCAGGCTATTGCCCCAAGACCAGAAGATCGTGTGGTCGAAATCGGGCCCGGCTTGTCGGCGTTGACGGCGCCCTTACTGGCCAAACTTAATCACTTAACAGTGATTGAAATCGACCGTGATTTGGCCAAGCGACTGCGCCGGCAGTATTCAGAATCGGTGTTGACTATTATCGAGCAGGACGCCCTACAAGTCGACTTCGCCCAACTTGGTCCTGGCTTGCGCGTGGTCGGTAACTTGCCTTACAACATTTCGACCCCACTGCTCTTTGCTTGCTTGCAAGCGGCAGACCATGTGGTTGATCAGCACTTCATGTTGCAAAGGGAAGTGGTTGATCGCATGGTGGCAGACGCTGGCTCGTCAACTTACAGCAGACTGTCTGTCATGTTGCAGTATCGGTATCGCATGGAAAAGCTTTTTGATGTGGCTCCTAGCGCTTTTGAACCACCACCCAAGGTGGTTTCTGCCGTGGTGCGCATGATTCCCTTAGGCGATGATCGGCCACGCGCGCGACATGACGCGATGTTTGCCGCGGTGGTTCAAAGGGCGTTTTCTCAGCGCCGTAAGATGCTTAGAGGTGCCTTTGGGGACTGGACAGCAGTGCTGCCCTGGGAGGAGATGGGGGTGTTGCCAACCGATCGTGCTGAGCAAGTCGATGTGGCGGGTTTTATTCGTATCAGTGATGCTTTGTCCGCGCGCTTGCCGCCTTCAGCCATGTGCGCATGATATCTGATGTGCGCGCCTGAAGGAGTTCGGCTGCTTGTTCGCAGGCTTGCTCAAGCGCCATGGGTCCGTTGGTCAGGCTAAAGGCCGCCGTTAAGCCCACGTCATAGAGCGACTGGTACCCATCACCCAAGCGTCCTACCAGTGCAATCACGGGCACGGCATGGCGTTGCGCCACTTCAATCACCCCCATGGGTGTTTTGCCTTGGAGTGTTTGCGCATCCATGCTGCCCTCACCAGTGAAGACCAAGTCAGCCGCTTGCATGGCTTGGTCAAGCGACACGAGCTCAGCCACCATTGCCGCACCAGGTCTCATTTGTGCGTTTAACCATGCCATGGCAGCAAACCCCAACCCACCGGCTGCGCCAGCGCCAGGCGAGTGGCGTTCGTCGCGTGACAAAACTTGCGCACTGAAATCAGCCAAACGTGATAAAGCCTCGTCGAGCAGGCTCACCATTTCAGGTGTGGCCCCTTTTTGTGGCCCAAACGTCGCTGATGCGCCCTTGGGACCGCAAAGCGGATTGTTCACATCGGTGGCGATCATGATTTTGGTGCGCAACAAACGAGGATCAAGTCCACTGGCATCGATTCGAGCGAGATTGAGTAAGGCGGCACCACCGGCAGGTAGCAATTGATCGTGCTGGTCAAGCCAACGAATCCCGAGTGCACGCAGCATACCAACGCCACCATCGTTGGTGGCCGAACCCCCTGCAGTCAGTACAATGGTGTCTGCGCCAGCGTCTAAGGCTGCCAACATCAGCTGGCCCACGCCAAAGGTGTCTGCTCGCAGTGGATCGCGTTCAATGGGTGCCACTTGTTCTAGGCCTGCGGCGCTGGCCATTTCAATCAGGGCTGTTTGTTTTTGTAACCAGCCCCACTGCGCCAGTCGAGGGCGCCCAAGCGCATCAAGTACAGTTAGCTCACGCGATTGACCCGCCGTGGCTTGAAGAACCGTTTCCAGGGTGCCTTCACCGCCGTCAGCCATGGGAATGCAAACCGTCGATGCGTCTGGCAAGACGGCTTTAATACCTCTTTCTATGGCTTGAGCCACGGCCAAAGCGCCGAGACTTTCTTTAAATGAGTCGGGGGCGATTACGATTTTCATGAGCGAAATGGCCAGCGCTAACTGACCCCAAAAAAGGCATAACAAACAAAGATAGCGGTCACAATACCGGCGAAGTCGGCAAACAGGGCGCAACCCACCGCATGGCGTGCACGTTGTATTCCCACGGCCCCAAAATAAACCGCCAAGACGTAAAACGTGGTTTCTGTACTGCCTTGGAGTGTTGCAGCCAGTAGCCCCGCAAAACTGTCAACGCCATGAAACTGCATGGTTTCAATCATCATGGCACGAGCGGCACTGCCAGAAAAGGGCTTGACGAATGCTGTGGGTAAAGCATCAATAAAGCGCGTGTCACCACCAATGATTTCGACCCCCCAACGAATCGCTTCAATCATGAAGGTCAGGGCGCCAGAGGCTCGCAACAAGCCGATCGCACAAAGCATGGCAACCAGATAGGGCAACAAGTCTTTGGCAATGTCAAAACCTTGTTTGGCGCCATCAATAAATGATTCGTAAACTGGAATTTTTCGCCAAGCACCCATCACCAAAAACAGCACAATGATGCCTAAGAGCACCAAGTTGCCCGCCAGGCTAGAAACATGCGCCAAGGTGGCTGTGGCTAGCGTTGCCGCCATCGCCATGATGGATCCCATGATCAAGGCGGTACCGGCTAACCAGAGCAACACAACGGGGTCACGCAAAGGCAGTCGTTGCACCCAACTGACCGCTAAAAAACCCGCCACGGTGGATGCACAGGTTGCCAGCAAGATGGGTAAGAACACCAAGGTCGGATCTGTCGCCCCTTGCTGCAGGCGATACATAAAAATGGTGACTGGTAATAGCGTCAGCGAAGAGGTGTTGAGCACCAGAAAAAGAATCTGTGCGTTGGTCGCGACTTTTGGGTTTGGGTTGAGCGTTTGCAGTTCTCGCATGGCACGCAAGCCCACGGGTGTAGCGGCGTTATCTAGCCCTAACCCATTGGCTGCAAAGTTCATGGTGATGAGCCCAAGCGCCGGATGACCGCGTGGTACCTCGGGCATCAAGCGGGCGAATAAGGGAGCCAGCCAGCGCGCTAAGGTTTGCACCAAACCCGCTTGCTCAGCAATGCGTAACAAACCGAGCCAGAGCGTCAAGGTGCCGAACAATAGCACCATCACATTGACGGAGAGTTTGGCCATGTCAAACAGACTGGCCACCATGCGAGAAAAGACATCGGCGTCGCCTAGCCAAATCCATTGGATCAAACCGGCGGCGGCACCCACCAAAAAGAAACCAAGCCAGAGACCGTTTAGCATGCCAATATCAGCTCAGGGTTCATTTGTTTAAGCGGTTTTGCGTTCAATGAATTCAATTTTGTAACCATCTGGGTCTTCGACAAAGGCAATGACGGTTGAACCATGCTTCATGGGACCCGCCTCACGGGTCACCTTACCGCCTTTTTGGCGAACCAAATCGCAAGCACTGGCCGCATCAGGCACCAAAAGTGCAATGTGACCATAGCCATCGCCGAGGTCATATTTTTCAGTGTCCCAATTGTGGGTCAGTTCGATCACAGCACCTTCAGCCTCTTCTTGGTAGCCCACAAACGCAAGGGTGAAGCGACCTGTTGGGTAGTCGGTTCGGCGAAGCAGCCGCATACCGAGTACGTTGGTGTAGAAGTCGATCGAGTGCTCGAGATTGCCGACTCTCAGCATTGTGTGCAGGATTCTCATCTTATAGGCTCCAAATAAATTACTCTCAGGGCATCATACCGCTGGCATGTCACCTGGCGATACGCCGTTTAATGCACGATGCCCCGCTAAGTAGTCAGGGTAAATGGTTTGCAAAACATCCCAAAACGCGGCGCCATGGTTCATTTCCCGCAAATGGGCTAGCTCATGGGCAATGACGTAGTCGATCACGGCGGGTTCAAAATGAATCAAACGCCAATTTAAGAGAATATGCCCATCGCTGTTGCAAGTCCCCCAGCGGGTATTGGCTGAAGAGAGCTTCCAGGTGCTGGGGCTTAAGCCACTGGTCGTCTTGAAATGGGCCAAGCGCGTGCCAAACAGAGCTTTTGCTCGTTGCTGCAGCCAAGCCTGTGTCAAGTCGCGTAGACGGGCGCCATCGACACCTTCAGGCAAGGGTAGCCACAGGGCTTGGTTGGCTTGCGGCACATCAGGGTCGCCTTCAAACCAAACGACCGCTGGGTTCGGTTGTTCAGGGGCGCTGCCACATCGCAACACCAAGCGACAACCCAGATAGGGCAATATGCCACCATTACGCCAATTGCTGGCGGCCAATGCCAACTTTTGGTGACGAATATGAATGGCTTGTAATTTGCTTTGCACCCAGTCAAACTTTTCAATAACAGCCTCGTCGATGTGGCGCAAGGATACCCAGGAGGGGGCGGTGACGCGCAAGCCATCGTCGCCCACGGTCAGGCCGATTGAACGTCGTCGTGAGCGATGAAGCCGGTACGGCAACGACATGCCAAGATGAACCACGCAACGATCGTGTGCCCCGATTTCCGGCGAACGCTTGGGTGTGAGCGAAGGTGCGGTATCAAGATCAAACGACAGTTGTTGGGTCATTGTTGAGACTTTACGGGTGACGAAATCGCTCTGGGTTCAGCGACTTCATTTCTGCTTCGATCCAAGCCGATACTTTGTCATTTAATGCTTCAGGCGTAAGCCCATCGGGCAGGATGGGTGGGCCAATACGCACGGTAATTAACCCGGGCTTTTTGGTAAAGGCGTGACGCGGCCAGCACTCGCCAGCATTATGCGCGATGGGAATAATAGGGCTGTTGGTGCGAATCGCGAGCAAAGCACCACCCATTTTAAAGCGCCCCATTTTGCCTGGTGCAATTCGAGTGCCCTCAGGAAAGAGGATTGGCCAACGGCCTTCGTCTAGGCGTTGTTGGCCGATTTGAACCACTTGCTCAAAGGCCTCTTTGCCTTTGGTGCGATCAATGGGGATCATGCGCAAAAGTGCCAAGCCCCAGCCAAAAAAAGGAATTCGATGTAATTCGCGTTTGTATACAAAGCAAACTTCTCGGGGCAGGTGGCTGGGTAAAAACAATGTTTCCCAAGCTGACTGGTGTTTGGCCAAAACCACGGCGGGGCCATCGATCAGGTTTTCTGTGCCTTCGACTTGCCAACGAACCCCGCAAAAGGCGCGTGCACCCCAAGTGGCCAAGCATGGCCAACCCATGGTGATGCGATAGCGCCAGTGCAAAGGCAAGGGCGCGCAGAGCAAACACAAAAACGCATAAGGGATGACCGTGATGGTCAAAAAAAGGTAATAGAGTGATGCGCGAAGCCAAGCCATCATGCGCCTTCTGTTTGAGCAAGCAGTTGTTCGACGACTTGCGCGAGGTTTTGCGCCACGCGGGTGCCTGGGGGTAAATCTGGGTTTGACTCGGTCTTGGTGCCGTTGCCGGTTAAAACCAGCCACGGCTGGCAGCCCATGCTTGAAGCGGCCTGCAGATCGCGCATCGAGTCGCCCACAGCGGGCACGTTAGCCAGTGACGTATCAAAACGTTTGCTGATGTCTTCAAAAAGACCCGTCGCGGGTTTGCGGCAATGGCAGTTGTCGTCAGGCCCATGGGGGCAGACAAAGAAAGCATCAATAGTGCCGCCCAAAGGCGTGAGCAATTGCAGACATTTCTGATGCATGGCGTGCAAGGTAGCCGCATCAAAATAGCCTCGCGCCAAGCCTGATTGGTTTGAGGCCACCACAACCTTCCAGCCCGCTTGGTGCAGTTTGCCAATGGCCGCGAGGCTACCCTCTATGGGCAACCACTCGTCAGGGTGCTTAATGTAGTCTTGACTATCCTGATTGATCACGCCATCGCGGTCGAGAATAATGAGTTTCACGCCGCTAGCCTTGAAATATCAGCAACCTGATTCATCAAGTGATGCAAGTTTGACAGCAAGGCCAAGCGCTGGCGCCTGACTTCGAGGTCATCAGCCATCACCATGATTTCTTCAAAAAACCGATCAACAGGCGCTTTGAGAGTCGCCAGCGTGCTTAGCGCTTGACCGTATTCACCCAGCGCCACAAACTGATCAACCACCGGTGCGATCGACTGGATTTGATTAAGCAGTGTTTTTTCAGCGTCTTCCTGCAGGGCAGCTGGGTTTAAAGCAGCGGGTAAATCGCTCACTTTTTTGAGGAGGTTGCTGAGGCGTTTATTGGCAGCTGCCAAGCTAGGCGCCTCGGGCGTTTGCATGAAAGTCTCGGCGGCTTGAATACGGGCCTCGATCTGGTGCAACGGGGGGTCTAGTGCAAACACCGCTTCGATGGCCTCACGGGTATGCTGACCGAGCAGTTGGTTGCGATAACGCTCACGCACGAACTGCGCGACCTCAGTCACCGTACTGGGTAACAATTTTAAGGCGTCACCAAAACTCGCCCGCGCAGCAGCCAATAGGTTTTCAAGCGTTAAGTTGGTTTGCATCGACAACGGCAGATGGCCACCGGCACTTAGTTGCTCAAAGGCACTGATCAAACCCAGTGCGGCGCGGCGTAAAGCAAAGGGATCGCGCTCACCCGTGGGTGCCAAACCAATGCCCCAGATACCCACCAATGTCTCGGCACGCTCCGCCATGAAAAGTATCACGCCAGCCACGTCGGGCTCAGTCACGGGGGCGTGCCAACGGATCTGGTATTGCCGCTCAATGGCGTTAATCACCGCGTTCGATTCGCCGTCGGCTCGTGCGTAATAGCTGCCCATGACGCCTTGCAACTCAGGAAATTCGCCCACCATTAAGGTCGTTAAATCAGCCTTGGCAAGGAGTGCCGCTCGTTCGACGTCAGCACCACTGTTGCCGAGTGTTTGGGCTAACCAAGCAGCGATTTGACGGAATCGCTCAATGCGTGCGCGCTGCGTGCCTAGCTTGTTGTGATACACGATAGTGTCAAGGGCTGACACCCGATTGATTAGGGGCTGGCGTTTGTCGGTGAGGTAGAAAAACTCAGCATCGGCCAATCGGGGACGAATGACGCGCTCGTTACCGGTGATGATCGCCGAAGGATCGGCGATTGGCATGTTGCTGACAATCAAGAACTGGTGCGTTAAGCGACCCGTCTCAGGATTAAACAAGGGGAAGTACTTTTGATTCAAGCGCATGGTCAAAATCAAGCACTCGGGGGGTACATCAAGAAAACGGGCCTCAAAGGTGCCGACATAAACCGCTGGTGCTTCAACCAAGGCCGTGACTTCATCCAAAAGCGCGTCGACTTCGGGATCTTGGCCTAAGGAGGCATCAAGCTCGCCAGCCTTTGCCCGAAGGCTGGCTTCGATGAGCGCCCGGCGTTCACCAAAACTGGCCGTGACATGGCCCTCGGTGGCCAGTTGCGTAACGTAGCGGTCGGCTGACTCAATGCTAAGCGGCTGAGTCGCTAAAAAGCGATGACCGAGCGTGAGCCGATTGGCGGTGAGGCCAAGCGCGTGCCCGACGACGATTTTGTCACCGTGCAAAATAATCAAACCATGCGCGGGCCGAACAAAGCTGACTGAGGTCTGGCCATCGGCAAGTTGATAGCGCATGACCTTTGGAATGGGCAAGGCTTGAAGGGCAGCGGCCAGTGCGTCGTCGATGGTATTGGCCAAGCGCGCGCCTGGTGCTGTGCCAGAAGCCACCAGATAGGTCTGTTTGCCATCATCAATGGTCTGAAGAGAGTTGACGTCTAGGTGTTCGAGCCCCTTAGCGGCTAGCTTTTTTAAGAGCGCTGGGGTCGCCTGCCCGTTTTCATCAAGCCCCACTTTGACGGGCATGAGCTTTTCAGTAAATGATTGATCGGCAGCCGCTTGTGCGACTGCGGTGATGTGTACCGCCAATCGGCGCGGCGTGGCCAGCGGTGTGATGACACTATCGGTATTCAGCAGGCCTTTATCAGACAAGTGTTGGCTCAACGCTTGGGCAAAGGTCTCGCCCAAGCGTTTAAGGGACTTGGGTGGCAACTCCTCAGTTTGTAGCTCAACCAACAGGGATTCGTGATTTGCGGTGTTGGAAATATTTGGGGTGCTCATGGCTGACTCCCTACCGCTTTAAGCATCGGGAAGCCGAGTGCTTCCCGGGAATCAAAATAGGCCTGCGCCACGGCGCGCGACAAGTTCCTGATGCGGCCAATGTAGGCTGCGCGTTCAGTCACGCTAATGGCGCCTCTGGCGTCTAGCAAGTTAAAAGTGTGGGCGGCTTTGAGGGTGGCTTCGTAAGCGGGCAATGCCAACGGCACGGCCATCAATGCTTTGGCCTGTGCTTCATAGTCATCGAAGTGGCCAAACAAGACGGTGGCATTGGCGTGCTCAAAGTTGTAAGTCGATTGTTCCACTTCGTTTTGGTGAAAAACGTCGCGGTAAGTCAATGTCTGGCCATCGCGTTCTGTCCACACAAGGTCATAAACGCTCTCGACGCCTTGCAAGTACATGGCTAAGCGTTCTAGGCCGTAAGTGATTTCCCCCGTGGTTGGCGTACAGTCCAAACCGCCCACCTGCTGAAAGTAAGTGAATTGGGTTACTTCCATGCCATTGAGCCAAACCTCCCAGCCCAAGCCCCATGCACCCAGTGTTGGGTTTTCCCAGTCGTCCTCAACAAATCGGATGTCGTGCGCCAAGGGATCAACACCAATGGCTTTGAGCGAACCAATGTAGAGATCAAAGATCTCTGGGGGTGCTGGTTTGAGAACCACTTGAAATTGGTAGTAGTGTTGCAAACGGTTGGGGTTTTCACCATAACGACCGTCTTTGGGCCGACGCGACGGTTGCACATAGGCAGCCCGCCAAGGCTCGGGTCCAATGGCACGCAAAAAAGTCGCTGTGTGTGACGTGCCAGCACCAACTTCCATGTCATAGGGCTGGAGCAGGGCGCAGCCTTGCTGATCCCAGTACTGCTGCAGTCGTAGAATGATTTGCTGAAAAGTGATCATGAGTAACGTTTGCCTGGTCAGTGTCGCCAACGCGTTTTGAGGAACAATTAATCATTTTAGCGCGACACGGCAGCCAACCCTTGGTTCACGGCTATTGGCCACAGTGGGTGTGTGAATCGCCTATGATTGAGGCTTTGATGTCGGCATTAGGCGACGAGCCGTTACGACATATTTCGGGGGCTGCAATGAGTGATTTGGTCACAACAGAGCAAGACGGTGCGGTACTGATTATTCGCCTTAATCGCCCCGGCGCGCGTAACGCGATTAACTTTGACTGTGCGCAGGCTTTGGCTAGCGCCTTTGAGAAGCTCGATAGCGATGACACCATTCGCATCGGTGTTTTGACGGGCGAGGGTGGTCATTTCAGTGCTGGCATGGACTTGAAGGACTTTGCTGCTTCAGGGCGTCGTCCCCGCGTGCCCGGCCGGGGGTTTGCTGGATTTACTGAGCAGCCACCTGTCAAGCCGTTGATTGCCGCTGTAGAAGGCTATGCGTTGGCCGGTGGTTTTGAAATGGTTTTGGCTTGTGATTTGGTGGTAGCCGCTAACACGGCCATGTTTGGCTTACCCGAAGTCAAGCGCGGTTTGATTGCGGGTGCGGGTGGTTTGCTGCGGTTGCCGCAACGTTTGCCTTACCACTTAGCCATGGAAGCAATCCTGACGGGTGATCACATGACGGCAGCGCGTATGCACGCCTTTGGTCTAATAAACACCTTAACCGAGCCTGGACAAGCACTGACTGAGGCACGAATGTTGGCGCAAAAAATAGCCGCCAATGGGCCTTTGGCGGTTCAGCTCTCTAAGCAAGTGGTTAGCCAAGGGATCGACTGGTCGCAAGACGAGATGTTTGCCAAACAAGTGCCATTCATGGAAAAGATTTTGGCCTCGCAAGATGCCAAAGAAGGGGCGCTGGCTTTTGCGCAAAAGCGCACACCTATCTGGCGCGGTCAATAGCGCGTACTGTGGATTTGATTTGTTTTATTTGGTTGCCCAATGAGCCGATTTTTTTAGAATAAAGAGGAAATAGTCATGACGGTTATTAAGGAAGAGGATCTGATCGAGTCGATCGCCGATGCCATTCAATTCATCAGCTACTATCACCCGGCCGATTACATTGCGCACCTGGCGCGCGCTTACGAGCGCGAGCAAAGCCCGGCTGCCAAAGATGCGATGGCGCAGATTTTGACCAATTCTAAGCTCTGTGCTGAGGGGCGGCGCCCCATTTGCCAGGACACTGGCATCGTCAATGTTTTCCTAAAAATCGGCATGGGTGTGCGTTTTGATACCCAGCGTGATTTGCAATCTTTGTGCGATGAGGGTGTGCGTCGCGGTTACCTCAACCCTGACAATCCATTGCGAGCATCGATCATAGATGAACCGATCTTTTCACGCCAGAACACCAAAGACAACACGCCCTGTGTGCTCTCAATTGAGTTGGTGCAAGGTGACACTGTTGATGTGCAAGTTGCCTCAAAAGGCGGTGGCTCTGAAAACAAATCCAAATTGGCCATGTTAAACCCCAGTGATTCGATCGTTGACTGGGTTTTAAAGACCGTGCCAACCATGGGCGCGGGCTGGTGTCCGCCTGGTATGTTGGGTATCGGTGTTGGCGGCACGGCAGAAAAAGCTGTGTTGATGGCCAAGCAATCGCTGATGGAAGATTTGGATATGTACGAGCTATTGGCTCGCGGGCCCAAGACGCCACTTGAGGAATTGCGCATTGAGATCTATCAAAAAGTAAATGCATTGGGTATTGGCGCTCAAGGTCTAGGCGGTTTAACCACAGTGCTTGATGTCAAGATCAACACTTTCGCGACCCATGCCGCGTCAAAACCTGTGGCCATGATTCCAAATTGTGCGGCCACACGGCATGCCCATTTTGTGCTTGATGGCTCAGGTCCGGTGCAGCTTAAGCGCCCGTCCTTGTCTGATTGGCCTGACGTGAAATGGGCGCCCGATTACAAAGCTTCTTTGCCTGTGGATTTGAACGCCTTGACCAAAGAAGAGGTTGCGAGTTGGCAGCCTGGCCAAACGTTGCTGTTAACTGGCAAGATGCTGACCGGCCGTGATGCAGCGCATAAACGAATTCAGGACATGTTGGCCAAAGGCGAGAAGCCACCTGTGGATTTCACCAATCGCGTGATTTATTACGTCGGGCCTGTTGATCCGGTTGGTGACGAAGTGGTCGGACCTGCAGGACCGACGACCTCAACACGGATGGATAAATTTACTGAGATGATGTTGGCCCAAACCGGTTTGATTGCCATGATTGGTAAGGCTGAGCGTGGGCCAGCGACCATTGAGTCGATTGCCAAACACCAGTCGGCTTATTTGATGGCGGTCGGTGGCGCGGCTTATTTGGTCTCAAAGGCTATTCGCAGCGCCAAAGTGTTGGCGTTTGAAGACCTTGGCATGGAAGCCATTTATGAATTTGATGTGATTGATATGCCGGTGACTGTTGCTGTTGACGCCAAAGGGACGTCAGTACATGAAACCGGCCCAAAAGAATGGGCCGGTAAAAGTGTCGGTATCCCGGTTGTCGCTGCTTAATTGGGTTTGATGCCAAATTCCCGCAAGATCTCTCCAGTATGCTCGCCAAGCCCAGGGGCGTGGCGAGTGTACTGAATAGGTGTGTCTGAGTAGTTGATGGGGTTAGCGGTGGTGGGTGACGTGCCTGCGACGGGATGTGGCACTTCACGCCAGATTTGACGTGCCTTGACCTGGGGATGATTAAACACTTGATCAATGGTCTGGATGGGGCCGCAAGGCACCCCCACTTTTTCAAGTGAGCTGATCCAATCGTCGCGCGTGCGAGTGAGCATAATGCCTTCAAGCATGGGGATCAGTTCATCTCGGTTAACAATACGGACAGAATTGGTCTGAAATTTGGGGTCTGTGGCAAGTTCAGGCTGGCCAATCACGTGGCTGTACGCCCTAAACTGCGAGTCGTTGCCCACAGCCACAATCAAGTACCCATCTTTGGCTTCAAACACCTGGTAAGGCACAACGTTTTGGTGGGCGTTGCCGGCTCGGGTGGGGGCAACGCCAGAGGTCATGTAATTTAAGTTCTGATTGGCCAACATGGCGATGTGGCAATCTAAGAGAGCCAAGTCGATGAATTGCCCCAAACCACTGCGCGCCCGCTCGTGAATGGCGCCCGTGATGGCGAGTGCGGCGTATAGCCCTGTGATGACATCAGTAACTGCAACACCGGCCTTTTGTGGGCCAGCGCCGGGTAGACCGTCGCGTTCACCGGTGATGCTCATCAAACCACCCATGCCCTGGACCATAAAGTCGTACCCAGGGCGCTGAGCGAATGGTCCATTTTGACCGAATCCCGTGATTGAGCAGTAAATCAATCCGGGCATTTCAGCTTTGAGGCTCTCGTAGTCCAGACCGTATTGCTTTAAGCCCCCCACTTTGAAATTCTCAATCACCACGTCGCACTGGCTGGCAATTTTTTTCACAGTGGCAGCCCCCTCTGGGGTAGATAAGTCAACCGCAATTGAGCGTTTGTTGCGGTTTGTGCTCAAGTAATAAGCAGACTCTGTTGTGTCGTTACCTTGGGCGTCCCGCAAATATGGTGGGCCCCAAGCGCGCGTGTCGTCACCCGTGCCTGGGCGTTCGACCTTGATCACATCAGCACCCATATCAGCCAGGTTCTGGGCGCAAAAGGGTCCCGCCAAAACACGGGACAAATCAAGAACCCGCACGCCGTCTAGCGGCGCGCGTCGGGATAATGTCATGCTGTTTCCTATTGGATATCGAATGCGTCCATATTAAATCGGATCCCAGTCAATGGCATCGGGCGAGCGCTCAAGGGCCGCGAAATGATGCTTCATGGCGGGCGCTGCAATCTGCGCAATGGATTCGGGTGTCCAGCCTGTGCTCATGTGCACTGAGCGAACGGGACGTGGCTGGCTAAAGAGCATGATTTCATTGGCGCGCACAGCAAAAATCTGACCGTTGACATCCTTGGCGCTGTCAGAGGCCAAGAAAACAGCCATTGGGGCCACCTTATGGGCTTCCATTTTTTGCAGTTTCAAAACCCGCGCTTTTTCTTCATCGGTATTGGCTGGAATGGAGCTTGTCATGCGACTCCAGGCAAATGGCGCGATACAGTTTGAGCGCACGTTGTAGCGGTTCATATCCAGCGCAATCGATTTAGACAGCGCGGCAATACCGAGTTTTGCGGCCGAGTAGTTGGCCTGACCGAAGTTGCCAATCAAGCCTGAGGTCGATGTCATGTGAACAAAAGCGCCTGACTCTTGCTCGCGAAAGTGGTTGGCAGCGGCGCGACTGACAAAAAAGGTGCCATTCAGATGAACGTCGATGACTTGGCTCCATTCCTCGTCGCTCATCTTGTGAAAAACGCGGTCCCGAAGGTTACCGGCGTTGTTCACCACGATATCGATACGACCAAAGTGTGAAATGGCGGTTTCAATGATGCCGTTGGCAGACGCCCGAGTCGACACGCTATCTGTGTTGGGCACCGCAATGCCGCCAGCGGCTTTGATTTCATCAGCGACGTTTTGTGCTGGTGCGCCGGTGAGGCCTTCACCCGATAGGGCGGCACCGATGTCATTGACGACCACTTTGGCGCCAGCCGCACCCATTGCCAGTGCGATTTCGCGCCCAATTCCCCCACCAGCACCCGTTACCACGGCAACTTTACCTGTCAACATACCAGTCATCTGTTTTCTCCCATTTCGTTTTTTTTGATGGATTTACCACTATCCTAAACCCTACCACATAGCCTAGGATAGGTGATTACCAATGGTATGACGCTTGATAAGCCAAACTACAATGGTCAATAAAAATGCACTTGTAGAAGGCGTCAGTTTGGCGCAGCGGTCAGACGCCCGAGGCTAAGAGATTTGTTTGTTGTGAAACCCGCGTTCCAAAATGACAGATTCCGGTGCATTCGTCGGGCTTGTTACATTTGAAAAAATGAGTGGAGAAAAGCATGGACTTAACTTGGACTGAGCAAGAAGCGGCATTTCGTGAAGAAGTGCGCGCTTTCACAGAAAAAAACCTACCTGCCGACATTCGCGACAAGCAAATGCACCACCAAAGGCTAGGAAAAGATGACTATATCCGTTGGCATCGCATTTTGGCTGACCACGGTTGGGGTGCCCCAACTTGGCCTAAGGAATATGGCGGGACGGGCTGGAATGCTGTCGAACGGTTGATTTTTGAAATTGAAACTTTCAAAGCTGGTGCACCACGTTTGCTCTCTTTTGGTCTGAGCATGATCGGCCCAGTTTTGATGAAGTTTGGCAACCAAAAACAAAAAGATTACTACTTGCCGCGCATCATCCGTGTCGAAGACTGGTGGTGCCAAGGCTACTCTGAACCTGGTTCGGGATCGGATCTTGCTTCGCTTAAAACCCGCGCCGAACGTCAAGGCGACAAATACATCATCAATGGTCAAAAAACGTGGACAACCTTGGGCCACCACGCCGATTGGATGTTCTGCTTGGTGCGCACGGACCCCTCGGTCAAAGCCCAGCGCGGTATTTCGATGGTTTTGATTGACCTGCGCCAACCTGGCGTGACCGTGCGGCCTATCAAGACCTTAGACGGTGGTGCCGAGGTCAATGAGGTCTGGTTAGAAAATGTTGAGGCGCCGCTCGAGAACTTGGTTGGCGAAGAAAACGATGGATGGACTTATGCCAAGTACTTGTTAGGGCATGAGCGCACCGGTATTGCTGGTATTGGGCATTGCCATCGTGAATTGGCGATCCTTAAGCGGATGGCCAGCGAAGCCATGGCAGGCAAAACATCGTTAAGCTTTGATGCGCGGATGATGGACAGCATCAACCAAATCGAAGCCCAAGTCCTGGCTTTAGAAATGTTGCTCTTGCGCGTGGCGGCGGACAGCACGGCGGGCCCAGGTCCAAAAGCATCGATTCTTAAAATCCGTGGTTCTGAACTCCAGCAAGAACTGGCTCGTCTGCAAATGCAGGTCGCGGGTCCAGAGGCTTGGGCTTACGACCCCGATTGGATGCGCGCTGAAAGCGAGTTTCATGGCCCTGGTGGTGAGTTTGATGTCGGTTCGGCGGCGACCTACTTCGACATGCGAAAGACGACCATTTATGGCGGCACCAACGAGATCCAGAAAGGGATCATTGCCAAGCAGCTTATCGGCGTTTGACACCACATCGTCACAGACATTTTTTCGGAAACATAATCATGGATTTTGCATATTCAGAAGAGCAGCGGATGTTGACTGACAGCCTGCGACGCGTGATGGCTGAGGGTTGGACTTTTGATAAGCGACGTGCACGCGCGGCCATAGGCGAGTTAGATCAAGCGGCCTGGGCCAGTCTGGCCGAGCTTGGCGTGGCGGGTTTGATGGTGCCAGAAGCGTACGGCGGGTTCGGTGAAAGCACAGCAACCATGCTGGCTGTTCACATGGAGTTAGGCCGCGGCATCGTCAGTGAGCCGGTGATTCCCAGCGCGGTGATGGCGGTCACCATACTGTCTGCTATCGAAAACGAGTCGGTCAAGGCAAAGTGGCTCTCGGCCCACGCCGAGGGTGAAGCGATATTGACAGTGGCTTGGCAAGAAGAGGGCGAGCGATTTGCCATGGCTGCTTCGTCGACCCAAGCCGTTGCTCGGGGTGATGGTTTTGAGCTGACAGGCGTCAAGCGCCACGTGTGGCATGGCAAAGGCTCAACGGCCATGATCGTGACGGCTTTGCTTGATGGGCAAGCCGCTTTGTTCTTGGTGGCCTCTGATGCACCGGGGGTGTCGATGGTCGATTTCCCGACTTTTGACTTGGCCCGTTGCGCCAACGTGACATTTGAGAAAGTGGCGCTTGATGGCGCGGCTTTGTTGGCGCGCGGCGAGGCCGCCACGGCTATCCTCGATCGAGGTTTGGATTTCGCTATCACGGCGTTGTGCGCACACGCTTGTGGTGCCATGCAGTATTTGATTGAAGTCACGACCAATTACTTAAAAACACGTAAGCAATTTGGCCAGCCACTGATTAATTTCCAAGTGGTGCAGCACCGTGTGGCTGACATGTTGATTCAACAAGAGATGGCGGTTTCTAATGCCTTTGTGGCTGCCGTTTCCTTGGTTGATGACCCTGCGCCGCTTCGTGCCAAGCGTGTTTCGATGGCTAAGACAGAGGTCGCATTAGCGGCGCGGTTTGTGGGTGAGCAAGCGGTTCACTTACACGGGGGCATGGGCGTGACGCTCGAGCTCGAGGTCGGTGACTATTTCAAGCGCCTGTCCTACATGGGTGTTTTGCTCGGGGACAACAACTACCACTTGAATCGCGCGCAGACGCTGATGGCCGCATAAGAATACAGAGGATTGGAATGAGTGAAGTTTCTTTGGATGACTGGGTAGGGAAATCCCAAACCGTGGTTGATGCCTTAGATGTGGGCCACGCGGCTTGCTTAGCGGCAACCTTGGGTGAGTCGGCACCTGATCACGGTAAACCATTGCCAGCACTTTGGCACTGGTGTTTTTTTCCGGAAGTTGTCGGCATGGATGCGCTTGGCACTGATGGCCACCCTGCTCGCGGTGGTTTTTTGCCGCCAGCCGTTGGTCGTAACCGGATGTGGGCCGGTGGCCGCGTTTATTTTGAGGGGTCATTACTTGCAGGCATTGAGGCTCAAAAGACCTCAACGGTGATCAACATCACAGAAAAACAAGGCAAAACCGGTTCTTTGCTGTTTGTGACGGTGGCGCATGACATCTTGCAAAGTGGGCAGCGTGTGATTCGTGAGGAACAAGACATCGTTTATCGCGTGCCCACACCACCGAAGTTGCAAGGCACAGAACAGGCACCTGCGGCAGGATGGACAATGACGGTTGATCCGACAGCAACCTTGTTATTCCGTTATTCAGCCTTGACGTTTAACGGCCACCGTATCCATTACGACTTTCCCTATGTCACACAAACCGAAGGCTATCCTGGCCTGGTTGTCCATGGGCCGTTGATTGCAACGACCATGGTTCAGTCGTTTGTGCGCGCGCATCCAAAGGCTCGAATCGATCACTTGGCCTACCGTGGACTGCGTCCTTTGATCGCCCCCAAGCCCTTCGAGGCAGCTGGTGAGATAGTCGAAGACGGGCTTGCTCGGCTGTGGGCTTCTCAAGACGGTACCCTTGCCCATCAGGCTGAATTGAGGTTTGTGCCATGACCCAAAATATTAGGCCACTCGATGGCATCACCGTAATCAGTTTGGAGCATGCGATTGCAGCGCCATTTTGCACGCGACAGCTGGCTGACATGGGCGCTCGCGTCATCAAAGTAGAGCGCCCCAAAGTGGGTGACTTTGCACGCGGCTACGATGAGCGTGTCAGGGGCATGGCCTCACATTTTGTGTGGACCAACCGATCCAAAGAAAGTTTGGCGCTTGATTTAAAGCATCCTGAGGCACAGAAAGCGTTGCATGCCTTGCTTAAAACGGCAGACGTGCTCGTTCAAAATTTGGCGCCCGGTGCGGCGGCCCGCATGGGTTTGTCGTTTGATGATTTGCAGGTGCAGTATCCGCAGCTCATCGTGTGCGATATCTCGGGCTATGGTGAAGGTGGACCCTACGAAAGGAAAAAAGCCTACGACCTACTGATTCAAAGCGAGAGCGGTTTTCTGTCAGTGACGGGTTCACCTGATGAGCCTGCCAAGGCGGGTTGCTCGATGTCTGATATCGCGGCTGGGATGTACGCCTACTCTGGTATTTTGAATGCGATCTTGCTTAGGGGTAAAACGGGACGCGGCAGCCGCGTCGACGTTTCCATGCTTGAGAGCACCGTCGAGTGGATGAGTTTTCCGCTTTATTACGCTTTTGAGGGAGCTGAGCCGCCGCCTCGGGCTGGTGCGGCGCACGCCACCATCTTCCCTTATGGTCCGTTCCCAGTGGGTGATGGCAACACCATCATGCTGGGCTTGCAAAACGAACGCGAATGGGTGATCTTTTGTGAAAAGCTGATGGCGCAACCCGCATTGGCTAAGGATCTCGATTTTGATTCAAATCCTAAGCGGGTCAAAAACCGTGAGCGCCTGCGTGCCTTGATCGTTGAGCGGTTTAGTCAGATGACCATTGAAGAGGTGACCGAGCGGCTAGAGCAGGCTCAGATTGCCAATGCGCGTGTCAACGACATGAAGGCCGTTTGGGCACATCCGCAGTTGGCGGCACGCCAACGTTGGACTGAAATTGATAGCCCTGTTGGCAAGCTTCCGGCGCTGTTGCCCCCGGGTACCAATTCGGCGTTTGACGCGCAGATGACCGCTATCCCTGAGCTTGGGGAACACACGCAGAAGATCTTGGAAGAGCTTGGCTTATCAGCTGAGCAGATCAGTGCCCTTGAGCAAGCGGGCGCGATCTAGGGGTAGAGATCAAGCGATGGGTGCACATTGTTGATCGGCGCAGCCGATCAACAATGTCTCAATAGAGTGACCGTTAAGAACAAAATCATGACTGAGTTGGGCCAGTGGACGCAGCACAAACGCGCGTTGAGACATCCTTGGGTGGGGCAGCGTTAAGCGCGGTGTCGTTAAGTTGAGATTGTCATACCAAAGCAGGTCTAGGTCTAGGGTGCGTGGCGCGTTGCGCACGCTGTCAGCTGTGCGCAAGCGACCATATTGGGCTTCCAGGCGTTGCAGCTCGGTTAAGAGGTTTAACGGTGCTAGTGTGGTGTGGACTCTAGCCACGGCGTTGACGTAGTGGGGGCCTGGCGCATCAAGTGGGGCTGACCCAAAAAAATCCGAGCACACACAGTCTTCAATGCCAGGCAAGTGCCCGATATCGTGGAGGACTTGGCGCAAGGTATCGATGGGCTCGCCCAAGTTGGCACCGAGCCCCAAATATGCCATGGCTTTAGACATGTTTAAACCTTACGAGACCCCGCTGTTTAGCGGGGCAGCGGCATTGACTGGTTTTTTGCGTCGGGGTCGGCGTCGGCGTTTGGTGGCCACGCCTTCTTCTCGAGGCTCTTCGGTTAAAGCCTGAATCATATCGCTGCGTCCCGCATCGTTGGCATCAGCCAAGTCCATCCACCACTGCGCTAAAACGCTGTCGACTTCATGGCAAGCTGCGCGCATTTGCATGAAGTCAACCGCTGCCCGAAACCGAGGTTGTTCAAATAGCCGATAAATGGCCTTTGGCACGCGACGTTCAAAGCGTGGTTGCATGAACCAAATATCGCGCATGTCTGAACTGAAGCGCCGGTTGATAGCGAGTTTCTCAGTCTGGGCAACCAGTACTTGGTCAGCGGCCTGAGATAGGCCAGGGATGCGTTGCTCGCCATCGTCACAAAGCCGTTGCCATTGACTGCGTACCTGTGGCCATAACAGCGCGGCAAACAGAAAACTTGGGCTGACTGATTTGCCCATGCGGATGCGTTTGTCGGTTCTCTCCAAAGCCAGTTCGATGAACGCTTGGCCTTCAGGATCTTCCAAGATGACGTCAAGTAGCGGTAAGGTGCCAGAGTGAAGCCCGTGTGTTCGCAGTTGTTTGACGCAAGCCATGGCCTGTCCACAGGTCAGTAGCTTTAGCATTTCATCAAAAACGCGTGCCACGGGCACATTACCGAGTAGATCGGCTAGTTCACCAATCGGTGCTTGGGTGGCAGGTTCTATATGGCCGTTTAACTTAACCGCAAAACGCACGGCGCGCAGCATGCGGACAGGGTCTTCGCGATAGCGAGTAGCCGGGTCTCCGATCATGCGAACCACGCGTTTTTTTAAGTCGGGCACGCCCTCATGGAAATCAATCACTGTTTCTGTAACGGGGTCGTAGTACAGCGCATTGATGGTTAAGTCACGCCGTTCGGCGTCTTGCTTTTGGCTGCCAAACACGTTGTCACGCAAGATGCGGCCATGGTCATCGGTCATTTGCCCATTCGAGGCAGGCGCCCGAAAGGTCGAGGTTTCAATAATCTCTTGTCCGAACACCACGTGTACGAGCTGGAAGCGACGACCAATAATCCGGGCGCGACGAAATAGCGATCTGATTTGTTCGGGTGTGGCATTGGTGGCCACATCGAAGTCTTTGGGCTCTAAACCAATGATGAGGTCACGCACAGCGCCGCCCACAATGTACGCATCGAAACCCGCTTGCTGTAGCGTTTCGCAGACTTTGATGGCATGGCGCGACACCAGTCGTCGGTCAACACCGTGTTGTTCGCGGCCGATTCTTTCAGGTATGGCGCGATTGGGTTTGACCAGCCGTTTGACAAGGCCTTTAATGGTTTTAGCCAGCATTAGGATTTTTGATCCAAGGGTTTACCGAAAATATCCAAAATCGGCCATTGGCGCTCGACAGCGACATCGCGCAAGCTCGGACTCGGGTTGGTTACCACCGGGTGGGTAACAACTTCAAGCAGCGGCAGGTCGTTGATCGAATCGCTGTAAAAGAAACTCTGTTCGAATGTATTGAGTTCATGACCGAGGCTTTTTAACCAATCGTTAACACGGATCACTTTGCCTTCTTTAAAACTTGGCGTGCCTTTAATTTTACCGGTGTAGCGGCCCAAGAGATATTGGGGGTCGGTCGCAATCAAGTGCTCGATGCCGAACGCACGCG
>CALBEY010000021.1 GCA_937888805.1 uncultured Burkholderiaceae bacterium
TGTCTGTTCTTTGTGTCTGTTCTTTGTATCTGTGCTTTGTTTTTTTCTAGAGTTTTACGGATTAATTTAATTGGATTTGCCATTTAACATTTCTTGTAAGTATTTAATTTATCTGGTTTATTTTCTATTTTCGACACAAGACTATTGCGATGGCAAAGCACAATAGTCTTGTGTTGGTAGAAAATGGTTTGCGACACCACCTAGCATGGTTTTTCTAGGCCGCCGGTATTTGGCGGCGCGTTTCGCGCAGGCCAAATACTGGCGGAACCAGGCGGTGTTGCACGGTAATGGCTTTCGTTGGATTTAGCTGGTTTCGTTGATGAGTTTTTGCACGTCGGCGGTGAATGCCGCTGTGTCTTCTGAGTCAGAGGCTAAGAGCCTGGCGCGGCCACGGTTATCAAAAATGTAGACACCTTGGCTGTGGGTGACGTTGTAGACGTTCGGGTCATCATCGGGTTTTGGCTTTTCGATTTGGTAGGCGATGCGGTAGCGCTTGGCAAATCGAGCAATATCCTGGGTGTTGCCGGTCAGCCCGATGGCATTGGGGTTAAAGGCGTTGACGTATTCCTGCAGCATGTCGGGGGTGTCTCGATGCGGATCAACGCTCACAAACACAATCCGCACGTCTTTGGCGTCATCACCAACATTGGTTACGATTTCGCTGAGCTGCGCCATGGTGGTGGGGCAGATGTCGGGGCAGCTGGCATAACCGAAGAACATCAGGACGGTTTTGCCTTCTAGGTCTTTTTCGGTGAAGGTTTTGTTGCCGGCGGCTTGTAGTTCAAATGAAAGCTTGGGTAGGTGTCCTTTGACGTCGTAAAGATTCCAGTCGGGAGAATGCTCTGAGCAGCCAGCTGCAAGCGCTGAAAGGCCAATCGTGATGAAAGCGAGCCATCGTCTGATGCTGTGTGTGGTGGGCATTAGGTGAGCTGCGGTCATGGCTTTGGTTATGGTTTGATCGGTTAAACAGGGCGTTAACAGGGCATTAACAAACAGAAACAGGGCTTTAATGACTCTTTTTAGAATGTTAGCAGGCGATTTGGTTCCAGCTGATTGCTGGCGGTCAGTGTGGGGTGACTGGCGTTTATTGCTTGATATTTGATGCCGACTATTTGGATTTGTGCAGGTGTGGCCAAAGGCGTGCGACCACGGTTCGGCTTTCGCCGTAAGCGTAGCAGCTGTTGACTTTGGCTTGGCGCAGGTGTTCGTTTTCTGGTTGCTCGATTTCTTTGATTCGCTTGGGTGCAAGGCCTTGCAGCGCGGTTGTGGCCATGGGACCCAAAAGTTCCATGAGGTGGCTGCAAGATGCGGCACCACCGAGAAGTTCACGTACTTTTTTGTTCCAACCGGCAGCGATGCGCAGGCCTTTGATGGGTGCCAAGGTGTTTTGGGCTTCAAGGCAAATACCAAATGGTGTGGCATTCATGGTGGCTTTGATGTCATGCACGGTGAGGTTATCGTCAACGACCATCCGCAGTGCCATGTCATGCACAGGTTCGTCGGCAGCTAAGTCATTGTCTGCGAGCTGGAGGCGAAATGGGTAGGTTTTTTTGTCGGTCAGGTGACCGACGACTTCGTACAGGCCGTCTTTGCGGCGATAAAAGCGCAGGTCGATTTGACGGTTGTGCAGCAGTTCAAGGTCTTGGTTTTCTGGGTTGGCGGTGTCGGTGACTGTTGCGGTCATTGCTGGGCTCTTGGACTTTGTCTTGATGTGAAGTCCTTAATTTAGCAAGATAGCGAGGTGCTTGCGGTAATTGATCGATAAATGGTTGGGTTGGGCACGGTTTTGGCTTTGGTTTGGCTAGAATGCGGTGTGATGATTGTTTTTATTGGATAAGCAAACATGAATGAAGTGTCAGCGGGTGTGTTGCCGGTATCGACGTTGCTGTCGCGTCGGTCGGTGAAGTTGGTGGGTGAGCCAGGCCCCAATGATGAGCAGATTGAAGCGGCATTGGCTGCTGCGGTGTGTGCGCCTGATCATGCCAAGTTACAAGGCTGGCGCTTTGCACTGGTTCGTCAACCGGACATTTTGGCGGTCGGTGAAAAGGCGTTTTCTGTCTTAGAAGGTTTGGGCAAGCCGCTTACCCCAGAAAAGCAGGCGTCTACCCGGTTTTGGCTCAAAGACTTGCCGCTCTTGGTGGCGATGGCTTATCAAGTGCATCATGATCATCCCAAGGTGCCTGTTTTAGAGCAGACCTTGTCAATGGGCGCGGCTGTGATGAATTTTGAGAATGCGATGCATGCCATGGGCTATTCGTCGTTTTGGAGCACGGGTCTCGGGTCTTACACCGATGAGATGGCGGAGTATTTTGGGTTTGACTCGCTGGATTATCAGTTTGTGGGCTATTTGGGGGTTGGGATGCCTAAGAATCGTGTGATACCGGCTGATCGGCCAGATCCTTGGTCAGTGGCAAGCTGGTTTAAGGCACCGTAATCTTATGCCCAGTGGGATTTCAATAGTTGATGTTATTTATCAAATATAAAGGTTTAAATAAACGTTTTATATAATTGATTTAAATGGTTTAAGTTAATCAAATACGCCGCTTTTGCGGCGTATTTGATTTTGTCAACCTGTTACTTGCGCCGTTTCAACCATGCCGCTGTGGCGCAGCAATGCGTCAATTTTGGGATCACGGCCACGAAATGCCCTGAAGGATTCGGCAGCGGGTCGCATGCCACCGACGGCGAGGATTTCACGTTTGAAGTGTTCGCCGGTGACGGGGTCAAGCGTGCTTTGGGCTTCTTCGAAGGCACCAAAGGCGTCTGCTGACAGGACTTCGGCCCATTTGTAGCTGTAGTAGCCAGCGCCGTAACCACCCGCAAAAAGGTGGGTGAAAGCGTGGGGAAAGCGGTGCCAGCTTGGGGGTTTGATGACGGCAACTTCTTGACGCACGGCCTCTAGCGTGGCCATGACTTCGCCGATGCCCAGACCTTTGGGTTGGTGATGCAGCAGCATGTCAAACAATGAAAACTCGATTTGTCGCACGGTTTGCAAGCCGCTTTGGAAGTTTCTGGCGGCTTTGAGCTTTTTAAATAGGGCTTCGGGCAGTGGCGCTTGGGTATCGACGTGGGCACTGAGGTTTTTAAGAACGTCGTATTCCCAGCAGAAGTTTTCCATGAACTGGGAGGGTAGTTCGATGGCATCCCATTCAACCGCGGCAAAGGCACTGGCACCGGGCTCATCAACCTCTGAGAGCAGGGCATGCAGGGCGTGACCAGATTC
>CALBEY010000022.1 GCA_937888805.1 uncultured Burkholderiaceae bacterium
TGGTCGGGACGGTAGGATTCGAACCTACGACCCTCTGCTCCCAAAGCAGATGCGCTACCAGGCTGCGCTACGCCCCGAAGAGCAGAACTATAGCAGATTACTGACCATTACTTCGAAGACAGCAATTCAACGAGCTCGTCGTGCATCGAAAAAGCAGTTCCACGGCCAATAACCCGAATGAATTTGCCATCCGGTTGCTGGGTCCATGCCCGTGTATTGTCTTTAAAGGCCAGTGTGAAAGCCTCTTTGATGACACGGCGCTTTAGCATCGAATCCAGTACTGGAAAGGCCAACTCAACGCGCCGGAAGAAATTTCTATCCATCCAGTCAGCCGAAGACAAATAGACCTTTTCTTGACCTTGAGCGTAAAAATAAAAAACCCTCGAATGCTCTAAAAATCGGCCGATAACGGAACGCACTCGAATGTTTTCTGATTGACCTAAAACTCCCGCTCGCAAGGCACAAACGCCTCGAATCACCAAATCGATTTTCACGCCTGCTTGGCTGGCAGCATACAGCTCAGCAATGACTCTGGGTTCGAGCAGCGAATTCATCTTGGCCATGATGATGGCTTTTTGCCCGGCTTTGGCCGCAGCCGTTTCGGCTCGGATCAGCTCAATCATCGAGTCATGCAAACTAAACGGTGACTGCAAGAGCCACTTCAGTTGGCGACGAGCCCCCAAACCCGTTAGCTGAGAGAACACTTTATCCATGTCCTCACAGAGTTCGGGATGGGCGGTCATCAGGCCAAAGTCGGTATAAAGCATGGCGGTTCGTGGGTGGTAGTTGCCCGTGCCTAAATGACCATAACGACGAATACCGCCTTTTTCACGGCGCAAGGCCAAAAGCATCTTGGCATGCGTTTTATGCCCGACTACGCCATACACCACGTGCGCACCCACCTCTTCTAAGCGCGCAGCCCAATTGATATTGGTTTGTTCATCAAAGCGCGCCATCAGCTCAACCACCACGGTTACTTCTTTGCCCGCACGGGCAGCCGCTAGTAAAAGCTCCATCAGTTTGGAGTCTTCACCTGTGCGATAAATCGTCTGTTTGATCGCCACAACCGCCGGATCAGTGGCCGCAGCGGTTAAGAAATTAATAACCGGCTGAAAGGACTGGTACGGGTGGTGAAGCAACTGATCAGACTGCGCAATCAGCTCAAAAATGGCTTCGGGGCGATGCTGTAGTTTGGCAAATGCTTTTGGCACAGGCCCCCTGAATTCAGGAAAAAGCAAGTCCGGCCGGTCCACCGCCTGACAAATCTGCATCAGTCGAGCCACGTTTGCCGGGCCATTGACCCGGTAGGTATCTTCGACAGTGAGATCAAATTCTTTTTGCAGTAGATGCTCGATGTGTACTGGCGTCAACTGGTCGATTTCTAACCTCACCGCTGAGCCAAAATTACGCTGCGATAGCTCGCCTTGCAAGGCCAGGCGAAGATTGGTGACTTCTTCTTCATCCACAAACAAATCACTGTTACGCGTCACACGCCACTGAAACACCCCGAGCGCTTCCATGCCTGGAAACAACTCACCGGCAAACGCGCGAATCAAAGATGTCAGCAAGATAAAGCCATCTGGCAAACCAGAGACTTCTGGGGGCATGTGCACGATGCGCGGCAACGCCCGCGGCGCTTGCACCACGGCAATGGACGCCCGACGGCCAAAGGCATCTTCACCAGCCAGCGGCACAATAAAGTTCAAGCTCTTATTCAGTACCCTAGGAAAAGGATGGGCTGGATCCAGCGCAATTGGGGTTAGTAACGGCATCATTTCCGTCACAAAGAGTTCGTGTGCCCAGGCCCGTTGCTGATCGTCCCACTCCGAAGCATGGTGTACATAGATGCCCTCAGCGCGCAAGCTCGGCAGCAACTGCTCATTGAGCAAAGCATAGAGTCGTTTCACCAAGTCATGCACTTGCTGCTGCACTTGGCTTAAGGCTTGCGCCGCCGTCAGGCCATCAGGACCTCGTAATGTGGGATGCAAGCGATGTTGCTCTTTTAAGCTAGAGACACGGATTTCAAAAAACTCATCCAAATTCGACCCAACAATACAGACGTATCGCAAACGCTCCAATAGTGGTGTTGAGGTCGCTTCAGCCATGGCCAAGACCCTTTCATTAAACTGAAGCAGCGAGAGCTCCCGATTCACAAAAGAAGGGCCTGAAAGGGTCAATTTCCGCGCTGGCTTCGGGATTGACGGCACGATCGGACTTGTCACTGCTTTAGCAACCGGACGTCGAACAGCCTTTGTCGCGGACGGCTTTGCTGGCGTGGGCGGTGGCTTTGGGACTGGTTTAAGAGCAGGTCTTGGCATGGTTTCACTCA
>CALBEY010000023.1 GCA_937888805.1 uncultured Burkholderiaceae bacterium
CCAAAGCAGCAACCAAAGCAGCAACCAAAGCAGCAACCAAAGCAGCAACCAAAGCGGTTGCTAAACCGGCAGCGACGGCAGCCAAAAAAGTGCCGGCGAAACCCGCAACCAAAGCTGTAACCAAAGTCGCAGCAAAAGTTGTGGTCAAAAAAGCGGCTGACAAAACATCCAAATCGACCGAAGCGTCGCAAGTCGCTGAGGTGCAAAAAAAGACTCGCCAGAAAGCGGGAAAGGGCTCATCTGACGGCACTGATGGTGACGAAGTGGTTGCCAAGCCCCGGGCCAAGAGCGCCATACCCTCGGGACGTCGTCCTGGACGGCCGTCTAAGAACCCAAACAACAATCAATACTTTGATGAAAGCGGGGGCGACGGTGAAGTTATCCCTGAGATCAAGCCCCCAAAACGCGGCAAGCGAGGCAAAGGTGATGCCAAGGATCTGATCGCACGCGGTCCTATGACGCCCGAAGAAATCGAGGCTCGGCGTAACAGACTTAAGCAACTAATCAAGCTTGGTAAAGATCGCGGTTACTTGACTTATGGTGAGATTAACGATCACCTGCCCGACGATCTGGTCGACGCCGAAGCCATCGACGGCATCATCAGCACCTTTAGCGACATGGGTATTGCGGTCTATGACCAAGCGCCAGATGCTGAAACATTGCTCATGAGCGAGAATGCCCCCGTTGCGGCAAGCGATGATGATGTTGAAGATGAGGCTGATGCCGCACTCACGACGGTGGACTCAGACTTTGGTCGCACCACCGATCCCGTTCGGATGTACATGCGGGAGATGGGTACCGTAGAACTTTTAACCCGAGAGGGCGAGATTGAAATTGCCAAGCGCATTGAGGAAGGTCTCAAGCACATGGTGATGGCCATTTCGGCGTGCCCCACAACCGTGAACGAGATTTTGGCGCATGTGCAACGGGTCAAGGAGTCACAAGCTCAAATTGAAGAGATTGTTGACGGCTTGGTTGACCCCGAAGACGGTGCTGAATACGCGGGTGCTGGTATCGCAGATGACAGCGATGAGGACGGCCCCGCTGGCGGCATGAGCAGTAAACAAATTGAGGCTCTGCGTGTCCAAGCGCTTGCCAAGTTTGAAATTGTCGGCAAAGAGTTTGAAAAAATGCGGCAAGCTTATCAAGTGGGCGGCTATAAGTCTGACGCTTATTTGAATGCACAGACTGCTATTCAAAATGAGATGATGGGCATTCGCTTCACGGCCAAAATGGTTGAGCGACTGGCGGATACATTGCGTCGCCAAGTTGAGGAAGTCAGAAGCTTTGAGCGTGCTGTGCTCTACACCTGCGTCGAGCGTGCTGGTATGCCCCGAGCGCACTTCATTAAAACATTCCCTGGCAACGAGACCAACTTGGAATGGGTGTTGGGCGAAGTGGCCAGCGGTCATGCTTACTCAACCATTCTTGAGCGTCATGTGCCTGATGTGCAGGAGCTGCAACAAAAACTCATTGACCTACAAAATCGTGTTGTGTTGCCACTCAAGGATCTCAAAGACGTCAACAAACGTATGGCGACTGGAGAAGCGAAGGCCCGAAAGGCCAAGCGTGAAATGACTGAAGCCAACCTTCGATTGGTGATTTCAATCGCCAAAAAATACACCAACCGTGGTTTGCAATTCTTGGATTTGATTCAAGAGGGCAACATCGGTTTGATGAAGGCGGTTGATAAGTTTGAATACCGACGTGGCTATAAGTTTTCAACGTATGCCACGTGGTGGATTCGTCAGGCCATTACCCGGTCTATCGCTGACCAAGCGCGCACGATACGTATTCCTGTTCACATGATTGAAACCATCAACAAGATGAATCGAATTAACCGTCAAATCTTGCAGGAAACAGGTGCCGAGCCTGATCCCGCGACATTGGCGGCCAAGATGGATATGCCTGAAGACAAAATTCGTAAAATCTTGAAGATCGCGAAAGAGCCCATTTCGATGGAAAC
>CALBEY010000024.1 GCA_937888805.1 uncultured Burkholderiaceae bacterium
ATTGGTTTTCAGCCATACCCTTATCCCAGTTACACCAAGGCATTGATTGAGCAGCTGCGCGTAACCACCATGGCCGCTGATAATGCCTTTCTACAGACCTTGGATCCCGTGGCAGCGGCCACTGATTTGGTGGATGACCGGTTTGTAAAACAAGCCATCAATAAGCTAGGCGGACCCGCCGTGTTTGGTCAACCGCTTGATTGGCAGCGCACGGAAGTCATCACGTCATGAGTAAGACATCAGTGTTGACATCGGTTTTTGTCCCTGTGTCGCCAGCCGCTAAAACTGGTACGAGTAAATTTGCGCGCATCAATGCCAAACAAAAAACCCTGACGTTGGCGGTCAACGGTGCGTTTGGTCTGTTGGTACTGCTGGCGATTTGGTGGTTGTTAACCGTGCCGTTTACGGCCCCCAATAGTTTGGTGGCCAATTTTGCACCCGTGCCGTCATTGCAGGCGCTGTTTGCCTTGCTTGGCGGTGCCGACAACATGTGGTTGCACATTGGTGTCAGTCTGAAGCGGGTGGCAGTGGCATTGATTCTGGCTTTGGCTGTGGGTGTGCCTTTGGGGTTGGCCCTCGGTCGTTCGCAAACGCTTAATGCCACGCTGTCTCCTGCCTTTCAATTTCTGCGCATGGTTTCACCCCTGTCGTGGATGCCGATTGCTGTCATTGCGTTTGGCATTGGTGATCGGCCCATCTATTTTTTGCTGGCCTTTGCCGCCGTTTGGCCCATCATGCTTAACACCATGGCTGGTGTACGTGCCATCAATCCACGTTGGCAGGCGCTCGGTAAAAGTTTAGCGGCTTCAGCTTCTGAGACCTTCTGGCAGATCACCGTGCCGGCCATCACTGGGCACGTTTTGACCGGCGTTCGGTTGGCCATCGGGGTGCTCTGGATTGTCTTGGTGCCTTGTGAGATGTTGGGTGTCACGGCTGGTTTGGGTTACTTCATTCTTGATACACGCGATCGACTGGACTACCCGGCTTTGATGGCGACGATTGTGTTGATCGGTATCTTGGGATTTTTATTAGACGGATTTTTTAGATCGATATGCCAATTAAGGAAAACAGCATGACACAGCACAACACAAACACAGCCACAACTAACCATGCCAACACCGGTGAAACCGTTTCGGTGTATTTGAAACCGATTGATGCCCAAGGGCTTGCCAGCTTTGCACAAAAAGGTTTGGCCAATCCCCAGTCACGTGGCACCAACAAGGTTCATACGGTCATGCAAGGCCAGTTTCGTTCGTTGAGCTACGTGGGTGATCACGAGCCAGTGGTGGTTGATGAGCCTTTGCATTTGTTTGGTGAGAACACAGCACCCGCGCCAGGCGAGTTAGCGCTCAGTGCATTGGGTGGTTGCTTGGCGGTGGGTATCACGGCGGTGGCCACCCACAAAAACGTCAAACTCACGAAGCTAGAACTTTTTCTTGAAGGTGACATTGGCAACAGCGCGGCTTGGGGTGCCGGTGGTGCGCTGGATAAAGAACCCCTGCAGATGGGATTTCAGGCCATCCGTGTCAGCGTTGAGGTAGAAGGCGATGCCTCGCCCGAAGTTCTGCAAGAAATCGTACGCCATGCGGATCGGTATTCACCTGTGGCAAACACCATGCGAAATCCCATCCCTTTTGAAATTTCGACCCGTTAATACCAATCCCTTAATGGAGCAGTGACAAGATGGCACCGGTAGACGTATTAGAAGCCCCTGAAGTCAATCTGGCATTACCCCAAGACAGTTTGATCGGTGATGTTCGTGAAATCAGTCGCAATGTGCTGAGTCCTTTGACGAGCGACATCGACGCTGGATTTTATCCGAGCGATGTCTTGCGTGAGTTGGCTGGTGCTGGCGCCATGAGTGCGCATTTGAAAGCGCCACATGGCCATGACGACATGTCAGTGTCATTGAAGGCGATGGTAGAGGTCTCACAGGTCTGTGGATCGACAGGGTTTTTGATGTGGTGCCATGGCGTGTGTGGGATTTACCTGCAACATGCGGCCTCAACGCATTTGCGCGAAGAAAGGTTGCTTGACCACGTCTGCGGGTTTGGCTTGGGTGGCACCGCGTTGTCTAACCCGATGAAGTCTTATGCCCAGATCGAGACGTTTTTGTTGCATGCCAAACCGGTTGCTGGTGGCTACGTGGTGAACGGCAGTTTGCCTTGGGTCAGCCATTTAGGGCCCGAGAACTACTGCGGTGCGATTGCCCAAATTGAGGCCGCTTCGGGAAACAATCCGTCGCGTGAAGTGATGTTTCTGCTCGATTGCGCTGACGACGCGGTGGATTTGCAGACCTGCCCAAGCTTTTCTGGGATGGAAGGCACGGGCACGTATGCACTGCATTTGAACAACTATTTTGTGGGTGAAGATCGTTTGATTGCTGACCCAGCACAACCATTTATCCGTTCGATCCGCGCCAAATTTGTGTTGTTACAGACGGGTTGGGCGGCTGGCGTGATTCAGGGTGGCTTGCAATCGATGCGGGCGGTTCAGTCGTCATTGGGTCACGTGAACCGATATCTGGATGTTCAGCCGGCGCAGTTGCAAGACGAGTTTGACCAGTGGTGGGACGACACGCTCGCCTTGTCGCGAATGGCGCCCGATGGCAGTGACGAGGGTTTTGTGGCGGTGCTGAAAGCGCGAGCGAGAGGGTCGGTGTTGAGCTTGAAATCAGCTCAAGCGGGTCTGTTGCACCAAGGCGCGCGCGGTTATGTGATGACATCTCCGGTTCAACGTCGGATCCGAGAATCGCATTTTGTGGCGATTGTGACACCGGCACTCAAGCACATCTATAGCGAAATCGATCGTCTTGAGGGCCTTTCAAAAAGTCACTGATCAAAAAATGATCGCACTAGCGTTCTTCGATCAGTTGTGAGAGCTTGGAGAGAAACAAATCACGACCGTGGTGCATTTGATCTGCCCATTCTTTGCCGGCGTTTTCATCGGTGTCGTCGGTGATGTATTTGAAAGATCGCCAAGCGATCCCTTTGCGATGGCAGATGAGCGCCAAAGCAAACAGCTCCATGTCAACGATTGAAACGCCCTGTGCCGTTAACCACGGCTCAGTGTTTGATACGAAGCTGTCACCCGTGGCACAGCGCACCCCGCTGAAGCCCGACTTTAAAATGCTCGGCGTGGGGTCAAACGGCGTCGATCCTCGTGGCGCCAAGGGTTCTGCCGCCATATCGCGTTGCAGCACGTCAGACACTTCGACCAAGCCGTGAACAGTTGGCATCAAGCGACCCGCCGTCCCAAAATTGATCACCATCGTGGGTTGGTGTGTGTGTATCGCATCCATTAGCGCCATGGCGGCGTTGAGCTTACCGATCCCAGTAAAGATCACGGGAATATCGTGATCAATGGGTTGATTGGCGAGCTCTTGGGGCAGGGCAGTGACGATCAGGGGTTTATTCATGGCGTGGTGCTGCGTGGATTGGTAAAGTTTAAGAACATTAGCTTACACCGCTCCGGCTTTGGCGCGTCGCCGTGCAAGCTCGCGATAGAGGGCTTCGCGCGACACGCTCAACTCGGCAGCAAGCGATTGCCAGTGGCCCTTTTGTGGCAAGACATTGCCTTGTTCAAGCCACGCCTCCAGGCGACTGGCAACTGTAGAAAGGGATCGAATTTCGGCGCGCATCCGTGCCGCCTGAACGCTGTTGGCCAGCAAATAAGACCAAGCACGTGCTAGGCCTGCGTCTTTATCTAGCGCATCCAAAAAAGCAGATTTACCCACCACGGCCAATTGCGTTGGTTCAACGGCTTGAGCGTCACAGTGGTACTGGGTTGAGTAAGCGGATGCTTCGGCCAAGATACTGCCTGGTCCGGCATTTTGCAGTATTAATATAGCGCCTTGTGGGGTGTGGCGCTGAAGTTCGACACGCCCTTGAAGCACTAAATACATTTGCGCTACCCGTTGGCCAGTGCGAAACAAAACTTGCCCAGGCGAATATGGCGGGCTTTCGGATTGGCAAAAGAGGTCGGATATAAGGGTTAATGGCAAGTTTTGTGACATGATTCAGATCATATGCGCAGTATTCCTTGAGTGCCATACTTTGATGTGATTTGTAGCGAGTGTCTATTGTTCTTACGGTCTTACGATTGCAACCCACCTTTAACTCAGGATCCCTCTAGGCCTCACCATGATGCGATTTTTTTCTACCCTAGCGCTTGTTCTGCTGCCTGTTTTGAGTGCCGTGTCCTTGACGGTTGGTGCGCAGACACATGGCCACAGCCATGGTCAAACACAGACGTCAAGCGGCGCTGATGCAAAACCGCAGAGCACCACCTCGCCCTATGCGGGGTTTCAAAACCGTGAGATAAAAAGTTTGTCTGAAACGGATCTGGTAGAACTGCGAGCGGGGGCGGGCTGGGGGTTAGCATTGGCGGCTGAATTGAATGGCGTACCGGGACCTGCTCACCTGCTGGAGCTACAGAAAGAGATTGAATTAACGCCTGAGCAAGTTGCTGCCATTGAAGTTATCCATGCCCAGATGAAAGCCCAAGCGATTGATGCCGGTGAGCGCTTGATCGCTGCAGAGGCGGCAATAGAAGTGGGGTTTCGAGAAGGGAATCTGTCGACCGATCACCTGCGAGAGCTCATTGCCCAATCAGCAGCCGCTCGCGCTGAGCTGCGGTATGTGCATTTGTTGCGTCATTTGGAAACCCCGCCGTTGCTCTCGGCGCAACAAATTGCCCGTTACAACACTTTGCGGGGCTATGACACCAACAGCGATCCCTGCGCCTTCGTGCCTGAGGGTCACGATCCACAGATGTGGCGCCGGCACAATAATTGCAAGAACTAACTGCTAACTCGGGATGGTGGCAAATAGTCACCCCGATTTAAGGGGTGGCTCGCTATACTCTCTGTACTTGGTTTTGGAGTGACGCCATGAAGTGGTTTATCGCGATTTTGCTTGTATTGGCTGGATTGTTCTACTACCCGCAGGTTAACGAATCGGCCTCGACGGCGTGCGCGGCCACCGAAAAACGCTTTGCATTCACTGCCTTTGAGCCCAAAGATGGTGGTGCAATGCTCGGCGCATTACTGGCAAGTGGTGTGTCCAACGGGGCCTTAGCGGGTACCTTCGTCAAGTCCCACTATCCCAACTTGCCCCAAGCCGTGGGTTGTGCGGTGGTCTATTACCAAATGATGGTCGACCCAGATATGGCTAAGCGCATCTTATCTAAGCGCTAGTTTTTTCGTGGCGCTAGCCAAGATCTTGAGTCCTCAGCAAATCCCCAGCAAACCAGTAAACTGATGGCTTCGTTCGAATAAATAAAGAGACCAAAGCACATGAAAAACTATCAGATTGCCTGCATTCCGGGTGACGGCATCGGCAAAGAAGTGATCCCTGCCGGGCAGCAGTTTCTGCAAGCCATTGCGTCTTGCCAGTCTGGCTTTGAATTCACATTTCAGGGCTTTGATTGGGGTGGTGATTATTATCGAAAGCACGGGGCAATGATGCCTGAAGATGGCTTAAATGAAATCCGCAACGCTGATGCCATTTTGTTTGGCTCGGCTGGTGATCCTGACATTGCTGATCACATCACCCTGTGGGGTCTGCGCTTAAAGATCTGTCAAGGTTTTGATCAATACGCTAATGTGCGTCCCACCCGTATATTGCCGGGGATTGTGAGTCCCTTGCGCCATTGCGAACCCGGCAGCTTTGACTGGGTCATCGTGAGAGAGAATTCTGAGGGCGAATACGCTGGTGTGGGCGGACGCACGCACCAAGGTCACCCGATAGAAGTGGCCACCGATGTCTCGATGATGACGCGAGTCGGGGTCACGCGAATCATTCGCTACGCGTTTGAGCTCGCTCGCTCGCGCGAGCGCAAGCAACTGACCGTGGTGACCAAGTCCAACGCGCAGCGTCACGCCATGGTCATGTGGGACGAAATTGCGGCCGAAGTGGCCCTGGAATTTCCTGATGTGCGCTGGGACAAAGAGTTGGTCGATGCGGCGACTGCACGCATGGTCAATCGCCCCACGACCTTAGACACGATTGTGGCGACCAATTTGCACGCTGACATTCTGAGTGATTTGGCAGCTGCCCTGGCAGGCAGTCTGGGGATTGCCCCGACCGGTAACATTGACCCTGAACGACGCTACCCTTCCATGTTTGAACCAATCCATGGCTCGGCTTTTGACATCATGGGCAAAGGTCTGGCCAATCCCATTGGCACGTTCTGGTCAGTGGTGATGTTGCTAGAGCACTTGGGCGAACAGGAAGCGGCTGTTGCTGCCATGCGAGCCATCGAACAAGTCACAGCAGATCCCTCGTTACACACGGGAGATCTGGGTGGTAAGGCCACCACGGCGCAAGTGACCCAAGCCGCTTGCGAGCTAGTAGCCAAAGAATTTACGGCGGCCAGCGCGGCTTAAGATCAGGGGGTCAGGAGTGCAGAGTCAAGCATTTTCTTCGGGTCGCATTCGGCTGGTCACGTATGAGAGACGTGACCAGTGCCTAACGCTGACTTGGGACAACAAAACCATCACAGCGTATCAGCCCGTACCCGAAGAGATCTATCAGCGATTGTCGCGCGCGCCCAATCCTGCCACTTACTTTGAGGATCGGGTCGCCGAAGAATACCCTCAGGTCACACCGAAGCGATCCAGCCAAGAGGATGACGCGCGCAAAAAACTCAATGATTTATTTGATCTTTAGCGCTATCAAAAACGGCTGTTCGCCTGCTTTTTTGACAGCCTGATCTGCTACTTGCGGCTTGCCCCCATGGCTATTTTTGACCGGGGGCGAGGACGGCCAATTGATTTCACCTTCACAATGCGCAAATACTTTTTTGTGAGGTTGTGAGATGCATGTTTTTTTTGAAATGGCTTGCCGAGAAGGGCAATTGGAAGACGTGGCATTTTTCCTGTCTAAAGGTCATCCGGTCAATGCTTACAACGCGCAGGGTATGAATGCCCTAATGCTGGCTGCTGACACTGGTCAAATGGCATTGAGCCTTCTGCTATTGCGCTTTGGGGCCAATGTTGATTTAACCAGCACTGCTGAACAAACGGCCTCGATGATTGCCCAAGCCCGTGGCCACGTCATGTTGGCCAAGTTGTTGTGTGGCAAGTCAGAGCGTCGCCTAAAGCACCCGCAAGTTTCAAAACGATTCTGTCCTGCCGTGAGTCATGCGGCTTTGGTGCAGTTGCTTGAATACGGCACGCGTCGTGGTTTCTTATCAGATGCGCAAATCTACCAACAATTGCCTGCGCTGCGCGAGCGGCCCTCTGGGTTTTCCGTGGTGTGTCAGGCCTTACAGTCGTTGGGTATCGTACTGCGTGATCGAACGCCAAACGTTGACCGGTTGCCGCCATCGCTGCGTCAATGTTCAGACGCTACGGCGCTTGACCTCAATGCGTTCGCTAAATCCGTTTTGAATAATTTAGGGACGGCGTCTGGGCCCAAGCGCCGTGTTGCCTACACCTATTCTCAGTCTGATGCTGCCCGCCCTTTGATTTTGAAGAGCCAAAGGGCAAGGCGCAGTCAGTCGTTAGACCAGCCATCGCAGCCGATTGTTGTCAATGGCGGCACTGATTAACGACGCCATTTGGCTTCCAGCGTTTGTGCCATGTGCAAGAAAGCCCTGTCTTGGTCCCGTGCACCTGTCAATAAAACGCCGATGGGTAAGCCTGTTGCCCCATGACCATAGGGCAGTGTCAGGCCGGGATTGCCTAGTGCAGACCAGATCCGTCCAAACATCGGATCTCCTGTGGCTTCAAGGCCCTCTGGGGCCTCGCCAGCGGCGGGAGGCGACAGAAGCACATCAACATCTTTAAAAATTTCCTCAAGGGCGGCAATTGCTTTTTTGACCACATCACGAGCGGCAAACAAGCGTTCGATCTCAATGGTGTAGCCCCGTTCAATGGCCTTGATCAAACGCGCTGAGCATTGATCCCGATGCGCACTGTACTCGTCACTAAGCGACATCGCCGCCTCAGCCTCCATGATGACAATTTGTGCCTCCAATAGTGACTCAAATGCTGGCGGTGAATCGACAGATGCCACACGAACACCCGCCTGACTTAATCGTTCAGCACATTCCAAGACATTGGCTTGCGTTTCAGGGCTAGCGTGATCCCATTGGGGTGTACGAAACAAACCAACGCGCACAGGAGTTGCGATCGGTTCGGTTGGCAGCACCAAGTCATGCCGTCGGCCAGCAGCGGCGGCCAGCAACGCAACATCAGCAACGCAATGGCCCATGGTGCCCAGCGTATCTAAGCTATCAGCCAGCGGTTTGACACCCACCCGATTCATCATGCCAAAACTTGGTTTGTAACCCGCTACCCCACAAAAAGAGGCAGGGCGATAAATCGAGGACGAGGTTTGGCTGCCAAACGCCAATGGCACCATGTGCGCGGCTAAGGCCGCTGCCGAGCCGCTCGAGGAACCACCGGGTGTGTGTTTGAGTTGATGTGGATTGGCTGTTTTACCGGCATTTCGCCACGCAAATTCAGTGGAAACCGTTTTTCCAAGAATGAGCCCGCCCTGTGCTTTGGTGTGCACGATACAAACAGCATCTGATACAGGTTGGTGATTGGCATAGATAGGCGAACCATAAGTGGTTGGCATGTCGACCGTATCGATCAAGTCTTTGACGCCAATGGGCAAACCAAACAATAAGCCTTTTGGTGTCTGCTTATCGAGTGCGATTGCATTTTGTAGTGCGGCTTCGGTATTGATCGCCTCAAAAGCACCGACTGTGGGCTCCAATTCAGCCACCCGATCAACATAGGCTTGCATGAGGGTGGATGGTTTGAGCTTGCCATCGCGGATCATAGCGGCAGCGGTGTGTGCATGTAATCGGTAGAGCGCTTGTGTCATGACGTGAGTTTTCCAAAGTTAAATCAATCGAAGCTTGCTTAAATTGGTCAGCGGTATACCGCACGCTCGGCGATGATATTTCGCACACCACCGCGAGGGTCAGCGGTGTCGTTTAAAAATCTCGGCATGAGGTGGATATGGACATGGGGTACGGTCTGACCGGCATTAGGACCGTCATTGATGCCGATGTTGTAATCGATGGGAGCAAATTCACTGTCTAGTTGCACCTTGGCTCTTTGCATCAGCTGCCACAACCCGTCAACTTCCTGTCTGGTCAGTGCAAAAAATGAACCCACGTGGCGCTTGGGGATGATGAGCGTGTGCCCAGGATTGACGGGAAACAAATCCCGAATCACAAAACCCTCATCGTTTTGATCGAGGTAATGCTCGGCGGCAAGAGCACAAAAAGGGCAGGCGGGGTCGTGGTTCATGGTTTGATGCTCAAGAACAGTTAAGACAGTTTTGTTTGTATCCCCAAATGGGTCCATGGGTAAAGATAATCCAAAGTCGAACCAAACAACATGCTCAGACGCTTCCAATCGCCCGTTACTTAAAATTTAAAACCGATGGGTACTGTTTAAGGTCACCAAATGTTGTGGCATTGCCGTGGAAGGACTCTGGCAGTTGTTCGTCTAAAAGCCATTGCCTGTTAAAAATCTTAGGGTGTGTGCGACAATTCGTCGTCTTTAAGAAGCCGGAGCAGTCTTGTTTACCGTCCGAACTTTATTATTCTCAGTTGTCTTGTTAAGCCAAACGGGCTGCGCCGTAGCGGCGGTGGCGGACGCTTTTGTCAGTGTGGTATCCACAACAGTGGAAGTGACTGCTGATGTGGTGGGTGCTGCCGTTGATGTGGTGATTCCCGACTAACGGTGAGTTAGTCAGGCGCTTGTGGATTCACGTTCACAAACACCTCCGTGTGTCGCGGCATGGGTAACTCAAAAGACAGGGCTAATTCAGTTAGCCGTGCTTTAAAGCGATCCTCGTCTGCAGCGCGCAGCTGATAAGCTTCCATCCAGGTGGTGAGTCCCTCGGCATCGATTGCCGGACGCTTGAGCAACGCCACTGTCACCCCAAGAAACTCCCCCAACAGTTGAGTCTGTAGTGTTTGGGCGCGCGCCATCGTGTCATCGCTAAGCACAGGATCAAACTTGTAATAGACGTAGAGTTGCATGGCTTGCATCCTTGTAAAACAAACTGGCCAACAAATTTTGCGCAATGTAGCATTGCCCAAAGCACCACCCATCATAGCCCTTAACCAAGACGGCTAGTCTGACAGCGCCATTCGCGAAACGGTTCACGGTGGTCACCCATTAACCCTGAAAGGTGGTGCTGAGAAAAAATAATGGCGCAAGGGACATTTTTGCCAAATTCGAATTAAGGATTAAGATCAAATAATCAAAACTTATGCTTAAGGTGCTGTATGAAATTGCTCGAACCCTTTCTGCAATGGCAAGACGACATCAAAGCGGTGCGCCGCGATATTCATGCGCATCCCGAATTGGCCTATGAAGAATTGAGAACGAGTGATCGGGTCGCTGAGTTGCTCACCCGGTGGGGCATTCCCATCCACCGCGGTCTAGGCGGCACCGGCGTGGTTGGCATCCTAAAAGGCAAAACAGAGGGCCCAGCCATTGGCTTGCGCGCCGATATGGATGCCTTGCCCATGCAAGAGACCAATATGTTTGCCCACGCCAGTCAACACGCTGGCGTCATGCACGGCTGTGGCCATGATGGCCATACCGCCATGTTGCTTAATGCCGCGCGTTACTTGTCCCAGCATCTGGATTTTGCGGGAACGGTTTATTTGATTTTTCAGCCAGCTGAAGAGGGCGGCAACGGCGGTGCACGTCGCATGATCGAAGACGGGCTCTTTGAACAGTTCCCGATGCAAGCGGTGTTTGGCATGCACAACTGGCCTGGCATGGCAGTCGGCGAGTTTGGGGTGACGCCAGGGCCCATCATGGCCTCTAGCAACATTTTTACGATCACGGTGCAAGGCAAAGGCGCACACGCCGGTATGCCGCATTTGGGGCATGACCCCATCATGGGGGCGGTGCAGATTGCTCAAGCCTTACAAACCATCATCACGCGCAATCGCCACCCGCTGGAGGCAGCTGTTTTAAGCATCACCCAGATCCATGCGGGTAGTGCTATGAACATTATCCCTGGCGAAGCCAAGATCATGGGCACGGTGCGCACCTTCACGACCGAGACGTTGGATCTGATCGAGCAACGAATGGGTGCCATTGTCGAGTCGGCCAGCCAAGCCATGGGCTGTGAGGGACAGCTATCGTTTGTCCGTAAGTATCCGCCCACACGCAACGCAGAAAGCGAAACCGCTTTCTGCGTTGAGGTGATGAAAGATATCGTTGGCGAGAACAATGTTGATGCCCGTGTGGTGCCAACCATGGGTGCAGAGGACTTTTCTTTCATGTTAGAAAAGGTGCCCGGCTGTTACGTCTGGATTGGCAATGGCATGGGCGAGCATAGGGATCAAGGTCACGGCATGGGGCCTTGCATGCTCCACAATGGTTCCTATGACTTCAACGACGAACTGTTGCCACTAGGGGCGACGTATTGGGTCAAACTTGTTGAACGCTGGTTTTCCCGGTCTGAGGGTAATTCCTGAGTATTTGGCGTTCACGCCTGACGGGATAAGTGCGAAGATCACAAGTTGTCAGTGTCTGGTTTGTCGTTTGGATCAATCTAAGTCATAAAAAAATCTGAAACGCAGCCAAATTAACTTCATCGCATAGACCGTTTAGGAGTCATAGCATGTCAAAATCATTGCGCAGTGTTCTTTGCGTTTCACTGTTGTCTGCCCTAGCAATGGGTGCCACAGCAACCAATGCTCAAGAACTAAGTGTCGGTATTTCATCTGAGCCTAGCTCGATTGACCCGCACTATCACAACCTCGGACCCAACAACTCACTGGTTCGTCAGGTTTACGAGCCACTGGTCAGCCAAGGCCCCAGCCAACAATTAAAACCTGGCTTGGCCAGCAGCTGGCAACCAGTCGACGACACAACTTGGGAATTCAAGCTTCGTGACGGTGCCAAGTTTGCCAATGGGCAGGCTGTGACCGTTGACGACGTGATTGCCACCATGAAGCGCGTGCCAAATGTGCCGCGCTCACCGGCAAGCTTTGCCCAGTTCATCAACGGCATGACGTTTGAGAAAGTCGATGACAAAACCCTGCGCGTGAAAACCGCCAGGCCAGCGCCATTGGTGCCCACGTTCTTGTCGGTGGTGGCGATTGTCTCAAAAGATTGCGCCGAGAACCTGACCACGGAGGACTTCAATGCTGCGAAGTGTTTGGGTGGCAGTGGTCCCTACCAGTTCAAAGAGTTCAAGCCTGGGGACCGCACGGTCATGGTTCTGAACCCCAATTACAACGGTCCCAAGCCTGACTGGAGCGAAGTAACTTTCCGTTACCTCACATCAGGCCCAACCCGCGTGGCGGCGCTTTTGGCTGGTGACGTGGATGTGATTGACAACGTGCCACCGACTGATATCGCCAAACTGCGGTCAACGAAAAACGTCAATGTGACCGACACGCTGTCAAACCGCGTGATCTATCTACACATGGATCAGTTCCGTGAGAACAGCCCGTTCATCACGGCCAAAGACGGTTCGCCCATCAAGAACCCATTGCTTGACCAGCGTGTACGCAAAGCCCTTTCAATGTCAATTAACCGCCCAGCGATTGTTGACCGAATCATGGACGGCGCGGCAGAGCCTGCAGAACAGATTCTTGCAAAGAGCTTTTTTGGTACTTCACAGGCTTTGCAGACCGAAAAGTACGATCTTAAAGGTGCCCAGGCCTTATTGGCTGAAGCGGGATACAAAGATGGCTTTAAGATAAAGATGCATGGCCCAGCTGGTCGTTATACCAACGACACGCAAATCATCGAAGCCATTGCGCAGATGTTCACCCGGTTGGGACTAGAGGTTGAAATTGAAACCATGCCACCGAGCAACTTTTTTTCGCGCGCTTCAACGGGCGCCAATGGCCAACCTGAGTTCTCGATGATCATGGCAGGCTGGGGCGCTGGTACGGGTGAAACGTCTGGTTCGTTGCGCTCTTTACTAGGCACGAATGACAAGTCCAAAGGTTCGGGCGCTGCTAACCGCGGTCGCTACTCAAACCCAGCGCTTGATGTCAAACTTAATGAAGCTTTGGCAACTGTTGATGATAAAAAGCGTGCCGTTATGTTGGGTGAGGCCTCTGACATTGCATTTACTGACTTAGGCATTATTCCCGTGCACTTTCAGCGTAACGTCTGGGCCTCACAAGGTGACTTTACGGTCGAGGCGCGTGCCGATGAATACACGCTACCAAGCGGCATTAAAAAGAAGTGATTGATAAAAATAGGGCATAGAACATAGCCCTTGGGTTTCGTCCGTTTGTCGGCTGGCTAGGCCGACAAACGGACGATTCGAAACCATTCCGTCTGAGCCTGCGGTTTGAACGCAGGCGTCACTCTCTCTCCCATCGATTTTATTGGTGGGTTTAAACGTAACGCGCAAATATGTTGTCTTTCTTTATCCGGCGGTTTGCCCAAGCAGCGCTTGTTATTGCCGTCATGGTGGTGCTGGTTTTCTTTGGGGTCAACGTGGTGGGCGACCCGATCTGGATGCTCATCTCGCCCGAGATGGATCAAGAGGCCATCGAAAAAACCGCAGCCGCTCTCGGATTGGACAAACCGATTTTTGAGCAGTTCATTCACTTTGTTCAAGGCTTGTTTCAAGGTGATCTTGGCCGCTCATTCGTGCACGGTGAGCCAGCTATTCAGCTTATTTTGAGCCGCATGGGCGCGACGATGGAGCTAGCCGTTGTGGCGCTCTTGATGGCCATCGTCTTTGGCTTGCCGCTCGGTATGTATGCTGGCTTATACCCCGATCGGCGCAGCTCACGCATGATCATGTCGGGCTCGATTCTGGGGTTTTCGTTGCCAACGTTTTGGGTTGGTTTGATGCTCATTATGTTGTTCGCCGTCATGCTTGGGTGGTTGCCCGCGTCAGGGCGTGGCCAGACGGTATCGATATTTGGCTTTGAGACCAGTTTGCTGACATTAAATGGTTGGCAACACATTGCGCTGCCAGCATTTAACTTGGCGCTATTAAAAATCAGTTTGATGATCCGCTTGGCACGTGCGGGTACCCGCGAAGCGATGCTGATGGATTACGTCAAGTTTGCGCGCGCCAAGGGCTTAAAAGAAAGCACCATCATCCGTGTGCATGTTTTAAAAAATATCATGATCCCAATTGTGACTGTGTTGGGGTTGGAGTTTGGTTCCTTGGTGGCCTTCTCCGTGGTGACTGAAACCATCTTCTCTTGGCCAGGCATGGGCAAGCTGTTGCTTGAAGCCATTCAGCGTTTGGACCGGCCGGTGATTGTGGCTTACGTGATGGTGGTGGTGGTGTTGTTCGTGGTGATCAACCTGATCGTCGATCTCTTGTATTCCGTGCTCGACCCTAGGGTGCGCATCACTGGCGCCAAGGCCTAAGGACATCAGCATGAGTCAATCAAACCCAACAGTGGCTACGCCAGTGGAACCCGCTTTGGTCAAGCAAGAAACGCCATGGCGTCAATTTGTACGGACATTTCTTGAGGATCGGGTGGCAGTGACTGGCTTGATGATGCTGTTACTCATCATTATCACCGCCATCCTTGCCCCTTGGATCACCCCTCAAAACCCTTATGACCTTGGGACCGTCGACTTGATGGATTCGCGCATTCCGCCAGGCGAGCAAACCATGGAAGGGTATACCGCTTGGTTGGGGACCGATGGCGTGGGCCGGGATTTGTATTCGGCGATTTTGTACGGCCTTCGCATTTCATTGATGGTTGGTGTGGTTTCAGGGTTGATCGCGGCTAGTTTTGGCATGTGTGTTGGCTTAATTGCGGCCTATGCGGGCGGTAAGGTTGAGGCTTTGATCATGCGTATTGTTGATCTCCAACTGTCATTGCCAACAATCTTGGTGGCCCTGATTTTGGTGGCCGCCTTGGGTAAGGGCGTCGATAAGATCATCTTTGCTTTGGTGGTGGTGCAATGGGCCTATTACGCCCGTACCGTTCGCGGCACTGCTTTGGTTGAGCGTAACAAAGAGTATGTCGAAGCGGCCCAATCACTGGGTTTGTCTAAAACCCGCGTGATATTTCGTCACATCTTGCCCAATTGTTTGGCACCAGTGATTGTTGTTTTGACTGTTCAAACCGCGCATGCGATTTCGCTCGAAGCCACCCTGTCATTTTTAGGCGTTGGCTTGCCACAAACAGAGCCCTCGCTTGGCGTGCTGATTGCCAATGGTTTTCAGTACATGATGAGTGGACGTTACTGGATTAGTGTGTTCCCTGGTTTGGCGCTGTTGTTCACCATCGTGTCCATTAACTTGGTGGGCGATCGTATCCGAGACGTTCTCAACCCCCGGCTGGAGAAATAGTGGTGAGTGACGTTTTAGAAATCCGCGATCTGGCCACCCATTTCATGACCCGTGCCGGCGTGGTCAAAGCAGTCGATGGCGTGTCATTAACGGTCGGTCGTGGCGAAGTATTGGGTTTGGTGGGTGAATCGGGTTCGGGTAAGTCGGTCACGGGTTACTCGATCATGGGTTTGGTCGATCCGCCTGGGCGTGTGGTCGGTGGTTCGATTAAGCTCGAAGGCGAAGAATTGGTGGGCATGGATAACGACAGCTTGCGTCACGTGCGTGGCAAAAAGATCGCCATGATTTTTCAAGACCCAATGATGACGCTTAATCCTGTTTTGCGAATCGACACACAAATGACAGAGGCCATTCTTGCGCATGAAAACGTCTCTAAAAAGGCTGCATTGGCACGTGCGCAACAAGCCTTAGAAAGGGTTGGTATACCGGCTGCGGCCGAACGCTTAAAGTCCTATCCGCATCAGTTTTCTGGCGGCATGCGTCAGCGCGTCGCGATTGCCACCGCTTTGTTGAATCAACCGGCTGTCATTATTGCTGACGAGCCAACCACCGCTTTGGACGTCACGATTCAAAGTCAAATCTTGGCTGAGATTCAACAACTCTGTCGCGAGATGGGCACCGCTTTGATCTGGATTACCCACGATTTAACAGTGGTGGCCGGTTTGGCACAACGGATTGCCGTTATGTATGCCGGACGAGTGGTTGAAACTGGACTTGTCGATGAAGTCCTTGATGACCCCCTACACCCTTATACGCGAGGCCTTTTGGGATCGCTGCCGTCAGCCGCTATTGCCGGTCAACCCCTCGATCAGATTCCTGGTTCAACGCCATCGTTGGGGCGCTTGCCGCCTGGCTGTGCATTTTCACCACGGTGTCGCGATGCCACAGAGATCTGTCGCCAAGAAGCGCCAGTGAACCGTTATTTCAGCAATGGTCGTCAGGCGCGTTGTCATCACCCATTGTCAACGATTGCCCTTGTGGCGACAACATCCGATACTTAAACTGCCATGACCCAGACCTCGATTATTGAAATGAAGGCAGTCACGAAGCGGTTTACCAAACCGGTCGATACTGCTGGCAAGATCGCTAATTTGCTGGGCGCGCGCCACCGACCTGAAGTTGTCCATGCGGTTGATCAGGTCAACCTCGGCATTGAACCCGGCGAAGTGGTGGGTTTGGTTGGTGAATCAGGCTGTGGCAAATCGACCTTGGGTCGAATGGTGGCGGGTATTTATGAGCCAACTGAAGGACAGATTCTTTATCAAGGCAAAGATCTCAAAGCCATGACCAGTGAAGAACTGGCCCGCGCCACTTTGTCTGTGCAAATGATCTTTCAAGATCCGATGGCCTCTTTGAATCCTCGTATGCGCGTGCGTGACATCGTGGGTGAAGCCCCTGTCTATCACGGGATTGTGCCGCGTGCGCAGCTCGATGAGCACGTGGCTGCGGTTCTCGAACGCGTGGGTTTGGATCCTGTCTTTATGCGCCGTTACGCGCACCAGTTCTCAGGCGGGCAACGTGCTCGCATTGGTATTGCCCGAGCGCTGGCCGTTAACCCGCAGTTCTTGGTGTGCGACGAAAGTGTGGCTGCCCTTGATGTTTCCATTCAAGCGCAGGTGTTGAATCTCTTTATGAAATTGCGCCAAGACCTGAACTTGACCTATCTGTTTATCAGTCACGATTTGGGTGTGGTGAAATATTTGTCTGATCGTGTGGTGATCATGTACTTGGGACGCGTGGTTGAGTCAGCGCCAGCAAAAGTCATTTTTGCAGGACCCAATCATCCCTATGCGCAGGCGCTGCTCGATAACGTACCGAGCTTGAGCAATCGCAACAAGCGATTCTCGAGCATCAAGGGTGAGATTCCCTCGCCATTAAACCCACCAAGTGGCTGCCATTTTCATCCGCGTTGTCCGCATGCTGGACCGCGCTGTCAAGTCCAAGTACCCGCGATACGAGAGCTCTCGCCCGGGCACTTCAGTGCATGCCATCTGAATGAGGGTGGCACCCGCTAAACAATCAATCTCAGCAGTCACCCAATCCTCTAACGTCTTTATGGAATAAACACATGAACAAGTTTGGTGTAGAAATCACAGCCCCTGATATTTCCCGCTGGAAAGAAGGCAACACAGGCGTTGATTTCGTTTGGCAATTTGACTCAGGCAAGCCCGGTCCCAAAGTAATGGTTCAGGCCTTGACTCACGGCAATGAAATCTGTGGCGCCATCATCATGGACTGGTTCTTGTCTCAAGGTTTTAGGCCTGAGGTTGGTATTTTGACCCTGTCATTTGGTAACTTGGCAGCCTTTGGCCGGTGGGACCCTGACAATCCAGAGATCAGCCGCTATACCGATGAAGACATGAATCGGGTTTGGGCTGATGACTATTTGAACAGTGATAAAAGCACAAACGAGTTGGTGCGCGCGCGCCAATTATTGCCCTTTGTTGAACAAGCCGACTTTTTGCTTGATATCCACTCCATGCGTGAGCCATGTGCGGCGCTGATGGTTTGTGGCGTGACTGACAAGGGTGCTAACAAGGCCGTGGCCATGTCCAAGCGCTTGGGTCTGCCGACCTACTTGATGTATGACACTGGTCACCCCGCTGGCCTGCGCATGATTGAACGCCCACAGTTTGCCGATCCCAAAAACCCCAAAACAGCCATCTTGATTGAATGTGGGCAACATTGGGAGAAGTCATCAGTCGATGTTGCGCGTGAAACCATGTTGCGCTTTTTGGTGGAAATGGGCACGATCCAAGAAGAAACCATCAAACAGTACCTGAACCCAAGCCTGCACACCAAGGACTTCAAAGTCATCGAAGTCACCACCGCCATCGTGGCCCAAGGCGCTACCTTTGCGTTTACCGAGCCTTACAAAGGCTTGGAAATCATCGAGAAAAAAGGCACCGTCATTGCCCACAACGACGGCAAGCCCGTGGTGACACCCTATGACAATGCGGTCTTGATCATGCCGGCAGTGGCCAAGCAATGGAAAGTTGGTACCACCATGGTCCGTTTGGGACGTTTGATTAGTGGTTAATGTTCTGCTTTGATCGGTTGCGCAGTTCGCGCGACCGATCAAAAAGACGGGTTGAGCTCGATCGAATCGAACACGAAGAGGGTGAGTTATTGGACGCTTTGCTTAAGGCTAGGCAAGACGTTGAACTAACAGAAAAGTCGATTTCTTAAAAAAAATGACTTATCTTAAAAAAACTCACCGCGTAATAATTCTCCCGATTACACTCAAATCGAATAAAGCAACGCTTTGGCGCACGTGTCTCTTTTGGCTTATTAGAAAAATGAGCTGACGGGGCAATGTCACTTACCTTAACTCACGCCCCTCTCCCCCCATGAAAACTTCTATCGGCCAATATCTCATCGATCGTCTGCTTGCCACGGGCACTGATCACCTCTTTGGTGTTCCGGGTGACTTCATTATCAGCTGGATGTCACGCGTTGAAAAGTCGCCTTTAAAACTCATCACAACAAGCGACGAACAAGGTGCGGGATTTGCGGCTGACGCTTATGCCCGTCGACGCGGCTTTGGCGTGGTGGCTATCACCTACGGCGTGGGCGGATTAAAAGTAGCCAACAGTACCGGCCAGGCGTATGCCGAACAATCGCCGGTCTTGATCATCAGCGGTGCACCCGGAATCCTCGAGAGCCAAACGCATGCAATGATCCATCACAAAGTCCGTTCATTTGATTCGCAGCTCAAGGTGTTTCAGGAACTGACCTGTGCACAAGCCATGATCGACAATCCGGTGACGGCCTGCCAGCAAATCGATGCCGTCATTGCCCAGATCTTGCTGCACAAGCGCCCCGGTTACATTGAGCTGCCACGAGACCTTGAGGCTGTTGAGGTCGAGGTGCCAGACCACAGTCTGCCAAACTCCTACATGCCTCACACGTTGCCAACGCTACCCGAGAATCTCGCTGCCTCGATTCGTGAAGTCGAGCAGATGCTGCAAACTGCCAAGCGACCCATCATTGCACTTGGTATTCAGCTTGTTCGGCACGGCTTGCTAGACAAGGTCGTGCAGTTCGCCCAAACCCTCAACATTCCCTTGGTTACCACCTTATTGTCCAAGTCAGCCATCGATGAAACACACCCTCAGTTCATGGGCGTATTTGCTGGTCGCATGAGTCGCGAGGAAATATCAAGTTATGTTGAAAGCAGTGACTGCCTTCTGGTGCTCGGCGCCCACATTAGTGACATGGACACGGGCGTTTATTCAGCACAAGTGGACCAGACCAAGGTGGTACATGCCACTGACGATAGCTTGCGCATCAGTCGGCACATCTACGAAAAGGTCGGCTTTAAAGATTTTATCCAAGCCGTCACTGATCTCAAACCAGAGACCACCTTTGAATCGAACTACCCGCGCATTGCGACCTTACCGGGTGCTAGTGCGGGCGCTGACACTGATAAGCTAACGGTTTCAACCCTGTTCGCCCGATTGGCGCCTGAGATCACCACCAAGACCGTGGTCATTGCTGACCCCGGTGATGCTTTGTTTGGCGCCATTGACCTGCCGATTAAAGATGGTAAGGATTTTGTGGCATGCGGGTACTACGCTTCACTCGGATTTGCTGTGCCAGCTGCCATTGGTGTGGCTGCTGCAGACAATACCTTGCGACCGATTGTGCTGGTGGGCGACGGCGCATTTCAAATGACAGGCATGGAACTATCTGTTGCCGTGCGCTACGGCTATGACCCGATAGTGATTGTTTTAAATAATGACGGGTATCTAACTGAGCGCTTGATTCTGGAAGGCGAGTTCAATGATATTACCCCCTGGCGCTTCGCCAAACTACCCGAGGTGCTCGGTAGCGGCCACGGCGAGGTGGTTCAAACCAATGGTGAGTTCACGCAAGCACTGTCAGAGGCCATCGCCCGACGTGGACAATTCAGCTTGATTGAAGCCAAGCTTGATCGCATGGACTGCTCGGACGCACTCAGACGTTTGGGAGCGGCCATGCACAAGTTAGTGGCAAGTGATGGGAGTTAAGGGATGACAAATGTCAGGTGAAAACTCAAAGATCAGCCCCAAACAGCCTGAACCTAGACTCGAGTCAGAGACCTATGGGTTAATGCAAGCTGAGCTGGCCACGTTCCGACGTTTCGTTCAGGCTTGAGGCAGTCTTGCCGATCGAAAGACCTGCGTGTTCTCGTAATACGCTGGGTCTTCATTGGCAGGATCAACACCAGGTACACCGAGTAAGGGTAAGGCAAAGAGAGCAGCCGCATTTGTAAATTCCCCGGCTAACCAACGCTTGGCCACGAGCGCATCAAGCCCTGCTGGCGGCCTATCGGCAGGGGTGTTTGCGATGGCAGGCCAGGGTTGATACAGCACCTTGGCGATCATGCCTGGGTAAGGGTGAAGCGTCTTCTCTAAGACGGCATGACCAAACACAAATAAGCGGTGCTGTTGCCAAAGTGCGCGGTTTGTCACGAACGCTTGCTGCCAATCATGATCACGTAACCATTGCGCCAAGCGAGGATCGGGCCCTATCAAAATGGCTCCGCTTTCATCAAACACGGTCGCCGCATCCGAGGCGGGACTGCGAACCGAGTGCTGAGGCTGTGCGCAATGCACCGCATTGATGGCTGCCTTGGTTCGAGGATAAGTTAGCCATGCACAAGCATTCAAAAAATCATGCCAATTCTCTGATCGAGTCGGCACTTCACCGGTTAGACCAATGTGTTGCTCGTAGCCGCGCTGACTCAAACGCTCAGTTTGCGGCACAAACGTCACAGCAAGTCCCGCCTGATTGCGCACCTGCTGTTGGTTGGCATGGACGGTCAATTGTTCATGCGAGGGCCACTCATCAAACCCACGGCATATCGCCCCATGGCCCTCAAACAAAGGGTGGGTGTAAAAGTCGCTGGTCCAGATTTCAGGTATTGAAGGGCGAGACATCAGTGCACTT
>CALBEY010000025.1 GCA_937888805.1 uncultured Burkholderiaceae bacterium
CCCCAGCCACCGAGCCAGGAACTCAGTGTGGCACCGAGTTGGTGGCCCAAGTAAGCCCAACCGTAAAGAATCCCTACCAATCGGATGCCGTAGATGTCAGCCAAGATGGCTGACGACATGGCAATGCTGCCGGCCCAGACGATGCCGCCAATCGATGCGGCAATATAAAGCTCCCAATGGGTACCAACCAGAAGCAAGGCAAAAAACCCGAGGCCACGCGCCAAATAAATCACCGACAAAATATTACGTTTGGGTAAAAGATCAGACACTCGACCCAAGATAATCGTACTAAAAATTGCCACCAACCCGATCAGACCAATCCCAAAGGCACTGGTGGCTGAATCGTAACCGTGATCCATCAACATGGGCATGCCATGCGTTCCTAGCAGATTCATGCTGAACCCACAGGCGAATAATCCCAAACATATTTGCCAAAACGGTCGGGTCTTTAAGGCTTCACTAAATGCCATGGTGCCTGTCGTCTGAGGCACTGGACGGGTACCCTTAGGCTGGTTTGGGGCGCTGCGTGTGTCAGTGCCCTCAGGCGCATCCTCACGCATGACCCAAATGGCTACTGGCACCGTTAAAAGCACAAACGCGATCGCAAAGCCAATCAAAGTCGTTTGCCAACTTGTCGCTTCTATGGCGTAGGTGAACACAGGTGTCATGACGGCAATGCCTGCCATTGAGCCTGTCGCTAAAAAGAAAAGTGCCATGCCACGCTGACGCGTAAACCAACGGGCAATGATCGGTGTGAGTGCGATGGGGCTGGTGAAGGCCAATCCAAACGAAAGTAAAACACCGTATGACAAAAGAAACGACCAAGCTGAGCGCGCTTGGACGCTCCAAACAATCGCAAGCACCACGATGGTCATGCCGGTTAGCAGCACAACTCGCGTGCCATACCGACCCACCAAATATCCCGCTAACGGCATACCTATCCCGTAGCACAGCATACCGATGGCCACTATGCCAGCCAACAAGCTTCGGCTGAATCCCAAGTCTTCGGTCATCGGTATAAAAAATGGGCCAATGCCCATGCGCATACCCACGGTGAGAAGCGTCAAAAATGTTGCCGCTGCCACGATATTCCAGCCGTAGTACCACTTCTTAACAATCATTAACAGGCTACCTTTATATTGAATTTGGCAGGTGGTAGACCCAACAGGTGAGCCGAATCGGTATATTAAGACCCGGAACCCCCCTTCACACCAGATATTTTTAGTATGGCTTGACAAAAAAACATCAAATATTGAGGCAACACGAATGTCAAAAATGTCACCAAGCGACTTATTGGTAGAGCCCGAATGGTTAAAAATGCGGCTAAGCCAAGACCATATCCGTGTCCTTGACTGCACCACCCACATGATCGCCCAACCGGTTGGGTCCTCAAAAATTGTTTCGGGTTTGCCCGACTTTTTAGCGGGTCACATCCCTGGTGCCAGCCATGTTGACATGGCCAATGACTTGTCGGACCCCGAAGGTCCCTACCCCTTTACCATGCTCGATTCAAAACAGTTTGTGGCCTTGATGCAAAGGTTAGGCATCAAACCGAGCGACCACGTTGTCTTGTATGGGCGCAGTGCCATGAGCACGATCACCAGAGCATGGGCTGTCTTGCATGTTAATGGCCACGATAAGGTATCTATCCTTAATGGCGGTTGGTCGGCTTGGGTTAATGCCGCTGGACTCGTATCCACAGAAAATCCTGACATAAAACCCAGCGTTTATGAGGTTCGCCAACCGCGCTTTGAGCACATCGTGGGTCTTCACGCGGTTCGTGATGCTGCAAACCGAGCACCGCAATCGCTGGTTAACGCCCTCACCCGTGTTCAGTTCATGGGCAGTGGCGGGCCACACTACGGACGCCCTGGCAGAATTCCTGGCAGCGTCAATGTGCCAGCCAGAGAGCTGTTTGATTTAAAAACCAACCGATTTGTTTCAACCGATGAAATGCAGTCACTTTTTGCTGCCGCCGGCATCGATTGGGGCCAGCCCATCATTCATTACTGTGGTGGCGGCATTGCGGCAAGTACCAGTGCTTTCGCTCAAGCCCTTTTGGGGCATGACAACTGGGCCATTTACGACCACTCGTTACTGCAGTGGAGTGTTCAGCCCGACACCCCGATGGTGACCGGCTGAACGCAGAACTAGATGACGGCTTTCTTTTGACGCATGCCTGGAATTGTCAGTGCCAACAAATAGGTCACCAGCAGTAACCCGATGCCTATGAGATCGGTTTTAAGGCCGGGAAAAAGGAACAAACAACCAGTGACAAACAGCAAAATGCGCGTGGGCCACGTCAAAATACCCACCCGATACAAGTACCCTTCAAGCGCTGATGCCAGCACCCACATTGCAGTCACTGCCGTGACGGCGGCTTGAATAATTGGGCCCCAATCACCCTGCAAAATGAGTGCTGGGTTCAAAACAAACATGAAGGGCAAAAGGAACAAAACACTACCCAATCGCATCGCCGTCAAGCCCGTGGCCCAAGCACTGGCACCAGCCACGTTGGCGGCCGTGATGGCCGCCAGTGAAACAGGTGGCGTGATGTAGGACATCATGCCCCAATAGAGAATGAACAAATGGCTAGCCAAGGGATTCAAGCCGGCGTTAACCAAAGCTGGTGCCAACAAAATCGACAAGAAAATATAGCAAGCGCTGACGGTCATGCCCATGCCGAGTACAAAACTTGTGACCGCCCCAGCGATCAGCATCAATGGAATACTGCCACCGGCATACAGCAGCAGTTCACGAGAGAACGCGCCTGCCACACCGCTGTAGGACAGCCCACCGACAACCAGACCAATACCAGCCAAAATAGCAACCAAGTTAGCCACACTGACGCTTAATTCTTTGAGAAGCTCGAGGAAGCGAGCCACTGTCATTCGGTGACTTTTCTTGAAGGCAGAAATCACCAACAAGACCAATGTTGCATAGTACGGCGAGTACGTCTCAAGTCGCATGACCAACAACATGTAGATCAACATGCCTAGGCTAAGCAAGTATGGCCAGCCATCTTTAAGGACTGGCCACATTTCAGGGATTTCTTCTGGTGGCAGACCAACCAGTCCCTTACGGGCTGCGTAATTATCAACTTGAAAAAGTAACGCAACATAAAACAGTAGTGCTGGTAAAAAAGCAGCGACCATGACGTCCGCGTAAGAGACACCTAAAAATGATGCCATGATGAAAGCGACCGCCCCCATCACCGGTGGCATCAGCGTACCGCCCGTTGATGCGCAAGCCTCAACGGCGGCGGCGTATTGGGGTGGGTAACCCGTTCGCTTCATGGTCGGAATTGTAAAGGCGCCTGTCGTGAGAATATTTGAGATCACGCTGCCCGACAAACTACCCATTAACCCACTGGATACGACCGCCACTTTGGCGGGCCCCCCTCGACTCGCACCCATCAAGGATGTTGCAAATCGCATAAAAAAATCGCCCCCGCCGGTCACGGTCAATGCCGCACCGAACACCACAAAGCCGATCACCAAATTAGCCACCACTTGCATGGGAATGCCAATAACACTCTCAACACCCATCACATGGGCTCGGATGGTCTCAGCAACTGTGTACTGGTTACCCCAAAGGAATCCTGGCATGTAACCGGCATAGATGGGGTAACTGCCAAATAGAATGACCACCACCAAGAGCGGGGTCCCGCCGCATCGACGCACGCCTTCAATGAGTAAAACCAACAAAATACCCGAGAACACGGTTGCTTCAATGGGTGAAGAATAATCCCAGCCTTGCTCAATAATCAGTAGCCCGTTCGCACCCAGATAAAGGGTGCACGTCATCGCCAAAACCGCAAAGACCCAGTCATACCAGCGGGTTCGATCTGAATCCGATTTTTTCATGGGATAGATCAAGTAGGCGGCTGACAAAAAGATGCCGATGAGATAGTAAAGAAAAGAATTGCCCAACGGCGAGAAACCGAAGGTGCGCAGCGTAAAAGTTTGGTTGACTGCCAAAAACAAACCCAAAGCCCCGAGTGCCAGGACCACCCAATAGGTCACGCCGTGCATGCGTGTGCGCTTGGCCATTTCAACTTCAACGAGCGGATTTGTACTAACGGCTTCTGACATGAGCAGCTTCTTATGTGTTTTTACGCAAGCGATAAACGTTGAATCTAAACAAAGAAACGCGCAACGAACCTGCTGCTTCGTTGCGCGTTAAATCATGACTTTACTTCAGTGATGCCAGTGCAGCCTGACGATTCTTAGCCCAAAGAGCCGCAAATTGTTTATCAGACAAGCTCATCCCGGTATCCATTGTCACTTCCCAAGCAGCCAAAAGCGCGTTCAAACGAGCCAAGCGCGCTGTGTTCCACTGGTCGTGCTCAGCAGTCCAAATGCCTTTTTCTTTCAAGTAACGAATGGCGCCTTCATGAAATGGCGCATCACCAGGTGGTTTACCAGACTGTGTCAGGTTCCAACGCGGCATCACTGCCGTGGCATCCTTGTACAAACCATATGTCTCGTCCATGGCTTTTACAAAGGCATATGCCTCGTCAGGTGTCATGTCAGCACGCACAGCCAAGAGCGGATAACGATAAGACATCAACGCGGCTGGTTTTTCTTTTGAAATACCAGCACCGACTGTCTCAATGCCTGGCCCGAAGTAAGGCGCAATGGCCCGCATCCGAGCCCAACCTTCTTTGTCTTCGGCTGGGGCACCGATCCAAGTGATACCCCGTGGCGACTCCGCCAACTCATACATTTGGCTAGGCGTGGTCGTGGTGCAAGTGAAGTCAGATTTGCCTTGTGCAATCGAACTCATGGCTGCACCGTACGTTGGGAACATGATGACTTCAACATCTTTCAGTGTCAGTCCACCAAAGCCCAAGTAGGCCTCGCACTTAACGTTAACTGATGGGTTGCCCGCAACAAAAGCGGCACGTTTACCTTTCAAGTCAGCAAAGGTTTTGATGCCAGCGTCGGCAGCCGCTGGTAAACCGAAAGAGGCAGGACGTCCAGCGAGTACGCGCAAGTCTTGTGGACCCCAGCGCTTGGCACCAAAGTCTTCCGTGCCCTCAGCGGCAAAGAAGGTTTCTGTTGCCAACCAGCCGACATCGGCCCGGTTTGTCAGCACGGGCTGCAAACGACCAATCGATGACCCTGAAGGCATGATACGGATTTTTACACCATATTTTTTACCAAAGGCATCGGCCATCGCGGAAGCTTCAGCGTAACCCGCTGAACCAACGTCGTACGATGTCCAAACCATGGTTTTGGGTAGTTCTTGTGAAATGGCAGCACCGCTAAATGCCATGGCAACGCCGGCTGCGGCGGTTGCCACTAGACGGCTGGCTTTTGATTTAACTTTCAACATGTCGCTCCTCCTCTTTGAAAACAATAGAGCTTATAAATTGCGGATTCATTTTGACTGACTTCAATAGCGTTGTGTGTTTCAAATTAGTGAAGACACACTTCGTACCATACACCCAAGGCAAGGAATAAAACATTCTTTAAGAATGGCATCGCAACGAAAACCCAAACACGCAAGCAATCACCCAGTCTAAGTGACTGTGTTTTATTCGGGTTTATACGGTGATGTCGCGCGAAGAAATTAAGACATCTTGAGCAATGCGTTAAGCCATCGCCCTTCGCCATCGAACGCTCAAGCAAAGACGTTATTGTTTCTTTGTCTCATCGCCATCTTGACGCGGCAACCCTTTGGGCAACGGAAAAGAGACATTCTCGACCAAACCATCCATGGTGCGAACCGAGACCGCACCGAGTATTTTAAGTTGCTCAATGACGCGCTTGACCAGCACCTCTGGGGCTGATGCGCCAGCAGTCACCCCAATGTGTTGTTTACCAACAAGCCATTGGGGTTCAAGCGACTCTGGGCCGTTAATTAAATAAGCCGGGACTCCTAATCTCTCGGCCACCTCACGTAAGCGGTTTGAGTTAGAACTGTTAGCGCTACCCACCACGATCACCAGATCACACTGCTTGGTGAGCAATTTGACGGCATCCTGACGGTTTTGAGTGGCATAACAGATGTCACTTTTTTTCGGTTCCTGAATGCTGGGAAATCGCGTTCGCAACGCATCGGCCACAGCGGCAGCATCGTCAACGGACAGCGTGGTCTGGGTCACAAAAGCCAATTTACTCGGATCAGCAACCACAAGCTTTGCGACGTCCGCCACCGTTTCCACCAAATACATGCCATCACTAGACTGCCCAAGTGTGCCCTCAACTTCAGGGTGCCCTTTGTGCCCAATCATGACCACTTCTAAATCTGACTTGCGCATTTTGGCCACTTCGACATGCACCTTGGTCACGAGCGGGCACGTCGCATCGAAAATCTGTAGGTTTCGTTTTTTGGCTTCAACTTGAATCGTTTGTGAAACACCATGTGCTGAGAAAATGACAATCGCACCAGCTGGTATTTCCTCTAGCTCATTTACAAAAACGGCGCCTTTGGCCCGCAAATCGTCGACAACGTATTTGTTATGCACAATTTCGTGACGCACGTAGATGGGTGCGCCGTGGCGTTGTAATGCCCGCTCGACGATTTCGATGGCGCGGTCAACGCCCGCACAAAACCCGCGTGGTTGCGCAAGCACAATATCTGCACCAACCATTGGCTGCGTTAAATCGGTGGTTTCGATTCTCATCAAAGCACTCCCAGCAAATCAACATCGATTCGTAACACACGACCTGCTAAGGGGTGATTGAAATCAAACAAAGCACCATCGGCTGTCGTTTCTTTGAAGATCCCAGAGTACTGTCCCCCGTTGGGTGCCGTGAAAGAAACCATATCACCTGGCTCAAAACCTGCATCCTCGCCGGCGTGCTCTTTGAGCATCGCGTGACCAACCAGTTGCACCAGTTCAGGATTGCGATCGCCGTAAGCATCCTCGGGCGATAATGTGGTGCTAAAACAATCCCCTTCAGCCCGCCCGAGCAACACTTGCTCCATGCCTGGCGCCCACTGCCCGACACCGAGCTGCAACGTTGCCGGTCGACCATCAAAGGTGTCAATAAAGACCGACCCCTTCCCTGGGCCGCTTTCAACCACGATGCGGTAGTGCAAAGTGAGATAAGAATTAGGCTGGACAAAGATAGGCGTGTTGGCGGTTTGGCTCATGGGATCGTGTCACTGTTCTAAATGAATTAACTCACATTTTAGAGCCTCTATGATGACTTTGCGAGAAAGCCTTACCCCTGATGAGCGTCCGCGCGAACGTTTGGCCCGATTGGGCCCCAAATCATTGACAGACGCCGAGTTGTTGGCGCTCTTAATTGGTAGCGGTATACGCGGTCGACACGCGATTGCCGTTGCCACCGATATTTTGTTGCAAAGCGGTGGCCTTAGGGGTTTACAGCGACAAACTGCGCAGCAGTTACAACAGACCAAGGGCTTGGGACCAGCCCGAGCCAGTGTGCTCACAGCAGCGTTTGAATTGGCCTCACGAACAAGCCTTGAAGATTTGCGAGCGGGCCAAGTGCTCAATCGATCTGAGCAGGTCAAGACCTATTGCCGAACGATATTGTCACATCGCGAAGTGGAACATTGCGTGGCTTTGCTGCTAGACACGCAACATCGGTTGATCCACTGCGAAGAGGTCTCAAAAGGCACACTGACGCAAGCACCCATCTATGTCAGAGAAATCGTCAAACTGGCGCTCAAACATCACGCCAGCGGACTGATTATGGCGCATAACCATCCCTCTGGCATGGCCAAACCGAGTAACGCTGATCTCGCACTGACCACCGAGCTTTCGCACGCGCTGCAGCTCGTTGACGTTACCTTTGTCGATCATCTCATCGTAGCCGGCCCACAAACAGCTTCGCTTGCGGAACTCGGCTACATGTAACGGCCAACAAACCCTGGCTTTTGTCGCGCTGGTTTATTTGACTATGCTCGCTCAAAAATAGCGGCGATCCCTTGACCACCGCCGATACACATGGTGACCAACGCATACTTGCCGCCAATGCGGTGCAATTCATGGATGGCTTTAACGGTCACAATCGCACCCGTTGCGCCGATTGGATGGCCCAAGGAAATACCGCTGCCATTGGGATTGACCTTTGCCGGATCAAGGCCAAGGGTCTTGGTCACGGCACATGCTTGGGCGGCAAAAGCTTCGTTGGCTTCGATAACATCCATTTGATCAAGGGTCAGCCCTGCACGCTTGAGCACAGCCTGTGAAGCGGGAACGGGGCCAATACCCATGATTTCAGGATTAACGCCAGCATGTGCATAGGCCACCAAGCGGGCCAAAGGCTTAGCCCCCGATGACTTGAGTGCCTCACCGCTCATGAGCATGACGGCGGCAGCGCCATCGTTGATACCGGAAGCATTGCCTGCTGTCACCGTGCCGTTTTCTTTGATGAAAACGGCCCTGAGCTTGGCCAGACCCTCGGCAGAAATATCACGCCGAGGATGCTCGTCGGTATCAAAAACCGTCTCGCCTTTGCGACTCTTGATCACAACAGGCACGATCTGATCTTTAAAACGCCCTTCGTCCCAAGCTTGAACCGCACGGCGGTGGGATTCGAGTGCAAGACTGTCTTGGTCTTCACGCGAAATTTCGAATTGTTTGGCGACGTTTTCTGCGGTCACACCCATGTGCATGCGACCAAACGGGTCTGTCAACGCACCAACCATCATATCGGTCACTTTGGTGTCGCCCATCCTTGCGCCCGAGCGCATGGCTTCAGACAAATAGCCACCACGGCTCATGTTTTCTGCACCGCCACCCACGGCCATTTCCGTATCGCCCAATAAGATGGACTGTGAGGCTGAAACAATGGCTTGCAAGCCAGAGCCGCAGAGTCTGTTCACATTAAAAGCAGCCGTTGTGTCGGGCAATCCCGCCGACAATGCCACCACACGCGACAGATACATGTCCCGTGCTTCGGTCGGCACAACATGGCCGAATGCCAGATGCCCAACCTGTTCACCGACTGCACCTCCTTTTTCAAGGACGGCTTTGACGACCGTGGCGCCAAGATCAATCGGTGCGACGTCCTTTAATCCGCCGCCAAAATCACCAACTGCTGTTCTTAGTGCTGCTGTGATCCAAACTTCACGCATGGTCCGCTCCTTTTGTCCAAATGAGTGTCAGTGGTCGGTTACAAAATACCTTTGGTTGATTTGTCCGTAGAAATAGGCTTAAGCTAAGGGTTAGAGCAAACACCTCCAAACGACCTGGCTACTTCTTAAGAATAACGCGATACCAACCAAGGCATGACAATGGCTACCCCTTATTCTATTCTGGATCTTTCCCCGATTGCTGAAGGTTCGGACGCATCGACCGCACTGCGCAATTCTCTAAGCTTGGCTCAACACGCAGAAAGTTGGGGTTATCAGCGTTATTGGATGGCTGAGCATCACAACATGATCGGCAATGCCAGTTCGGCGACTGCCGTTGCGCTGGGCTTCATTGCTGGCGGCACTCGACGCATTCGCGTGGGATCTGGCGGCGTCATGCTGCCCAATCACGCGCCGCTGGTCATCGCAGAGCAATTTGGTACTTTGGCTGCGCTTTACCCCGATCGTATTGATTTGGGCATCGGGCGGGCACCAGGCACAGATCAGTTGACCGCTCGAGCGCTGCGCCGCGATCTGCAAGACACTGGCGAGGGCTTCGTCCACGACGTGCTCGAGCTTCAAGGTTATTTGGGCGCCGATGCCTTCGAAGCACCTGTTAAGGCCATACCGGGTGCCGGTACTGAGGTACCCCTTTGGATTTTGGGATCGAGTCTCTATGGGGCACAGTTGGCGGCTCACTTGGGCCTACCTTATGCTTTTGCGTCGCATTTTGCGCCCGCTGACCTGTTTGACGCGTTGGCCGTTTACCGCAAAACATTCAAGCCCTCTGTTCATTGCCCCAAACCGTACGCCATGGTTTTGGTCAATGTGGTGGCTGCGTCCACCGATGAAGAGGCCGCCTTCTTGTACACGACCGTTCAACAGCACTTTGCCAGAATGCGTCGTAACACCCGCGGCAAATTGCCGCCACCGATTGCCGACATCAACGCTTTCTGGAGCGAGCAAGAACGATACTTTGCCCAACAAATGTTGGCGTGTTCGGTGGTGGGTTCGGCGCAAACCGTGAGTGACGGTCTTGCTGATCTCTTGGAACAAACCGAAGCACAAGAATTGATGCTCGCCGGACAGATTTTTGACCATGACGCCCGACTGCGCTCCTTTGAAATTGCAGCCCTTGCTATGAAAAGCTTAGGTCAGTTGGCTTTGGTTTAGGCCTTGCCGTTGTTCTCAGACCTTCAAATGGCCAGCTTTCGTGGTTATTGAACCCAAGCAATGGCTTTGCGGTTGCAGTGAAGCACTTTTTCAAGCTATGATCTACGGCTTGGTGCTTAATCGCCTATCGAGCATGGTGTCAGACTCCTAGTAAACCACCATCAGCGGTGAGAGAAGATTGCCTCCCGACCCTCATTGTGTTGCCTGACTTAGCGCGTTTGCAGATCAGTCATGCTGCCTGAGGGTTAGAAAGGTTGAATCAATCCGCAAATTGTTCGTTGCTTAGCGGTTAAAGCGACTTTTTTTGACTTAACACATTGGGCACTAGCAGTTAGGACTTACCACCAGAAATTCGGTAATGCCTGAGTCAATGACCAGTAACCATATAAAAGGTGTAGCCATGGCACGAGTTTGCCAAGTAACCGGAAAGCGTCCGATGTCGGGCAACAATGTTTCACACGCCAACAACAAGACCAAGCGCCGGTTTCTGCCTAACCTGCAGTCGCGTCGGTTTTGGGTTGAAAGTGAGAATCGTTGGGTTCGCTTGCGCGTCAGCACAAACGCTCTACGCACGATTGACAAGAACGGTATCGACACGGTGCTCGCTGAGATGCGTGCCCGTGGTGAGGTCGCTTGAACGGTCTTTGATCGTATCTTCAATCGACTGACATAACTGGAGAATAGAGAATGGCCAAGGGTATTCGAGAGAAAATCAAATTAGAGTCGACCGCGGGAACCGGTCACTTTTACACCACGACTAAAAATAAACGCAGCACGCCTGACAAGATGCTGATTAAGAAATATGACCCCGTCGCTCGCAAGCACGTTGACTACAAAGAAACAAAACTGAAGTAATACACCTAGACATCCATTTACCTGATCCCGGTCTGGCATCCCAGTGATGTTTTTGGCGACCAAATTGGTCTGTACGATCAAGTGAAGATGCGTAATTGGTGCTGATGAAACCAAAAAGGCTGGGTTCCGTTTCGAGGATCCGGCCTTTTTGTTTTATTGGACTTGGGTGGCTTGCACCAACCCGCTAGCAACACCGAACACAGCCCGATACAACCCGACGCAACGCCTGTTTATAATCGTTACCACTTCTTAAGCTTTACCTGACTCCCTTCCTCATTATCAAAATCGAAGAACCCGCCATGCAGCAGCGTTACGAACCAAACCTTATTGAATCAGCCGTTCAGGCGGCCTGGCATGAGCAAAATGCTTATTTGGTTAGTGAGAAAACGCTCAACGCCAAAGGCGAACCAAAACCAAAGTTCTATGCCTGCTCGATGCTGCCCTACCCTAGCGGTAAGTTGCACATGGGTCATGTTCGCAACTACACCATCAATGACATGATGGCGCGCCAACTGCGCATGAAAGGCTTTAACGTCTTAATGCCAATGGGCTGGGATGCCTTTGGCATGCCCGCTGAGAATGCTGCCATCAAATCGAAGGTATCGCCTGCCCAATGGACTTACGACAACATCGCCTACATGAAGAAACAAATGCAGGCGATGGGATTGGCCATCGACTGGTCCAGAGAAATGTGCGCCTGCGATCCCAATTACTACAAGTGGAATCAGTGGCTGTTTCTCAAAATGCTCGAGAAAGGCATTGCTTATCGCAAAACTCAGGTGGTCAATTGGGATCCCGTTGACAACACCGTTTTGGCCAATGAGCAAGTCATTGATGGTCGCGGTTGGCGCTCAGGCGCACTGATTGAAAAACGTGAAATCCCTGGTTACTACCTGCGGATCACTGACTACGCCGAAGAGCTGTTAGATAGCGTTAAAAACAAACTCAGCGGTTGGCCAGAACGCGTGCGTGCCATGCAAGAGAACTGGATCGGCAAAAGTGAAGGCGTGCGGTTCGCATTCACCCATGATGTCCATGATTCGGCTGGTCAGTTAATTGATGGCGGCAAGATGTCTGTCTTCACAACCCGAGTTGACACCATCATGGGCGTCACGTTTTGCGCTGTCGCCCCTGAACACCCACTGGCCGCGCAAGCAGCGCTTTCAAACCCCGATTTGGCCGCTTTCATCGAACAATGTCAGCAAGGTGGGCAAACAGAGGCCGAGTTAGCTACCCGCGATAAGGAAGGTCTACCCACTGGCCTGGTCGTGACACACCCCTTGACGGGTGAATCCATCCCGCTGTGGGTCGGCAACTACGTTTTGATGAGCTACGGTGACGGTGCCGTGATGGGGGTGCCTGCACACGACGAACGCGATTTTGCGTTTGCCAACAAATATGGCCTACCGATCAAACAAGTCGTCCAAGTTTCTGAGCACACATTTGACAGCACCCAATGGCATGACTGGTATGCCGACAAGCAAACAGGCACGTTAATTGACTCAGCGCCATTTTCTGGGATGACCACAGCACAAGCCGTCCAAGCCATTGCCCAAGCGCTTGAAGCCAAAGGCGCTGGAGAACGCCAAACCACTTGGCGATTACGTGACTGGGGCATTTCGCGCCAACGCTATTGGGGCACGCCGATTCCAATCATTCACTGCGAAGATTGTGGACCAGTGCCTGTTCCTGAAAAAGACCTGCCAGTTAAGTTGCCAGAGGACTTGATACCAGACGGTTCGGGTAATCCGTTGACCAAACATGACGGGTTTTTGGCGTGTGCGTGCCCAAGCTGTGGCAAACCGGCGCGTCGCGAAACCGATACCATGGATACATTCGTCGACTCATCTTGGTATTTCATGCGCTACACATCAGCGGGTAACGATCAAGCCATGGTTGATGGTCGAAATGACTACTGGATGCCAATGGATCAGTACATTGGTGGCATTGAGCATGCTGTCATGCACTTGCTCTACGCGCGCTTCTACACCAAAGTCATGCGCGACTTAGGTTTAGTGACGTTCGACGAACCCTTCACCAAGCTGCTTTGCCAAGGCATGGTGCTTAACCACATCTATTCAGCCAAAACAGACAAAGGTGGGATTGAGTATTTTTGGCCTGACGAGGTTGAGAATACCTATGACGTAAAGGGCGCTATTGTTGGTGCGCGTCTGAAGGCAGATGGTCGGGAGATTACCTACGGTGGTGTTGGCACCATGTCCAAATCAAAGAACAATGGCGTCGATCCGCAGTCTTTGATTGAAAACCAAGGCGCTGATACCGCACGACTATTTGTGATGTTCACGAGCCCACCCGAGCAAACATTGGAGTGGTCCGATAGCGGCGTCGATGGCTCGTTTCGGTTTCTACGGCGTCTTTGGGGTAATGCATTGGCTTATCAGTCTTTGATTCAGCCATTGACATTGGCACAACCCGCCGCTGATGCGCTAACAGCTGCGATCAAAGCCGACGGCGTGCTTGCCGATCTTCGGCGTTCCCTGCACAGCTTACTGAAGCAAGCCGATTACGATTACGAACGCATCCAGTACAACACCGTGGTGTCGGCTTGCATGAAAATGCTCAATGCTATTGAAGGCGCGAAGCTTAACGAGCGCACCGATCCCAACGGTGCGGTGATCTTCACCGCCACTGAGGCCTTTTCGATATTGTTGCGTGTGCTCTACCCTGTGGTGCCTCACATCACGTGGCAACTTTGGCGTGACTTAGGCTTTAATAGCATTGATGGCGATATCCTTGACGCGCCGTGGCCAAGTGTTGATCCGTCGGCCTTAGAAGCAGATACGGTGACATTGGTACTGCAAGTCAATGGCAAACTACGGGGTAGCTTGACAGTCGCTAGCGACGCTGACAAAACGACCATTGAGGCGCTGGCCATTGACCATGAGGCGGTCCAAAAGCACCTCGAAGGACGAACGCCCAAACGCGTCATTGTTGTCACGGGCAAGCTTGTCAATGTGGTTGGTTGAAGTCCGTTTAGACCATCAGTTTAGGAGACAGCACGCGTATGCAAATTCACCACCGCCGGTTTTCCCATTGGCGCTGCTTGGCGCTTAGCCTGCTTGTGATCATGTCCGGCTGCGGGTTTCAGTTGCAAGGTCGAGCACCACTACCTTTTGACACTTTGTACGTTTCGGTGCCTCAAAACTCCCAGTTCGGTGCTGACTTACGGCGCGCCATCCGCGCTTCTTCGCCCGACACAAAAATTATTGAAGACCCGACCGAACCCTACCAAGCAAAACTGCAACAAATCAGCAATACGCGGACCACTCGCGAAATCTCGCTAAACGCCCAGGGCCGAGTTGAAGAATATGAACTCACCTTGGTGTACGTTTTTCGTATTGTGGATGCCAATGGCGATAATATTCTGCCGCCAACCACCTTGGTCGCTGTCCGCGACATGCCCTTTGACGACCGCGTGGTGCAAGCCAAAGAAGGCGAGCAAGCCACCCTTTTCAAGCAAATGCAAAACAGCTTGATTGCTCGGGTAATGCGCCGTATTAGCGCACCGGACGTGGCACAGCGTTATCAAAACCTGATTGAAAGCAGTCAAGCCGTACCCAAATCATCCTAATTGCATGACAACAACAACCGTCATACCTGCCAATCAAGCTTTACCTGCGCTGTGCGTGATTATCAGCAGCGAGCCCTTGCTTGCGCTTGAGGCCGTTGATGCGCTGCGAGAACGAGCGCGTCAGGAAGGCTTTACCGAACGGCATCACTTCATGATGGACGGCAAAAGCGACTGGCATGTGCTTCTTAGCGCCGGCGCAAGCGGTTCTTTATTTGGCGATCGCCAGTGGGTTGAGGTTTCCTTACCGGGTGGTAAACCCGGCAAGACCGGCGCCGATGTGTTGGTTCAATTGGCCGAGCGTGCACAAGGTTTACCCGCCGCCGACGTGATGACGGTTATTCGGCTACCTGCGCTAGACCGAATGACGCGTGAAAGCCGCTGGGCTAAGGCCTTGATAGGCGCCGCAGTCGTGATTGACTTGGGCCCTGTCAATCGCCAAGCATTACCTGGCTGGATCAGCCAAAGGCTAGCCAGCCAGGCCCAATCACTGTCGGGTGAAATGCTCCAATGGCTAGCTGATCGGGTTGAGGGCAATTTACTGGCCGCCCACCAAGAAATCATGAAGCTCAGCCTGCTCTATCCAGAAGGCGAGATTTCAGAAGCGCAATGCCAGTCAGCGGTCATGAATGTCGCGCGTTATGATGTTTTTTCTTTGCGAGATGCCATGCTAGACGGCGACTCGCCACGGATGCTTCGTATTCTGTGGGGGTTAAAAGCCGAAGGCGAAGCCCTACCGTTGGTGCTTTGGTCGATTGGCGAAGAAATCCGTTCATTACAAAAAGTCAGTCAAGCACTGGCCAGTGGTCAAGCCATGGCAACCGCTTTGAAGGCGCAACGCTTTTTCGGTGTCCGAGAACAGCGCGCGCGCAAAGCTGTCGAGCGAGTCCCGCTGAAACGATGGACAAGAGCAGTGAGCCATGCCCATGACGTTGATCGAATCATCAAGGGCATTGCAGTGCCAGATCGCTTGCCTGACCCCTGGGAAGAGATGGCGCGATTGGCCATGGGCATCGCCGCCTCCAGAGCAAGCTAAACTGTCACTTCTTTTACACCAACCGCATTTTTAGCGACTGCACAGCCATGACCACGCTTCAAGAAACCGTCAAAGCCATCGGAACTCGGGCTCGCCTCGCTTCGAAGGCCATCATGCGCGCGACTGATCAACAAAAGTCAGCGGCTTTATCAACCATTGCTGACCTGTTGGACCGATCGCACGATGTGCTGACTCTTGCCAACGAGAAAGACCTGGCACAAGCAAAATCACACGATTTGTCTGGCGCCCTGCTCGATCGCTTAACGTTGTCGCCCAAGTCGCTCTTGCTGATGTCACAAAGCCTGAGGCAAATCGCTGCGATGCCTGACCCAATCGGCAGCCTTGGGGTAACCACCGTGCGACCCAATGGTATGCGTGTTGCTCAAATGCGCGTGCCGCTTGGCGTTATCGGCATTATTTATGAGTCACGGCCCAATGTGACCATTGACGCGGCCGCGCTTTGCATCAAGTCTGGAAATGCCTGTGTGTTGCGCGGCGGTAGCGAGGCCTTCCACAGCAACATGGCATTGGTTGCCGTTATCAGCCAAGCGCTCAAAGCCGTCGGTTTGCCAGAGAGCGTGGTGCAATATATTGAAACCACTGACCGCGATGCTGTGGGCTATCTGGTGACCATGACCGAGGAAATCGACGTCATCGTGCCGCGTGGTGGCAAAGGGCTGATCAAACGATTACAGGAACAAGCGCGAGTCCCGATGATCAAGCATCTGGATGGCAATTGCCACGTGTATGTCGACAAAGCGGCCAATCTAGAAACAGCCAAGCAAATCGCCATTAACGCCAAAACATACCGTTACGGTATTTGCGGTGCGATGGAAACCCTGTTGGTCCACCAAGCAGTGGCCGCTGATTTTGTGCCCATGATTTGTGAAGCGTTATCGAGTTTGGGCGTTGAAATTCGAGGCTGTGCAAAGACACGGGCACTATTTCCTGACGCCAAAGAGGCTTCAGCGCAAGATTGGGCAGAAGAATACTTGGCACCGATCTTGGCCATGAGGGTGGTTGACGACCAAACCGCTGCCATGGACCACATCGCAAAATGGGGTTCAGGGCACACCGATGCGATCGTGACGCAAGATATTGCAGCCGCTGATGCATTTGAACGTGACGTTGATTCAAGCTCGGTTTACGTGAATTTGCCAACTTGCTTTGCCGATGGGTTCGAGTATGGCTTAGGCGCTGAGATCGGCATCTCAACCAATCGTCTACACGCTCGGGGACCTGTGGGTCTTGAGGGCTTGACCACGTTGAAATGGGTTCTGCGCGGCGAGGGCCAAACCCGTGGTTAAATCTGTTAACCACCATGGATTAACGCGATGCTTTGGGTAAAAACCTTTCACATTTTGTTTGTGGCCTCGTGGTTTGCTGGCCTGTTTTACCTACCGCGCATCTATGTCAATATTGCCCAAGCAGAGGATCCAGCGGTTCGTCTCGCGCTTGTTGGCATGGCTCGACGCTTGTATCGGTTCATGACGATCTTGGCATACCCGGCTCTATTCTTTGGGCTTTGGCTCTACTTGTACTACGGCATCGGCTTGAGCACTCGTGACATCTGGATGCATGTCAAACTCGTTCTTGTTGTCGTACTGCTGGGTTACCACCTGATTTGTCGTCACTACTTAATCGTATTTGAGCGTCAAGAAAATAAGCACTCGCACGTTTTTTACCGTTGGTTCAACGAATTTCCAGTCGTCATGTTTTTGGCGATCACGGCATTGGTCGTGATAAAACCCTTCTACTAAAAGCCTTAACCAGGCCATGATGCACCGCCAAACATGACTGAAACCACACCCAAAAAAACCACGCTTTCTATCAAAAAACGTCCTGAAGCCCAGTCAACATCTGGATCGGACAAGTCCGAGATCCCGTTTGTTAAAAAAAGTGGCGCTCGAGCCCATCAACGGGCACGCATCGCTGCCGAAGAAAAAAAGAAAGCACCCATTGAAGAGCGCGACGTCAGCAGTGCTGATATTTCAAGAGCCACTCGACACCGAGGCGCCACCGATGCCGAGATTTTTGATGTTTTTGCGCCCTGTCCGCGCGGACTTGAGATTGTTTTGGCTGCTGAGCTTGAAGCGATTGGCCTAGAGCATGTCACTCGCGGACGGGCCGGTTGTCATTTCAAGGGCAATTGGCGAGCCATTCAAACAGCAAACCTTCAAAGTCGCTTGGCCACACGCATTCTGGTGCAACTGGCTCACCGGCCTGTCAAAACCGAAGCCGATATCACGGCCTTGGCCTATGACACCGAATGGGAACGTTGGTTCGGCCCGGAAATGACGCTCAGAGTAGACACCTCAGCTATCGCGAGCCCGATGAAAAGCCTGCAATATTGCAACTTGCTAACCAAAGACGGCATTTGTGACCGAATCCGTAGCCGCGAAGGGGCTAGGCCATCCATTGACACGGTCAGACCCGATGCCCGCGTGCATTTGTTTTTGTCTGAGACAACGGCCACGATGTACCTCGACACGTCTGGCGAGTCGCTTTTTAAGCGTGGCTGGCGTTTTGATAAGGGCGAAGCCCCCATCCGTGAAAACTTGGCAGCAGGCCTCTTGGCGCTGGCTGGGTGGCAACCACACATGCCGTTATTGGATCCGTTTTGTGGCAGTGGCACGATTTTGGTTGAGGCCGCTTGGATGGCCCTGAACATACCGCCAGGGATTAATCGGCCCTTTGGTTTTGAACGCCTGCGACACCATCACATGAGTGCTTGGCAGGACATTCGAAAGGCGGCCACTGCAGCCATTAAAAAAGAGCCTCCCGCCCCGCTTTTCGGTAGTGATATTAGCGAGGCGGCTATTGAGGCTGCCCAACACAATCTACATCGCGCTGGACTGACTGAAACCACGATTAACTTCACTGTGGCTGATGCTTGCGAGGTGACTGCACCGTGTCCCACAGGGATGATTATCACCAACCCACCTTACGGACAGCGGATGGCCTCTGACTCGCCGTCCATGGCGATTTGGGCATCGCAGTTAAAGCACTCCTTTGGTGGATGGTCGGCTTTTGTGATTAGTGATGACACGACCTTACCGAGCCAAATGCGTCTAAAGCCAAGGCGCCGAACGCCTGTTTTCAACGGGGCACTAGACTGCCGTCTCTATGAGTTCGAGATGGTCAACGAAAGTTACCGGCGATAATAAACGTCGTAAATTCACCACAACCAGACGTACTCAGTCTCTTTTTTAACAGCCACTTGTCTCGGGTCAGGGTTTTCCCTATAATTAGGGTATTCCCTATTAGAAACAACCCTGACCGGAGCACACCATGGCTAGGAACACATTCCCCACCACCCCTTTCGTGTACTACTCAAACCGCTTGGAGAGTGAGCTCTTGGAGCGTGAATTGCGCAGCCAAGCCCAATGGGCTGCCGCTTGCGCGATTGGCCGTTTCTTCAAAAAGAGCTTCAAGCAGGCTCGCGCCGTGGTGATCGACGCCGCGCAATTGCAAAAAGAGCTTGGTTCAAACCCCGCTCGCTCGAACTAATCACAAAAGATGACGGTTAGGACAAAACGGGGCGCCACGCGCCCCGTTTTGTTTGGACGCTCGCTGTGCAGTCATGTCTCAGATACAGCATAATGCTGTCATGCAACAAACCAACCCCCTTGAACAGTCCCAGCCCTTGAACAACACCGTTCAAGCGCCTGACGTGTCTCGTCTTAAGCGGTTTGCCGCCATGATGTACGAGGGCGTGCTGCTATTTGCAGTGGTTTTTACAACGGCCTACATTTTTGATGTTGCAACAGAAAGCAAACATGGCCTTCTGAACCGAGAAGCACGCATCTTCGTTCTTTTTCTTGCTATCGGTGCTTATTTCTTGGTGTGTTGGCAACGCGGCGGGCAAACACTGCCTATGCGAGCATGGCACATTCGTTTGGTGGGCGCCACAGGCCAAAAACCAACCTTTAAACAACTGATTATTCGATATTTACTGATCTGGCCTTTACCACTGTTAGGCATGGCCATCTTACTGCCACTGATATCAGCGACGGGCTGGAAGGCTCTTCTTTTGCTTTCGGTATTTGCTCCCTTTTTGATTTTTATCCCAACATTTGGATCAAACCACCAGTTTCTCCATGACCGCTTGGCAGGAACACGTTTGGTTGACATCAGATCTGAGACCAAGGATGCTGCAAAGCAATAATTTCCTAAGCCATCAATAATCTGACCGAAGGACGCTTGCCAAGTCCCTGCCGGTAGGCGATGCTAAGGGTTTTATACGAACAACGCCAAAACACCATGGCCGACGAGTATCAAAAGCTCTACGACAATTTTAGATGGCATGTCCCTCGTGATTTCAATATCGCGAAGGTTTGTTGTTTTGATTGGGCCCCTGGGCTCGGGCACACTCACAAAGAAGCATTGCGTTGGCAGCAACCCAACCACCTTGAGCAATCGGTATCCTTTGCTGAACTTGGGACGTTGGTATGCCAACTGTCCAACGGCCTATCAAAACTCGGTGTCATTCCCGGCGACCGCGTGATTGTGGTGATGAGTCGACCCATCGAGACCTTGGCTGTGATGCTGGCCTGCTGGGCCAGTGCTGCCGTTGCTGTACCGCTCTCACCCGCTGAAAGCGAAGAGGCCCTTGTGGTCAAGCTCAAACAAGCCCGCAGCCGTCTGGCCTTCATCGATCAACACACGGCACAAACGACCTTAGCGGCCATTGGTCGATGCCCACTCATACAACAAGTGGTTGGTTTTGATGTGCACCAAGGTAATGTCATGAGTTGGCATGGGTTTGTTGCTCGCCAGTCTCATCAGTTTCAGGTGGCCCCTGCACTGCCCTCAGCGCCTGCGCTCATGGTCTGGCCCGAACACGCGCAACGCCTTTTTACGGCTGACACAGCGCTGATCTTGCCCCAGCAGGCACTGATCGGTAACTTGCCTGGATTTGTGGCTTCTCACAACTGGTTTCCCGCCCAAGCAACAGCGCTGCAGACAACCCTGATGCCATGGGTTGAAGCGGGATTGATGGCAGCCATTTTGCCGGCACTTTATTTTGGTCGTGCGGTCATTTTTGATCAATCGACAACGTTAAGCCTGGCCAGCGATGCTTCTCATCTGTCCACAACACCGATTCGTTGGTGCCGCTGGCTAAAATCAACAAACCAAACGTTGCCTTCATCGCTGGCCTCTGTTGCCTTGATTGGGGATCAACTGACCCCGGCTTGGCGCACCGCGAGCGTTGAGCGAACGGGGATTTCACCAAACTTGGCCACCTACATGCCAGGCTGTGGCTTAGCGCTGGTGCAAAGCCATCAAAAATGGCCATCTGAAAGCGATGATTTGTTTTTAACGCCTGGCTTTAAGGCCCAAACCATCCCCGACCCTGATTCAACGGTGTCTGACCAATCAACCACAGGCTTTTTAAGCGTGGCACGTGTGGATACCTTTGAACACACCAATCCAGCTCAGTACGTACAAGCTTGGCCACAAAAGGCATCCTTCGACAGCCACGGCTTGGGCAATGATGCTCTTTGGCTGGCGACTGATTTATGCGTCAAAACAGTCGATAACCAGCGGTTTCGCCTTCTGGGTCGGTCTGATCAAATGGTACCCACGGTTCTGGGACAACTCAATGCCAACCAGATCGAACAACGCTTACTGACCATTGCTGAGGTTTGGGCAGCGGCCACCTTTGCTTCGCCGCAAAAAATCAATGCCCTGCCCAATACCATTGTGGTTGTCTTGCAGCTTTCACCAGCAACAGCAACCCACCAACCGAATTGGCGCCACGACATCAGCCTCAAGGTCAGAGGCTTTATAATGGAGGCTATTGATTCACTATCGGCTCAACCGCCCAAAACTTTGCTCATCAAAACCGGGTTCATTGACCACATTGAACACGATCAGGTTGATCAACCCTTGAGACAGGCTTGGAACAAACGGTTGAAACTCGCAGATATTGACTTTATGCCCTCAGCACCACTCGTTTCAGCGTCACGCCCACTGCGCTGACCTGAAATTTCGTTTCACCCTCTCCTTTGGCAGCACAAATGGCACTCTATCAACTCGACCACCTCATTCCACAAATTGACCCTAGCGCTTGGGTATTTGAGTCTGCCATTATTATCGGAGATGTCCGCGTTGGACCCAAAGCCAGTATCTGGCCAAACGTCAGTATCCGAGGCGACAACACAACCATCTCTGTTGGGGCGGGATCCAACGTTCAAGAAGGTGCTGTTTTGCACGTTGACAGCGATACGCCACTGATCATTCATGAGAATGTCACCGTCGGTCATCAAGCCATGTTGCACGGTTGCACCATTCACAGTGGCTCTTTAATCGGCATGCAAGCCATCGTTCTGAATCATGCCGTGATTGGTAAAAACTGTTTGATCGGTGCCGGCGCGATTGTGCCTGAAGGACGGATCATTCCTGACGGTAGTCTGGTCATTGGCATCGGCAAGATCATGCGAACGCTTAGTGAGGAAGAAATCACCCAAATGCACAAGAACAACGCCAATTACCAAGAGCGTGCTCAGCATTTCGCCAAATCGCTCAAACGGATCGGCTGATGAACGACAACGATCGAATCAAAAAATTCCTACTGCAAAACAAAAGCGCTCGAGTGATTGCCACTTCGATCGATCAAGCATGGCAAAACGCCATCACCCACCAAAGCAATTCTGAAGCCGTGCTGCAGCTGCTCGGCGAGTTGGTGGCCGCCGCGACACTGTTGGCAGCGAACCTTAAGTTCGATGGTGCACTGTTACTTCAAATGCAGGGCCAGGGTGCCGTCAAACTACTGGTTGTTGAATGTCGGCACGACATGACGATTCGAGCCACCGTCAAACTCAGGCGCGAGCCAGCGGCTTTTGAGACAGGCCTGCAAGCATTACTCAATGCCGATCAACAAGGTCGGTTTGTGGTGATTCTCAATCCACCCAAAGACCAACCCACGCGGCAGCCTTATCAAGGTGTTGTGCCTTTGCGTGGCGAGACGGTGGCTGAAGTGCTCGAAGACTACATGCATCAATCCGAACAATTGCTCACGCGCATTTGGCTTTCGGCGCGACCCGATCGTGTTGCTGGCTTGCTGCTGCAACGCATGCCGCATGATGGTGGCCAAGAAACGGTCGATGAGGCTCAAGCGGCGCAATCATGGCAAACCGCTGAGGCCATTTGTGAAACCATTTCCAGCGAAGAGTTGGTGTCTATTTCGACCGACACCTTGCTGCACCGCTTGTTTTGGGAGACGCCAATCATCAGCCTTGAAGAAATGCCCATTGTTTGGCGTTGCGGTTGCGACAGGGCGCGCGTGGCCGGGATGTTGCGCTCGTTGGGTGCTGATGAAGTCAACAGCATCGTCAAGGAACAGGGTCAAGTGACGGTGACTTGCGAGTTTTGTGGCACGCCTTATGTCTTTGATCCGATTGACGCAACCGCGCTGTTTGAGTCAGGTTTACCCGATAGCAGGCCAACACTGCATTAGTCCGTGGATGTGCGAATAGACTTCGCATGCACGTCAGCGCAAGCTTGCGTGATGCTGAAATCACGCATCCCCAAACAACACCAAGCCGGTCACGCCTTAATCGAGTGGTCCATTGTTTCACTGCCACTCATCTGGCTGGGTTTACTTGCCATTGACGTTTCGGGATGGCACAGCACGCGCCAAGAGCTCGCTCTCTTGGCGCAACAAGCGACGCTCTTTGCAAGCATGACAGGCGGTCGTACCGAGTCCGTTGAACGACACATGAAGCAACACCGATCATCGCGAATGCGCGGCGAAATTCGGATTTGCGTCAAGGACAGCGTGAGTCAACTCATCAAAGAATTCAAAGACAGGCGCTTGAGTCAACACCTTGGCCAAGAGGTTATTCGACACGATCACATCGCCGAACAACACAGACGATTTGTTGCCAAAGGCTGGGCCGATGGGCAAGGACCGAGATCAGGTCAGTCCATTTCAGCGGCTAATTTCCTGCGTGTGAGCGTGACCCTGCAACATCAGCCTGTCACACCCGTGATTCGTTTTTTTATGCCTACGATTGCCATTGCTAGCCATCACCAAGCGGTGATGCAAAGTCACCGCACCCAAAACCCCAGGGCTTGTGTCACATTGAACCCGCTATAAATCCATCAGCGATCGCCCGCTGAACACTAACGGCTCGGTGTCACGATTTGAGCGGGTTCCTTAGGCGGCACCTCGGGCGATAAGATCTGAACATAAACCTCTTCGTCCAACATCAAGCCGAGATCCGTTCTGGCCCTTTCCTCAATGGCTTGGGTGCCCACACGCAAGTCTTCGACTTCGGCCTCCATGGCGAGATTGCGCTGGCGAATACCTTCGTTGACCGTGCGCTGCTCGGCAACCTTTTGTTCCAGCTCCCACACAGCAAACCAGCCGCCTTGACCAAACCAGAGCGGGTACTGGATCAGCAAGAACAAAGCGAGTAGGGTTAGGAAGAGCAGCCGCATCAGTCCAGAGCTAGCGAAGGTTATAAAAAGCATCTCGCCCAGGGTAAGTTGCCACCTCAGCGAGTTCTTCTTCGATACGTAACAGCTGATTGTATTTGGCCATGCGGTCAGACCGTGACATGGAGCCTGTTTTGATTTGCATGGCGTTTGTGGCCACTGCAATATCAGCAATCGTGGCGTCTTCGGTTTCGCCTGAGCGATGAGAAACGACAGCCGTGTAACCCGCGCGTTTGGCCATTTCGATCGCGGCAAATGTTTCAGTCAGGGTACCAATCTGATTGATTTTGATCAGAATGGAATTGGCGATCTGTTGATCAATGCCTTGCTTTAGAATTTTTGTGTTGGTCACAAACAAATCATCGCCGACCAACTGTATCTTTTTACCGAGCTTTTCAGTCAAAATTTTCCAACCTTCCCAATCGTTTTCTGCCATGCCGTCTTCAATCGAAATGATGGGGTACTTGTCACACCATGTCGATAGCAAATCAGCAAAGCCTTCAGACGATAGCGACAGATTGCCCTCACCTTTCAAGTGATACTGCCCATCGCTATAAAACTCTGTCGCAGCACAATCAAGGCCAAGGGCGATTTGAGTTCCAGGCTCATAACCGGCATTTTCTATTGCGCGCAAAATCAACTCGATGGCCGCCTCGTGGTTTTGTACGCTTGGCGCAAACCCGCCCTCATCGCCCACAGCCGTTGACATGCCTTGCTCATCGATGAGCTTTTTAAGGGCATGGAACGTCTCCGCCCCCATGCGCACGGCCTCGCGGAAAGACTTTGCACCGAGCGGCAAAATCATGAGTTCTTGCAGATCCAGCGAATTGTTAGCGTGCGCGCCACCATTGATCACGTTCATCATTGGCACAGGCATGCTCATGGGGCCGCTGCCACCAAAGTAGCGATACAAGGACAAGCCAGACTCTTCGGCCGCCGCACGGGCCACAGCCATGCTGACCGCCAAGATAGCATTGGCACCCAAACGCGACTTGTTTTCAGTACCGTCGAGATCAATCAGGGTACGGTCAATAAATGTTTGCTCTTGGGCATCAAGTCCCATCACCGCTTCAGAAATCTCAGTGTTGACGTTTTCAACCGCACGCAAAACACCTTTACCCAAATAGCGAGCCTTATCACCGTCACGCAGTTCAACGGCTTCGCGACTACCCGTTGATGCCCCAGACGGCACCGACGCCCGTCCCATCGCGCCAGACTCCAGCAACACATCGCATTCAACAGTGGGGTTGCCCCGTGAGTCCAAGATTTCACGGCCGATAATATCAACGATTGAGCTCATCATAAGTTCCTAAAAACGATCTAAATTAAAATGTGTCTTCCAAATAGCCCGCTGATTTGGTCACTCGGTCTAGGTTAACCAGTGTGTTCAATAAAGCGGCCATCCGATCCAGAGGCACCGCATTGGGGCCATCTGAAAGAGCCTGATCTGGCGTTGGATGGGTTTCCATAAATATACCGGCGACCCCGACGGCTATGGCAGCCCGGGCCAAGACAGGCACAAATTCGCGCTGACCACCCGAAGACGTCCCCTGTCCACCAGGCAACTGGACAGAGTGCGTGGCATCAAACACCACTGGACATGCTGTTTGCCGCATGATCGCCAGCGAGCGCATGTCAGAGACCAAGTTGTGATAACCGAACGAAGCACCCCGCTCACAAACCATGACATCAGCCACGACGCCTGCTTTCTCGGCCGCATCACGGGCTTTATTCACAACCTGCAACATGTCTTCAGGCGCCAAAAATTGGCCCTTTTTTATATTCACTGGTTTACCGCTCAGGGCGCAGGCCTGTATGAAGTCTGTTTGACGACACAAAAAAGCCGGTGTCTGCAATACGTCAACCACTTCAGCAACCGGCTTAATCTGACTGATGTCGTGCACATCCGTCAGAACCGGCACACCCAATTCAGCACGCACATCAGCCAAGATCTGAAGACCCTGTGCCATGCCGAGCCCGCGAAATGAGCGCGATGAACTGCGGTTGGCCTTGTCGAAGGAGCTTTTGTAGATAAAAGGGATACCAAGGGCAGCTGTGATTTCTTTGAGCTGCCCTGCGGTATCAAACGCCATTTGGCGAGACTCAATGGCGCAAGGACCTGCAATCAAAAAAAAGGGCTTGTCATTGCCAACGTCAAACCCGGCCAGCTTCATTGAGCAGCCCCCATGCCAGATGATTCTTGGCGAAGCGCTTGATAGGCCAATGCCGCCCGCACAAAACCAGTAAAGAGCGGATGACCGTCCCTTGGGGTTGAGGTGAACTCTGGATGGAACTGAACACCCATAAACCAAGGGTGGCCAGGCAACTCCATGATCTCCGGCAAGTTTTCCGTCGGCGTGCGAGCACTGATCACCAAGCCAGCGGCTTCTAGTCGCGGCACATACACGTTGTTGACCTCATAACGGTGGCGATGTCGCTCGTTGACTTGTGAGCCGTAAATGCGACTCGCCAACGTGTCAGGCTTGACGGGGCATTTTTGTGAGCCTTTACGCATGGTGCCACCAAGATCCGAGTCTGCCGAACGAACCTCAGACTTCCCCTCTCGATCCATCCACTCGGTGATCAAAGCGACCACTGGGTGAGGCGAGCCTGGGTCAAATTCCGTGCTGTTCGCGCCCCCGAGCTGGGCCATGTGCCGCGCAAACTCAACCACCGCGAGTTGCATACCCAAACAGATACCGAGATACGGGACATTGTTTTCGCGGGCGTATCTGATGGCTTTGATCTTGCCTTCCGTGCCACGCTTGCCAAATCCGCCAGGCACCAAAATCGCATCAAAATCACGCAACACATCCGTGCCATGTGAGTCCACTTCTTCGGAGTCAATGTAAGTGACATCAACTTTAGATCGTGTGTGCATACCGGCGTGGGTCAGCGCTTCCGTGAGGGATTTATACGACTCGGTCAGGTCCACGTATTTTCCGACCATGGCGATTCGCACCGTGTGATCAGGGTGCGCAAGCGCATCGAGCATGGTATCCCACATTGACAGGTCAGCTTCGGGCTGATTTAGACCCAAGACTTCACAAATGAGGTTGTCTAATCCTTGACGGTGCAACATGCCAGGAATGGCATAAATGGAATGCGCATCCCAAACGGAAATCACCGCGTCTAGGGGCACATTGGAAAACATTGAAATTTTGGCACGCTCATCATCCGGTACGGGCCGGTCAGCGCGGCAAAGCAGCGCATTCGGAATGATGCCAATCTCGCGAAGTTTCTGAACCGAGTGCTGGGTGGGCTTGGTCTTCAGCTCACCGGCAGTGGCAATAAAGGGCACCAGCGTCAAATGCACGAATGCGGTTTGATGGCGTCCCAATCGCAAACTCATTTGGCGCACCGCTTCAAGAAACGGTAACGATTCAATGTCACCGACCGTGCCACCGATTTCAACAATCGCCACATCGGTTGCACCGTCCCAAGCTTGGGTCGCACCACGGACAATAAAATCTTGGATTTCGTTGGTGATGTGAGGAATCACCTGCACGGTTTTGCCGAGATAATCGCCGCGACGCTCTTTGCGCAGGACAGATTCATAAATCTGCCCGGTCGTGAAATTATTGGCCTTGCGCATCTTCGTTGAGATGAAGCGCTCGTAGTGGCCAAGATCGAGGTCGGTTTCAGCCCCGTCTTCAGTCACGAACACTTCACCATGCTGAAACGGGCTCATGGTGCCCGGATCGACGTTGATGTAAGGGTCAAGCTTGAGCATCGTGACCTGCAAACCACGTGACTCAAGGATGGCAGCCAACGACGCTGCGGCAATCCCCTTGCCAAGAGAGGAAACCACACCACCTGTTACGAAAACATATTTGGTCATAAATCGTACGCCGGTATTAAGGGCGTTCGCGGGAAATTTGGATTATAACGGTAGGGACTGCGTTCGAGCGAATAACCAACGCAAAGCGTTAGGCGATAAGCCGGGCGATAAACGATCACGAACCACCTGATGGTAGTCATTTAACCATTGTCGCTCGTCAGGCCGCAGTTGCTCAAGTACAAAGCAACGGGTATCAATGGGACATAACGTTAAGGTTTCAAACGCCAAAAACTCACCAAAATCAGTTGCCGCAACCGCCTGGCAACAAACCAAGTTTTCAATTCGAACACCCCACTGACCGGTTCGATACAGCCCCGGCTCGTTGGATGTCACCATGCCTTCTAACAGGGCCATGTCGGCGCTCGAAGGCGCGCGATAAGACAGCACCTGAGGTCCCTCATGGACATTTAAAAAGTAACCCACGCCATGTCCTGTGCCGTGCCCATAGTCTAGGCCATGCTGCCACAAGGGGGCTCGCGCCACGGCATCAATCAGGGGTGCAGGTGTGCCGCTCGGAAAACGCAGTCTAGACAGGGCAATCATGCCTTGTAGGACCGCTGTGCAGTCACTGCGCTGCGCCTCGGACAGCTCTCCCACCGGCACCATGCGGGTGATGTCGGTTGTGCCGCCTAGGTACTGTCCACCGGAGTCAATCAGCAACAGACCATCGCCTTCGATGAGCACCGCATTGGCCTCAGTTGCCCGATAGTGCGCCATCGCACCATTGGCATTAAAAGCGGCAATCGTCGCAAAACTCGGACCCACAAACCCAGGCTGGTGGCTACGCGCCTGTGTCACCCACTGGTCAATCATGTTTTCTTTGAAGGGCGACTCAGCGCGCGCCTCGATGGCTTGCTCGAGTAATGCAAAAAACTCACACAAAGCCTGCCCGTCAGCCACCATGGTTTGACGCCAATGTGCCAGTTCGCATTCATTTTTGCGAGCCTTCAGCCGTGTCGATGGGTTTAACGATCGCACGATTTGGGCTGAAGTGGCTTGTGCAAAGCGACACGTGGTTCGCTTGGGGTCAACCAACAAGCGAGTGGTATGCGGCAAAGCAGCGAGTTGTTCGAAGGCCAGCGAATAGTCCGCCACGACCACGCCATCAGCCAACAATTCGGCTGCAAGCGTGTCACTGACTTTTTCAAGGGCAACAAACAAAGTCGCTTGCTCAGGACTGATCAACAAATGCGATAGAAACACTGGGTTGAATTCAACGTCACTGCCCCGCAAATTAAGTACCCAAGCAATGTCATCAAGGGTGGAAATAAAATGATAGTCTGCCCGTAAGGCTTTCATTTGCGAGCGTACTTGGGCTAGTTTATTGGTTCGAGAATCACCCGCAAAGGCATCGGGCAAGGCCCAAACGGGCGCATGCGGCAAGGCCGGTCGATTGGCCCAGATCTGGCTGGCAATATCGAGATCAAGTTTAGTGGCAACCATGGTTCCGAGCTGTTCTTTAAGCGCTTCAAAGGCGCTTAAAGAAAGGGTTCGTCCGTCAACGGCCAACACGGCATTGGCCGTTAAATGGCTCGCAAGCCATGACACATAGCCACTGTCTATGCTTGAGGACGTCCGTTGTAATGCTATAGCTGTGCCAGACAGCTCCTGCTGCGCCTGATCCCAATAACGACTGTCAACCCA
>CALBEY010000026.1 GCA_937888805.1 uncultured Burkholderiaceae bacterium
GCGGCCCTGACGTCTTCGTGCCAGGTGGGCATGTCAATGTCGGTTAGGGTCACTGAGAACAAGTGACTCGCCAAGTCAAACAGGCCTTGAACGACTTTGGGCTCAGTGAAGTACTGCTTCACTTCATCTTCTGAGTAGGCGTATTTGGCCTGACGCAGCTTTTCTGAGGCGAAAGCGACATCCCAAGGCTCAAGGGGATCGAGTTGAAGTTCTTTGGCCGCAAAGGCTTTGAGTTCTTCTAGGTCGCGATGGGCAAATGGCAGAGCGCGTGTGGCGAGTTCACGCAAAAAGTTAAGCACTTGATCGGCAGTATCAGCCATGCGGGTTTCAAGTTGCAAGGCGGCGAAATGGTTAAAGCCGAGCAGCTTGGCGTTTTCAGCGCGCAAAGACAATGATTCTTCAATCAGGGCTGAGTTGTCGTACTGCGTGTCGCCTTGGTCTGAGGCTAGGGTGGCGTAGGCTTTGTAAAGCTTGTGACGCAAGGCCCGATTGGTGCCGTACTGCATCACAGGCAGGTAACTGGGCATCTTGAGTGTGATTTTGTAGCGATCACCTTGTGAGGTGTCGATCTCGGCGTCTGCGTCTGCGGCGTTTTTGAAGGCTTCAATAGCGTCTTTGGGGATACCGTCGAGATCGCGGAGGTTTTCAACGGTGTGTGACCAAGCGTCGTTGGCGTCGAGCACGTTTTCTGAGAACTTTTGCGAGACTTGTGATTGGCGTTCGGCGTTTTCTGCAAAGTGCACGCGATCTTGGCCTTCGAGTTCGACGCCGCTTAGACGAAAGTCGCGGATCGCCAATTCAATGACACGTTGGCGCACGGCGGGCCAGGATAGAAAGTCCGGACACGCTTGCAGGCGTTTGTATTGTTTGAAGAGGCCTTCGTGTAACCCAACCCAAGTTGAAAACTCGCTAACAGGCCCCAGCATGTCGTTATAGGCTTGTCTGAGCTCTGGGGTGTTAACTACCGACTTTAAGTGACCAACGGCTGACCAAGCACGCGATAGCGGTTCATTGGCGTTGTCCATGGGTGTGACCACTTCTTCCCAAATGGCTGGCAGTTTGGGGTTAGCAGCGGCATCAATGGCCGCGCGTGCTGATTTCAACAAAGCTTCAATGGCTGGCGCCACATGTGCTGGCTCGATGGCTGAGTAGTCGATCAACTGACTGATCGGCACCATCAATGGGTTGTTGGTTAGGTCTGCGCTGGATGTGGCGGGCGTTTGGTTGGTCTGCGTCATTGGATCGGTGGCTTCTGTGTTTGGCTGATAGATTGCTGTTGCTGCTAAATCAGTGCTGTGACTAAAGTGTAATGATCTTTTGAGGGCGGTGTGGCATGACCCTGTTACTACTGGGTGGATTCGGGGGATTGGATTTTTGAATGGTGCTGCTTTAGTTGCAGTGGTGTCGCTTTGATCAGCTGATTTTTTTCTGCAGTATGCGAGGCTAACTGATGGTTTGAGGATGGCAGACTGGCGGCTTGCTGACTAGTGCCGTTTTAAAGCGGAACTGACTGGCAGCGGATTGCCCCCCGTTCTGGCGCTCTGTCTTCGCGTTGTTAAACCGCTTGGGATCGTTGGGCTGCTTCTAGGGTGTTGACCAATAGCATGGCAATGGTCATGGGACCAACGCCGCCGGGCACTGGGGTGATGGCGCTGGCGATTGTTTTGGCGGATTCGAAGTTAACGTCACCGCACAGTTTGCCGTCGGGTAGGCGATTGATGCCCACGTCGATGACGGTGGCACCGGGTTTGATCATGTCTGCGGTGATCATGTTGGGGCGGCCGGTGGCGACAACCAAGATGTCGGCGTGGCGGGTGTGATGGGCGAGGTCTTGCGTTTTTGAGTTGCAGATGGTGACCGTGGCACCGGCAGCCAGTAGCAACATGGCCATGGGTTTGCCCACGATGTTGCTGGCGCCCACAATGCAAGCGTGCGCACCCCAAGGTGAAACGTTGTAGGCCTCGAGCATTTTCATGACGCCGTAGGGTGTGCAGGGCCTAAAAAGCGGGTTGCCCGTCATCAATAGACCGGCGTTACTGATATGAAAGCCGTCAACGTCTTTGTCGGCAGCAATGGTTTCGATCACGTGATGGGCGTCGATGTGTTTTGGTAAGGGCAGCTGCACCAAGATGCCATGGATGTTTTTGTTGGCGTTAAGCGCCCTGATGTGACCCAAGAGTTCGGATTCGGTGATGGTGGCGGGGTAGCGTTGTAATTCAGAATGAAATCCGGCGGTTGAACAGGCGGCCACTTTGTTTTTAACGTAAACGGCTGAAGCGGGGTCTTCGCCAACAAGTATGACTGCTAGGCCTGGTTTGATGCCTTTGCCGTTGAGTGTCAGGGTGTCAAGGCGCACTTGCTCTCGAATTTGAGCCGCCAGTTGCTTACCATCAATGATGGTTGCGTTTGTTGTGTTCGTTTCGCTGATCGTCACGACGTTAGCCGCTTTGTCACTGCGTACTGTCATTTGTTGGGCTCAGCGGCGAGAGCAACTTTCATCAAGTCGGCCACGGTCGTGACCTGAAGTTTTTCCATGATGTTGGCGCGATGGGCCTCAACGGTTTTAATGCTGATACCGAGGTCGTCAGCGATTTGTTTGTTTAATCGACCAGCCACGATGCGTTCGAGCACCTGCTGTTCGCGTGCGGTCAAGCGTCCAAGCATGGCTTCGTGCTCGCGTTGAGCAGTGAGCTTTTGCAAGTTGTCGTTGGCTTGTTCGAACATTCGTGAGACGATCTCGCGCAAGTCAGTTTCGTTAAATGGCTTTTCTAAAAAGTCGACCGCGCCTTTTTTCATGGTGTTCACGGCCATGGGTACGTCACCGTGTCCGGTGATAAATACCACTGGCATCAGTGATTTTCTGTTGATGAGTTCTTCTTGCAGTTGTAGTCCGCTCATGCCTGGCATGCGAACGTCCACAATCAAAACACCCGGTTGGTCTTCACGGTATTCGGACAGAAACGCTTCGGCACTGGCAAAGGCTTTGACGCGATAGGTGTTGGCTTCGAGCAACCAACGCAATGAATCACGCACGGCCTCGTCATCGTCAACGATGTAAACAGTGCTGGCAGTTGTCGGCAGGTTCATGCGGGGAACTCCTCATTGGTTTTATTCGCTTGGGCAGCTTCTAAGGCACTGCTTTGAGCGTCTGTCGATGCACATGGTAGCGTGAACCGGAAGGTTGTGCCGCCTTCTGGGTTGTTCGTGGCCAAGAGCTGACCGTGATGCGACTCAATAATGGTACGACAAATATTCAAGCCCATGCCCAACCCCTCTGACTTGGTGCTGAAAAACGGCTCAAACAGTCGGTCGGGGTCAGATACGCCGTGGCCTGAATCAATAACGGCAACTTCAATGGCGTTTTGTTGCTGACGGACGCTGACCTTGAGAACGCGACTTGCGCTTTGATCCATGGCTTCAATGCCATTTTTAATCAAATTCAGCAAAACTTGCTCAATCAAGATGGGGTCTGCCAAAACCGAGGGTAGGTTTTCAAGCGGCTCGTGTTCAATTTCGATACCGCGTTTGCGGGCGTCGATTTCAGCCAAGCTGATGGCGTTTTCGATGATGACGTGGATATCGATGGCTTGTCTTTGAGGCTCGCTACGTTTAACAAAATCACGAATTCGACTGATGATCTTGCCGGCGCGTTGGGCTTGAGCAGCGGCCTTTTCTAAGGCGGTCAACAGGCGCTCGGGGTCAACCTGTCCCGATTTGACCATGGCCACGGCTCCCATACTGTAGTTACTGATGGCCGTGAGCGGTTGGTTGAGTTCGTGCGCCAATGAAGAGGCCATTTCGCCCATGGTGGTCAAGCGGCTGGTGAGCTGAATTTTTTCTTGCTGAAGTTGTGACGCTTCTTCATGGCGACGTCGATCGGTGATGTCGCGCGCCACTTGCATGCGCACGCGCCGACCGTCGGTCCAAGCCAGGGTTCGGTGTTGTACTTCGAACCAGCGCTCCACGTGCGGTGAGTAGATCTCAACGGACTCATCGGTATAACGACCCCGTCGACCGGCCAATAGTTCTTGGTGTCCATTGGTTAGGGCGCCAAATAGACTTCGATAGGTGCGGTTGGCAAACAAGAGTTCCATGCCATCTGCGATGTCAGCGGTCACTGATATGGCGTCATCTAAACTTTCTAAAACAGTCATGAAGCGTTCGTGGGCAGCGGTTAGTGCTTCTCGAATACGACGTGGCTCGGTAATGTCGGTCATGGAGGTCATCCAACCGATTTGGCTGCCGTCGGGTGCCAGTAGCGGTGACACATACATACGGGCGGTGAATCGTGAGCCGTCTCGCCGTTGCGCTTCTAACTCAATACCGCTACTCGGTGTCTTGCCGGAAATAACGGCGTCAAGTGTTTGCCGATGAGATTCATGTTGGCCGGGTACCCAGTAGGGGAAGGGCGGTCTGCGTCCGATCAGATCGGCCTCGTTCCATCCAATCATTCGACAAAAGGCTGGGTTGACATAGGCGATCCGGCCTTCAAGATCGAGCACACGCATGCCAGTGGACATGGAGTTTTCCATGGCGCGCCGAAAAGCGGTTTCAGCAACCAGCGCCGCTTCGGTTTGGGTGCGGTGTTTGGTGTAGCGCCAGAGCGCTAAAAGTGCGATGACAATGACCACGGACAGCGCGATCACCACCCACAGCAATTGTTGCTGGCGCAACTCTTGATCGATGGTCACAAACATCACGCTGTCTTCGCGGATTTGCTGTAGCCAGAAAAAAGCACCCATGACCAGCGCATAGAGAGCTAGCACCATGACAGGTGCCAGCCAGTACCATCGCCGCCTTCGAAGATGGGCGTGTTCTTGGAAGGGGGTGGAAATTACCGATTTTTGTGGCGGTCGCATCGGCCTTTGGTGTCTTTGAAAATATTTTTTTGATTTTACGACGTTCTGACATGACGCTGGTGAATCATCTGCTTTGACTAGCGAGAATGGTAATTAACCCAAAAATGGGATTTTTAGAGTGACTCATATTTCACGATATAAAAAGTCTATTCAAATGATGAAAATTTTGTTGCTGTGATTTGAGACTGCTCATAGAATGCCCTTAAACACAGATTTACGCTCAATGCCTTCGCTGGCGGCTAGCGTGACAACAGAGGAGATAGCAATGGCCAATTCCGCAATGGCATTTGATGCTGCCAACGATCCGGACTCGCTGGAGACGCAAGAGTGGATGGATGCGCTAGCTGCCGTCCTAGACAGAGAAGGGCCAGAGCGCGCGCATTTCTTGTTGGAACGTTTGATTGATTTGGCGCGTCGCTCCGGGACCGATCTGCCTTATTCTGCCAATACCGCTTATCAAAACACGATTCCTGCAGGGCTCGAGCCGACACACCCTGGTAATTTAGAGCTTGAAGCCAAGATTCGCAGCTACATTCGTTGGAATGCCATGGCGATGGTGGTCAAAGCCAATAAGCACAATCCGCCTGATGGTGGGGATCTCGGTGGTCACATTGCCTCGTTTGCGTCGTTGGCCACCATGATTGGTTGTGGACAGAACCACTTTTGGCATGCCGACACGCCTGAGCATGGTGGTGACCTGGTGTATTTCCAAGGCCACTCTTCGCCTGGCGTTTATGGCCGTGCTTACCTTGAGGGACGTTTGACTGAAGATCAGTTGGATAATTTTCGCCAAGAGGTCGATGGCAAAGGCCTGTCTTCTTACCCCCATCCCAAGTTAATGCCTGAGTTCTGGCAGTTTCCAACCGTTTCGATGGGTTTGGGCCCATTGATGGCGATTTATCAGGCGCGGTTTTTGAAGTACTTGCATGCGCGTGGCATTGCTGACACCAGCAAGCGCAAAGTTTGGGTGTTTTGTGGTGATGGCGAAATGGATGAGCCTGAGTCATTGGGTGCGATCAGTTTGGCAGCCCGCGAAAAGCTGGATAACTTAATCTTTGTGATCAATTGCAACTTGCAGCGCTTGGATGGTCCAGTGCGCGGCAACGGCAAAATTATCCAAGAACTTGAGGGTGACTTCCGCGGTAGTGGTTGGAATGTGATCAAGCTCATTTGGGGTGGTTACTGGGATCCCTTGTTGGCTAGCGACAAAGAAGGCATTTTGCGCAAAGTCATGGAGGAGGCTGTCGATGGTGAATACCAGGCTTTCAAAGCCAATGATGGCAAGTTTGTGCGTGATCACTTTTTCGGTAAACACCCTAAGTTGCTAGAGATGGTTTCGCGCATGAGTGACGAGGACATCTGGCGCTTGAATCGTGGCGGTCATGATCCCCACAAGGTGTTTGCGGCTTTTGACGCAGCGACCAAGCACCCTGACCAGCCAACCGTTATTTTGGCCAAGACGATCAAAGGCTACGGCTTGGGTCACGTCGCCCAAGGTAAAAATCCAGCCCACCAACAAAAGAAACTTGATCTGGAATCGATCCGCGAGTTTCGTGATCGTTTCAACATTCCTGTGCCTGATGATCAGTTGGCGGCGATTCCTTACTTTAAGCCGGCCGAAGATTCGCCTGAAATGATTTATCTGCACGAACAACGCAAAGCCTTGGGTGGTTACTTGCCCAAGCGCCGCACCAAGGCTGACGAAAGCTTGAAAGCGCCTTTGCTCGAAGTCTTCCGTCCCATTTTGGATCCCACGGCTGAAGGCCGCGAGATTTCGACGACGCAAGCGTTTGTGCGAGGCTTAAACCAGATTCTTCGTGACAAAGAAATTGGTCCTCGTGTGGTGCCTATTTTGGCTGACGAGTCGCGTACTTTTGGTATGGAAGGTTTGTTTCGGCAAATTGGTATTTATGCGCCTGAAGGTCAAAAGTACACGCCTGTCGATAAAGACCAAGTGATGTATTACAAAGAGTCAGCTGATGGCCAGCTCTTGCAAGAGGGCATCAACGAGGCGGGGGCTTTCAGTTCTTGGATTGCAGCGGCCACGTCGTATTCGACCAATAACCGAATCATGATTCCGTTCTTTATCTATTACTCGATGTTCGGTTTTCAGCGTATAGGTGATTTGGCTTGGGCTGCTGGCGACATGCAAGCTCGGGGGTTCTTACTTGGTGGCACGGCGGGTCGCACCACGCTCAATGGTGAAGGTCTTCAGCACGAGGATGGTCACAGTCATTTGTTGGCGTCAACCATTCCCAATTGCGTGTCTTATGACCCAACCTTCGCGCATGAGGTGGCGGTGATTGTTCAGCATGGCTTAAAGCGCATGGTCGAAGATCAAGAGAACGTGTATTACTACATCACCTTGATGAACGAGAACTACGCGCAGCCTGGCCTTAAAAAGGGTGACGAGGCGGCTATTTTGAAGGGTCTTTATAAGATTCGCCCCTCAAGCAAGCCGCGGGCTAAAACAGCGTTGCGGGCTCAGCTCATGGGCTCTGGCACGATTTTGCGCGAGGTCTTGGCGGCTGCTGAATTGCTCGAGAAAGATTGGGATGTCCAAGCCGATGTTTGGAGTGCCACGAGTTTGACTGAGCTGCGCCGCGACGGTATGGATTGCGAGCGCTTTAACATGTTGCACCCCAAAGAAAAAGCAAAGGTGCCTTTTGTGACGCAGCAGTTGGCCGATACTGAGGGACCAATCGTGGCGTCAACGGACTACATGAAAATTTTTGCTGATCAAATCAGGCCATACATGCCAGAGGGACGTCACTACAAGGTCTTGGGCACTGACGGCTTTGGGCGATCGGATTTCCGCGCCAAGTTGCGTGAGCACTTCGAAGTCGATCGCCACTTTGTGGTGTTGGCGACCTTGAATGCCTTGGTTAAAGAAGGCAAGCTGTCAGCTGATGTACCGGCTAAGGCCATTGCCCAGTACAAGATCAATCCCAATAAAGTTAACCCGGCGTACGCTTAATCGACGCGCGAGTGAGGAGATGAGACATGAGTGACCTGACCGCCATTGCTGTGCCGGATATCGGTGATTTCAAAGATGTGGAAGTGATTGAAGTGCTGGTTAAAGTCGGTGATACCATCAGTGCCGAAGACAGCTTGATCACGGTGGAGTCCGATAAGGCTTCGATGGAGATTCCAGCCACTTCAGGTGGCGTGATCACCAAGATCGATGTCAAAGTCGGTGACAAGATCAACATGGGTGACGTGCTTTTGCACGTGAAGGCGGGGGCTGCTGGCGGTGCCGCGGCAGCCACTGAAGCCAAAGTGGAAAGTGCGCCTGCGGTTCAGGCGAAGCCGACGCCTGCGCCGGCACCAACACCAGCACCAAC
>CALBEY010000027.1 GCA_937888805.1 uncultured Burkholderiaceae bacterium
GGCGCGCCCACGACTGCACCGTCGATGCCTTAAATAACGAACGGTCATACTCCAATTCGCCCGCGATCGATCCATCTGCCTGCAGACCAAGCGACAGCGTCAAATCAAATTTGACCTGTGGTAAAGCAGCTTGCAGGGACTCCACAGCCAGCCTCTCGCTTAAAAACTGCTCTTGCGCCGAAGGTGTCTGCCAGGCCATCATCGCTTGAAAGATCGGTGTATGTAACAACGAGCGCGTATCGGTTAAATCCTCAACCATCCGCTCAAACGGCACATCTTGATGCGTCAACGCTTCTAACACCGCCTCTCGCGCCAGACCCAACACAGCCGCAACCGTCTGATGAGCCTTCAAATTCAGGCGCAATGGCAGCGTGTTGACAAAAAATCCAACCAAGTCCTCCACCTGCGTTGTGCCCCGACCCGCCACTGGAAAACCAATCACCACATCGTCTTGGCGTGACAGGCGGCTTAATAGCGCCCCGTATAGCGCCACCAAAACCCCAAACGCTGTCGTCTCATGAGCTCGGGCCAACAACTGCACGCCCTTGGATACCGCCTCATCCAAATGTATCGGCTCACAACCGCTCTGCCGACTGCGTTTGGCGCGCCTGACGTGGTCAGTTGGCAAACTCAACAAGTCCGGCGCCCCTGATAACCGATCCCGCCAATACGACAGCTGACGATCTAGCGCTCCACTGCCCTCAAACCAACGACGCTGCCACGCCGCGTAATCCGCATAACGGATCGGCAACGCCGCAAAACTCGGCGCAACACCCTGGCACCTGGCCTCGTACGCAAGGCCCAAGTCCCGTATAAATAGCGGTATCGAAACCCCATCGCCCGCACTATGGTGCATCACAACAATCAGCACGTACTCATCATTCGATAACCGTAACAACGTGCTGCGCAACAACACATCTCGCGACAAATCAAATAACCGCGCACTCTCAAACGCAAGCTTGCGCTGAATTTGCGCCAAATCAGCAGCGCGCTCACGCCAATCTTCGATACGTAATACCTCGTGGTGCTCGTCTAACGCCAGCAACTCTCCGATCACCCCATCGGCCAGCGGCACGATCACCGTGCGTAACGGCTCATGGCGTGCCAACACATCTCGCAACGCTTGATCGAGCGCGCGCGCATCGAGTTCACCCCTTATCCGAAAACCTGCCGGCATGTTGTAACTGGCTGTCCCTGACTCAATCTGGTCTAGCGCCCACAGACGTAACTGACCATAAGACAACACCCGCTGTTGGCCTGTCCCCCCTTCACCGGCAATCACCTCGGGGCGCGAATCCCCAGCCGCAAGCACCAGCAATGACAACACCGATGACAAACCCTGCACCGTCGGATGCATAAACAGCTCCCGAAGCGCTAACTCCACACCCAGCGCATCTCGAACCTTGGCCACCAAACGCATCGCCAGCAATGAGTGCCCACCAAGCGCAAAGAAGCTGTCATCAAGACCCACCCGACTCGCACCCGTTAACGACTCAAAGAGACTGGCCACCAACTTCTCGTGCTCACTGACCGGCGCTCGGTAATCCTGCTCACCGACGATCTGCGGCGCGGGCAACGCCCGCGTGTCCAACTTCCCGTTCGGCGTTAACGGAAACACCCCCATCTCCACATAACTGCTCGGCACCATGTACTCCGGCAGCTGCGCCTGCAAACGCTCCCGCAAATTAACAATAAAAAGACGTTGTGCATCACGGACACTAGGCTGGTTGGCAAAAGATGAAAACCCGACAGTCTTGTCAACGTCACCACGGTACAGGTGTAAAAGAGGGAATCCAACCAGATCAGAAGAGTGCGCGAGCGGTACGAAGAAAGCATCGATGCAACGCAGCGGATCGTTCGGAGAAAACATCAAGACTGTCGAAAAACCCATCTCTCGAGCCAAACTTTCGATTTGGCTCGGCGATGTGACTAGATCAATCTCACCCACTAATGCTTTGAGCTGAACTTTAGAAATCTCAAGTGAACCAGAACGCCCTAGGCTCTCCAAAACATCATATAGACGCGCATCGGCAATTAATCTTGCATTAGGAATAGCGCGAACAATCAACCCTTCCTGATTTAGTTGCAATTGCTGCCTAAGCGTATCAAGATCAGAAAAACGATGCTCTGGATCGGTGACAATCGACTCAAAACGCTTATTAACAGTGCGTGATGATTCACCGACTCGAATTAAAACGTCATAGCGAAATAGGGACATCTCGTTGTGGTGTTCAGATCGCTTTATCGCCAGCTCTACGTCTGTAATCTGATCAATGCGCGCTTTGAGCTGCACAAAAATGGCGGGGTCGAGTAACAACTCATCCGTTTCTTTGATGCGCTGACGTGTGTTGTGGCTCAGCGCCTCAACCGTTTGATCGTCACCCAAACGAAAATACTCAACAGAAGCGCTTTGCATTTCAAGCAACGGCAACATACGCACGTCACCGAGAAAAATAACACCAGTACCGTTAAGTTGTTTGACGGCTTCGGCAATAACCCCCACGAAATAATCAACGCTGGGAAAGTACTGTGCCACGGAGTTAATAATCACAACATCAAAAGCGTCTTCGGTCACTGGCAAAGACTCGTGCGCCGACAATTGATGCAACTGAACATTCTTCAAATCAGAAGCATCAACGATTGCCTGAAGCTTTTTAAGCGTAATGCTCGAAAAGTCAGTGCCAACATAACGCTCAACCTGTTCTGCCAACCCTAATAACAACAACCCGCTACCACAACCAATTTCTAAGACACGGCGTGGCCGTAATGATCTGATCCGCTCCAGTGTCATTTGCCGCCACTCGAGCATCTCCGATGTCGGTATTTGTTGGCCATCATAACTACTCATCCAGCCAGAAAAGTCCAGCAGACCATCTGTAAGCTCAGACTTACCCTGGTAAATTGAATCAAAAAGATGCTTGAAATGGCTGACATTTAATTGGGGGTCAGTGCCCTGCTGGTCATGGGTGAGAGGGGTTTGTTCACGGGTGAAATAAGCAACCAGATGTGGCTCACCCGCTAACTGTCGGACCTGTACAGTGGCCTGAGAAATGCCGTCCACCAATGTCATGGCATTGGAAATCTCTTCCAACTCGATCCTAAAGCCGCGAATCTTCACTTGGAAATCAGAACGGCCAAAATACTCTAGGTTGCCGTCCTCGCGCCAACGAACCAAGTCGCCCGTGCGATACATCCGGCTACCCGGCTCGCCATACGGATTGGCAATGAATCGCTGCGCGCTCAACCCCGAACGCCCCGCGTAACCGCGCGCCAAACCCGCACCCGATATGTACAGCTCCCCAAAACCACCCAACGCCACCGGCTGCAAACCCTCGTCCAGCACGTACACTTGGGTGTTCCATATCGGTCGCCCAATGGGCACGCTGCGCACATGCTCATCGCTGTATGCCAAGACATCTAGCGGCGCACTCATGGTGGCGCAAACCGTCGTCTCGGTTGGGCCGTAAGCATTGATCATGCGACGGCCCGCAGCAAACCGACGCACCAGATCCGGTTGACAAACCTCACCACCCACCACCAAGCACTGCAACAAAGGCAAGGCCGAGGCCTCTAGCGAGCCCACCACACTGGGCACGGCCATCAAGTGCGTGACTTCGTGCTCTAAGCACAACGCCAACAGCTCTTCGCCCACGGTGACATCGCGCCCAATTGGCAACACCAAAGCCGCGCCTGCAATCAACGCCATGCCGATTTCCGCTGACGCCACATCAAAGCCTGGTGCGGCCATCTGCAGCACTCGGCTATCCGTTGTAATAGCGAGATCGCTGACGTGATGCTGCAATAACTGCGCCTGTGAGGCATATGAGACGCCCACGCCTTTGGGCAGTCCGGTGCTGCCCGAGGTGTAGATGATGTACGCCAAGTTCGTCTCTCGCAGTGGCCTCACTCGCTCAGACTGACTTAACGCCCGTGTGCTCTGCGCAGCCAGACGCTGCTCAAAGAACTCATCATCGACCAACAGCACCGCAGGTGACACCGCAGGCAACACCGCAGGCGACACCGCAGGCGCCACCGCAGGCGCCACCGCCTGCTCACCCACCGATGACCACACCTCGCGACTACTT